>JBBDTD010000067.1:0-9608 GCA_040904645.1 Paracoccaceae bacterium
CGGCGTCGAGCGCGGCGCGGGCCTGATCCGGCTGCCCGGCGGCGGCGAAGGCGCGCGCGAGGCCGGCGACGGCGCGGGCGTTCGCAGGTTCCGCCTCCAGCACAGCCGCGAAGGTTTCAACCGCGTCCGGGATCGCGCCATCGACCAACATCTGGTCGGCGGCGTCCAGCGCCTCGTCTATTCCGGCGGCTTCAGACGCCCCGGCGCCGCCTTCGGCCGCGGCCTTCTCGACGAACGCCTTGATTTCAGACGGGGAAAGCGCGCCCATGAACCCATCGACGGGCCGACCATCGACAAAAGCGAAAACCGCGGGGATCGACTGGACGCGAAGCTGAGAGGCGAATTGCGGGTTCTTGTCGATGTCGATCTTGACCAGCTTCGCCTTGCCCTTCGCCGCTCTCACCGCCGCCTCCAGCGCCGGGCCGAGCGTTTTGCACGGCCCGCACCACTCGGCTTGAAAATCGACGATCACCGCCACCTCTTTCGAGGCTTCGATGACATCGGCCATGAAACTTTCGTCCGTGCCGTCCTTCACCAGATCGGTTGCGGCTGCGGGCGCCTCGGCGCCGGTCCCCAGATTAAGCATGTCGGCCTCACTCCTCCGTTTGCCACGACATAGTGCGTGTGGGGGCCGAAGGACAATGGTTCAGCCGGTCTTTTCGCGCGCCGCTTCGGCCTGCGCTTCCAGCGCGTCGAAATCCACGACCTCGGGCGCATGGCCGGTGGCGGCGAGAAAAGCGCTGAAACCGGCCGCGGATATCGCGATGGTCGCCGCATTGTGGAGCGGGTGGAAATTCAGCGGCTCCGTCGCCAGCATCCGCTGATCGAGGATCAACCGGACGCGCCGATCGGCGTCGTTCATCAGGGCGAATGGCGTGACCGAGCCGGGCCGCACGGCGAGGGCGGAAAACAGCAAATCCGGCGCGCCGAAGCTCAGCCGCCGCAGGCCTATGGCCTTTTCGAGATCGGAGATGCGTATGCGCCGGTCGCCGAAACAACTCGCCAGAACCAGATCGCCCCTCTTCGATTTCAGGAAAAGATTCTTGGTGTGGGCGCCGGGCAGCGCATCGCTGATGGCGCTGCTCTGATCCACCGTGAAGACAGGCTCATGGCGGTGCAGCGCGAAGGCGACGCCCAGCTTTTCCAGAAAGCCGGTGATCCGCCGCTCCGCCGTGAGGTCCTCCGCCGATAGTCTGGCTTCCATCGTCTTCCCTTCCCTGAGCGGCGGCACCATCGACGCCCGGAGTGACGACGCATACTTCGCAGAAAACGCGCTTGCCAAGGGCCGCCGAATCTTTATAACGCGCGTCACCCAAGGATGCGGGCGTAGCTCAGGGGTAGAGCACAACCTTGCCAAGGTTGGGGTCGGGCGTTCGAATCGCCTCGCCCGCTCCATGGGTTAATCGGTTTTCAGAAATACCTCCGGCGGAGCCGCGTCACTTGTGACGCCGGGTCGCCGCCCGACGGCGGCGCCGAAAATTCAGGGCGCGGCGGTGATCGACGGCGCTCTGCGCCCCTCCCTCTCAGCACGCGCCGAAGCGCGCACCTTCCGGCGGGCTTTCCATTTGTTGGAAGGACGGTTCCCGATGCTGGCGGAATCGGAAGCCGGCGAAACTCAGCCCGCGATCAATGATTGCGCCCTGGCCTCCGCGCGGTCGGCGCGTCCCTGCACCCCAAGTCCACGGAACGCCCGCGCCACGCAGCGCCAGTTCTGCGCGGAGGTGGGCTTCAGCGCCGTCCGCTCATTGGCGAGCGCGAGGGCGAGGTCGAAACGCTTCGCCCGCAGCGCCGCCTCCAGCAGCGTCCAGCCGATCACGTCGCGCTGGGCGTAGCTGCCGCCAAGGCGGTGGGTCATGTAGCGCACCGGCAAAAGCCGGTCGACGCAGGCGCCGTAGCGCTCGGCCTCAAAATCCTGAATGGCGAGGCAGAACGGCAAGCCGATTTCCCGGCTCATCGCGACATTGGCGTCGGAGGCGTTTTCGACATAGCGTTCATTCGCGGTCAGCAGCGCTTTTTGCGCGTCCTTACGGTCATCCGCCACATAGGCCATCATCGCGTGAACGTCGTTGAACGCATAGAGCGTATCCTGCGCCGCCGGCTCCCACTTGTCAGCCAGATGCTTCCACCGATCGCCAACATCGACGCCCACCATCTTGAGGCGCCAAAGCAGCGCGGCGGCGTCCAGCTCTTCGTATTTGTCCTGCGCCTTGCCTTCGGAGTTCAGATGCGCGTCATAGATCGCCAGCACCCGGGCCCGTTCCTCGATATCGAGGTGGAAAAGCGAAGTGTGCCACCAGAGGTGATTGGCGAAGTTCGAGGAGCCCCAGCGGCTTTCCTGTTCTTTCATGAACCGGATGCCGCCGGCCTGCCTGCCGTTCATCTCCATCACGTGGGAGACGGCGTGAACCGCATAAGGGTTGTCCGGACGGATGCAGAGAGCCTGTCGGCCCATTTCCTCCGCGAGGGCGAAATCGCGATTCTCCTCCAGCCCGAAGGCGTAAAAACCGAGGACGAACTCATATCCGGGCACGCTTTCGTCCCAGAGGTTGAAAACCCGCGCCACGCAGTCGCGCTGCCCGACGACATCGCCGAGGAGCACGTCGGTGTAATGGACCAGCTCAAGTGCGAAGAGGTCCATCGGCCAGGCGACCAGGACCTTCTCCCACGCCTGTACTGCGCCGTAGAAATCGCCACGCACCCAAGCCTGAACCGCCGCCAGATGGCCGCGCTCGCGCTCGTTGGCGTCGCCTGCCCGGGCCTCCGCCTGCCGCAGCGCAGCGACCATTTCGTCGTAGATCCGCGTTTCCATCGCCTGGGTCAGCCAGCCTGCCTTGAAGAGCCAGCCCATGATGAAGTCCGGGTGATCCGTCAGAACGCGGTCTATCTCCGCTATCGCGTCGCCCCGGAACGCGAGCGAGATCTCCAGCGCCCGCTCCAGCCCTTCGATGGCGTCGGGATCCGCGTAGGAAACCGGAACGCCCCGCAGGTCTCGGCCGGCGCGGGGCGCGCGGTTTGGTTCAAATCCGTCCATCATATGCGTTTCTCCCGATCATCGCGGAGATGAGTGTGAAGGTCCGGCGTTGCAAGCCGGCGCTGACGGCTTCGTGAAGAGACGCACGGTCAGAGACCGTGACGCCGACGCCGCCCATCGCATTGGCGACGGCGGTGAAATCGGTGGCGGGGAACTCAACCCCCAGCGTCTCCATGCCGGAGCCGCGCTGCTTCAGTTCGATCAGGCCAAGCTGCTCGTCTACGAAAACGACGATCGGCAGGCCAAGGCGCAGATCGCGCGCCGTAGCCAGTTCTCCGAGGAACATCTCGAGCCCGGCGTCGCCGACAAAGGCGATCACCGGGCGGTCCGGCTCCGCCAGTTTGCGGCCGATGGCGAGCGGCACCGCGCAGCCCATCGTGCAAAGCGCGGTGGACTGCAAGAGCCCGCCGAGATGATCGCTCTCCCAGACATGGGAGGCGACGATGCGGTGCGCGCCGCTGTCGACCGTCGCCACCGCGCCGGCCGGCGCGGCGCGGCGCGTCTCGTCCACCACGGCGGCGGGGCCCCATACCTCATCCGAGCGAAACGCGGCGCGAAGCCGCGCCTTCGCCGCCGCAGGCTCGCCGCCCGGCCAGGTCGCGCGGGGCGCCAGATCGTGGGAGAGCGCCGCAAGGCTGGCGGCGACGTCACCGATGAAGTTGAGCGGCGCCTGATGCATGTAATGGGTGTTGGCGACGGCGGCGATGTCGATCACCCGCTGATTCCCGCCAAACGGATCGCGCCAGCCCACGCGCATCTCGATCGGGTCATAGCCGGCGAGGATCACGCAGTCGGAGGCTTGAATCAGCGGCGACAATTCCTGGTCGGCCAGCGGCGAGAGGCCGGCGCCGCCCATCGACAGCGCCTCTGTCTCCGCAATTGCGCCCTTGGCCTTGTAGGTGGTCACAAGCGGCGCGCCGTGGCGGGCGGATAAATCGGCCACGGCCGCGCCGGCGCGCTGGGTCAGCACGTCGAGCCCCGCGATCACCAGCGGGCGCTCCGCCGCCGCCAGCCAGCGGCGCGCTTCCTCGAGCGCCGCGCCAGAGGGCGCCATCGGCGCGTCCGGCGCATGGGTGGAGCGGCGGAAATCCAGCGCCTCCCTCTGCACGTCGATCGGCACGTCGAGCACCACGGGGCCGGGGCGCCCGCTGGTCGCGATCTTCAGCGCCTTGTCGATGGCGAGCGCGGCGCAACCGGCTTCCACCCTGATCGCGGCCTTGGTGATCGGCTCCAGAAACCGCACATGATCGAAAACCTGATGGGTGTAGCTCATCGCCTCCGCCGCCGGCACGCAGCCGGTCAGGACGATCAGCGGCGTCCGGTCCTGCCAGGCGTTGGCGATGACATTCGCGGCGTTGGCGATGCCGGGGCCGATGGTGGCGAAAAGCACGCCGGGCGCACCGGTCGCGTGCCAGGCGCCTTCGGCCATGAAGCCGCCGGAATTTTCATGCTTCACCAGCGTCACCGCCAGCCCGGCGCGGCAGAGCGCGTCCATCAGCGCCAGAACCTCGCCGCCCGGAATGCCGAACGCGTGGCGGCAACCGGCTTCGGCGAGCCGCCGGGCGATCACATCTGCGGCGCTCAGCGTCACCGTGGCGACGTCTTTCATCATGCGTCCTTTACGGCGGGCGGCAGGTAGCCGCCCCGGCTCTGCGGCGTCTTCATTTCCAATATCTGGCCTGCGACCAGATTCCTAAGCATCTGGGCGGTGCCTCCGCCAATCGTGAACATGCGTGCGTCGCGCAGCATGCGCTCCACCGGGTTATTGCGCGAATAGCCCGCCGCGCCGTGAATCTGGAGCGCGGCGTTCGTCACTTCCACCGCCATTTCCGACGCCACGATCTTGGCCTCGGCCGCCAGAAGCGGGTCGGGGAAGCCGGTTCCCGTCATCTCCGCCGACAGCGCCGCGCGCCAGATCATCAGCCGCGCGGCGTCGATCTTCATCGCCATATCGGCGAGCATCCATTGCAGGCCCTGAAATTCCGCGATGGGGCGGCCGAACTGTTCGCGCGTTTTCATGAAATCGCGCGCCGTCTCATAGGCGCCCCGCGCGATGCCGAGCGCCACCGTCGCGGCGCCGACGCGCTGCGCGTTATAGGCGCTCATCAGCGCCGCGAACCCGCGCTTCACCCCTTCGGGCGGCGAGATCAGCCGGTCGTCGCCAAGGCGCAGGTCGTCGAATATCACTTCGGTCTCGGGGATGCCGCGCAGGCCAAGCGCCGGCTCCCGCGCGCCGATCTTCAGCCCCTCTTCTCCCTTCAGGGCGATGAAGCCGCCGATGCCGAGATCTTTGCCATCTTCGACAACCCGCGCGAAGATCAGATGAAGGCGGGAGACGCCGCCGCCGGTGATCCAGTGCTTGCGCCCGTTCAGAACCCAGCCCCCGCCCTCGCGGCGCGCGGTGGTGGACATTTCGGTCGCGGCGCTGCCTGCGCCCGGCTCGGTGATGCAGATCGCCGGTTTGTCGCCGGAAAGCACGTGGCCAGCCGCCAGCCGCCGCTGCGCCTCATCGCCATAGGCGAGGATCGCGCCGACAGCGCCCATATTGCCTTCGACCATGATCCGCGCGGAGACGCCGCACACCCGCGCCAATTCCTCTATCACCAGCACTGTATCGAAATAGCTGCGCCCCTGTCCGCCGAGGTCGACCGGCACGGTCTGGCCCATGAAGCCGGCTGCGCTGAGCGCCTCGACCACCTTCCAGGGGTAGCTTTCCGTCCGATCCGTTTCCGCCGCCAGCGGCGCGGCCACGTCATCGGCCAAGCTGCGCGCGCGGTTGCGAAGCGCCTCCTGCTCAGCGCTGAGGCCAAACCACGGGCCGCGTACGGTTTCGGAATCGTACATGTGAAACTCTCCCCTTCGGCCGCAAAATCGCTCACGAAACCGCGAGGGAAGGGTATTCTTTTAGCATTACTCATGAAAGCGAGATATATTAACTATTAACGTGAGATTCTCTTGATGAATTAACTTCAAACCGCCCTCAGCGCTGCGAGCAGCGCCTCGATCAGATCGTCCGGCGCGCCTTCGGGCGCGACGAGGGCGCCGATTTCGCGCGCGTAAGGCGGCGAGCCGAAAGGCAGCGAGCGCAGGCGCGGCGGAAAGGGCCGCGCGCCCTTGCAGACCGGCACGATGGAAACGCCGAGCCCGGCGCCGACCAGCGTGGCGATGGCTTCGAGCGAATCCACCTCGATATCGGATCTCACCGCGACGCCGCGGCGCGACAGCTCCGCCTCGATCCCGCGCCCCGCCCATGTCTTGCGATTGAACCAGATGAAGGGAAGCGCGGTCAGCAGCTCTTCATCCGTTTCCCCGGCCGCGTGAACCGGGCCGATCACCACGAAGGGCTCGGTCGCGATATGTCGCCATTCGAGCCCGGGGGGCGAGGGATCCGGGCGGGTGCAGATGGCGATGTCCAGCTCGCCCCTCGTCAGCCGGGCCGCGAGGCTGGCGGAGCTGTCGGAACGGATCTCGATCCGAAGTTCGGGGTGATGATCGCGCAGCGTCGCCAGCGCCGGCGGCAGGAGCGACGAAAGCGTGGTCGGCACCGCGCCCACGGTCAGCTTGCCCTTCACCAGCGCGCCCGTCGCGACCGCCGGCGCCGCGTCGAAGAGCTCAAGCGTCTTCTTCGCGTGATCCGCCAGCGCCCGACCGCGCGCCGTAGGCGCCGGCGGGCGTTTCGCCCGGTCGAACAACACGACGCCGAGCTCATCCTCCAGCGACTTGATCTGAAGACTGACAGCGGAATGGGAGACGCCGACAGCCTCCCCCGCCGCGGCGAAGGAGCCGCGCTCGACAGCGGCGAGAAGGGTGCGAAGATGACGTATGTTCATCGCCCGGACACTAGGCCGGGTCCGCGTGCGGGGGAAGCGCGATCAACCCCGGCTGAGCCGGAGCCGGGTGATCTGGCGATAAACTTCGTGCGGTCGAAGCACGGCGGAGGGGAACGCGGCATGGTTGGCCGCGTCCGGCCAAAGCTGCGGCTCAAGGCAGAGACCGGCGCGCCGGCCGAGCGGTCGCCCCGACGCCGCTATCGGCGCAGGGTCGAGCCCATCGGCGGTATAGACCTGAAGCCCCGGCTCCGTCGTCTCCAGCGTCAACTCCACCCCGCCGGCCGAAAGCCGCGCGGCGGGCGCGGGCGCGGCGCGGCGCGCCGGCGCCAGCACGAAATTGACGTCGAGCGGCGCAGCGCCGACCGGCCGCTCCGCGGTGAAGTCACTTGCGCTCTCCGCAGCGATCACCGCGCCATTCGGCGTCATGTCGGGGCCGAGCGGCGTCAGCCGATCCGCCGCCAGCCAGAGCCGGTGATCGTCGATCCGCGCCGCGCCGGACAGGTTGTAATAATTGTGCTGCGCCAGATTGCAGAGCGTCGGCGCGTCGGCGCGCGCCGTCAACCCGATCTCCAGCGCCCCGTCCGTCAGCCGATAAGCGCACCTCGCCTCTATCGCGCCGGGGAAACCCTCCTGCCCGTCTTCGTGCCGAATGGCGAAAAGCGCGTGATCCGCGCCGTGATCCTCCAGCCGCCAGAGCGAGCGGCCGAACCCGCCATCGCCGCCATGGAGCGTCGTTGCGCCATCCACATTCCGCGACGCCTGATAATCCCGCCCGTCGATGGTGAAGCGCCCGCCGGAGATCCGGTTGGCGCAGCGCCCGGCGATGGCGCCGATATGCTGATGGCCATTGCGCTCATAATCCTCAATCGAGCGCAGCCCAAGGACCAGCGACCGGTCCAACCCCTCCAGCCGCAAATCGCGCGTGACGCAGCCCCAGGTCAGGAAGGAAGCCGAAAGCCCGCCGCCTGCGATGCGCACTTCCTCCACCGGCGCGCCGGCGGCGGTGGAGCCGAAGGGATGGACGCTCACCGGTCGCTCTCGCGCCAGCGCGGATTGATCCAGGGGCGCCGGTTCGACGGCGGCGGCGGCGCCCGGCCGAGGATCATGTCCGCGGCCTTTTCGCCGGCCATGATCGAGGGCGCGTTGAGGTTGCCATTGGTGATGCGCGGAAAGATCGAACTGTCCGCAACGCGCAGCCCCTCCACCCCGATCACCCGGCATTCGGGATCGACAACCGCCATCCGGTCGTCCGGTCGTCCGATCCGCGCGGTCCCGCAGGGGTGATAGGCGCTTTCGACGTGCTCGCGGATGAAATCGTCCAGCTCGTCATCGCTCTGCACGGCGGCGCCCGGCTGGATTTCAGCGCCGCGAAAGGCGTCGAAGGCGGGCTGGGCGAAAATCTCTCTTGTCAGGCGGATGCAGTGGCGAAAATCGGCCCAGTCCTGCGGCGCCGCCATATAGTTGAAGCGGATGCGGGGCGGCGCGGTCGGGTCCTTTGAACGAAGGGACACCGCCCCGCGCGAGGCGGAGCGCATCGGCCCGACATGGGCCTGGTAGCCGTGCCCTTCCGCCGCCGCCCTGCCGTCATAGCGCACCGCGAAGGGCAGGAAATGGAACTGGATGTCGGGATAGTCGACCCCCGCGCCCGAGCGGACGAAACCCGCGCTTTCGAACTGGTTGGATGCGCCGGGCCCGGTCCCCCGCAGCAACCATTCCGCGCCGACCAGCGCCTTGGAAAACAGATTCCAGTGCTTGTAGAGCGTGATCGGCTGGACGCAGACCTGCTGAACATAGATTTCCAGGTGGTCCTGAAGATTGGTGCCGACGCCGGGCCGATCGGCCACCGGCGTGATTCCATGCTCGCTGAGATGCGCCGCCGGGCCGATACCCGAATGCATCAGCAGCTTCGGCGTGTTGAAGGCGGAGGCTGAGAGGATCACCTCTCGTCGCGCGCCGATCCGCTCAATGCGCCCGCCACGTTCGACCTCCACCGCGACCGCGCGGCCCTCCTCCACGATCACTTTTCGGGCGAGGCAGCGATAGAGGCGGCAATTGGCCCGCTTCAGCGCCGGTTTCAGATAGGCGTCGGCGGCGGACCAACGGCGGCCCTCATGGATGGTGTGCTCCATCGGGCCGAAGCCTTCGGGTTTTTCGCCGTTGTAATCCTCGGTCAGCTCGAATCCCGCCTCCGCCCCGGCGCGGATGAAGGCGCCGAAGAGCGGGTTCGCGCGCGCGCCCCGCGTCACATGGAGTGGGCCGGAGGCGCCGCGCCAGTCCGCGTCGCCCTCGCCGCGCCCGTCCCAGGCCTCCATCCGGTCGAAATAGGGCGCCACCTCCGCGCCGGACCACCCCGCCGCGCCCTGCACCACCCAATGGTCGAAATCGCGCGCATGGCCGCGCACATAGACCATGCCGTTGATCGAGGATGACCCCCCGATGACCTTGCCGCGCGGCGCGGCCAACACCCGGCCGCCGAGGTGCGGCTCGGGCTCGGTCTTCAGGCCCCAGTCATAGCGCGCCATGTTCATCGGATAGGAAAGCGCGCCCGGCATGCGGATCAGCGGCCCCGCGTCCGTTCCGCCATGCTCGAGCACCAGCACGGAACGCGCGCCGCCTTCGGAGAGGCGCGCCGCAAGCGCGGAGCCGGCGGAACCGGCCCCGACGATCACGAAATCCGCCTCCATCGCGGCTCAGTCGTCGCGCGCGCGGAGCGGCTCGTACGAGACCATGACATGCTCGGCATAGTT
>JBBDTD010000068.1:0-9580 GCA_040904645.1 Paracoccaceae bacterium
GATCGCCGAGGGTGGGCCGGGGCGGCTGACCATGGAGGCGGTCGCAGCGCGTTCCGGTGTCGGCAAGCCGACCATTTACCGCCATTGGGCCAACGCGCAGGAACTGGCCATGGCGGCGCTGATGGAGGCGCCAAGCGCCCCCGCTCCCGTCAGCGCCGCCCAGGCGGCGCCAGCTTCGCCGCTGGCCGCGCTTGGCGCGCTTCTCGAAGAGACCGCGCGCCGGCTCGCCTCCCGCCAGGGGCGGCAGATGGCGGTGATGCTGGCCAGCGCGGAGCAGGATGGCGAGCTGTTCAAGGCGTTTCGCAATCATGTGCTGCTGGACGGACGGCGACGCGGCCGGGCGCTGCTGTTCGCAGCCGTCGAGGCCGGGGAGGCGCGCCGCGATCTCGACCACGAACTGGCGCTCGACATGGTTTTCGGCGCGATCTTCATGCGGGTGCTTTTGAGCCATGCGCCGCTGGAGGAGGGCGTCGGCGTCGGCGCGCTGGGGCTGCTCACCAGCGGCGCGGGCGCGGGCCGCTTCGATTGACAGCCCGGCGCCGCTACCTGATAACTCGACCGCCTCGCCTGCCGTTACCGCAAGCGGGGCGTTGACGTTTTCGCATCGCCCCAAAAAGGAGGGCCGACCAGATGATCCCGACCGTAATGCCGACCTATGCGCGCACAGACCATGATTTCGTGCGCGGCGAAGGCGCCTGGCTGATCGACGGTTCGGGCCGACGCCATCTGGATTTCGGCGCCGGGATCGCGGTCAATTGCCTTGGCCACGCCAACCCCAGGCTGGTGGCGGCGCTGACCGAGCAGGCCGGCAAGCTCTGGCACACCTCCAATCTCTACCGCGCGCCCTGGCAGGAGACGCTGTCGGCGCGGCTGTGTGAGTTGACCTTCGCTGATACTGTGTTCTTCACCAATTCGGGCGCTGAGGCGATGGAATGCGCCTTCAAGATGGTGCGCAAATATCAGCACCATATCGGCCAGGCCGAACGGGTGGAGACAGTGGTTTTTGACGGCAATTTCCACGGCCGAACCTTCGCCGGCATTTCCGCCGCCGGGACGGAGAAGATGGCGAAAGGCTTCGGCCCGTTGCTTCCCGGTTTCGTGAAGGCGCCCATCGACCTCGACGCCGTGCGCGCCGCGGTGGGGCCGAAAACCGCCGCGATCTGCATCGAGCCGGTGCTGGGCGAGGGGGGGATCATCCCCATCGAGCGGGACTTCCTGCGCGCCCTCCGCGAGATCGCTGACGAAGCCGGCGCGCTGCTGATCTTCGATGAGATTCAATGCGGCGTCGGGCGGACAGGGCGGCTCTTCGCGCATGAGTGGGCCGGGGTCACGCCCGATGTGATGGCGATCGCCAAGGGTATTGGCGGCGGCTTCCCCATCGGCGCCTGCCTCGCCACGGAAAAAGCCGCCTCGGGCATGGTCGCGGGCTCGCACGGCTCCACCTATGGCGGCAACCCGCTCGGCTGCGCCGTCGCGACAGCGGTGCTGGAGGAGATCACCGCGCCCGGTTTCCTCGATCACGTCAACCGCATGGCCGGCAAGCTTCGCCAGAAGCTCGGCGGGCTGGTCGATGCGCATCCAGAAGTGTTCGAAGCCACGCGTGGCGAAGGGTTGATGCTCGGCCTCAAATGTGTCGCGGCCAATCTCGATGTAGTGAAGGCCGGCTATGACGCGGGCATCCTGACGGTGCCGGCGGCGGATAATGTCGTGCGCATCATGCCGCCGCTCAACGTGACGGAGGCGGAGATCGACGAGGCCCTGGCCCGGCTGGACGCGGCCGCCGCCGCGCTCGAAGCGGCATGAGTGGAGCAAGGGCGCAGCCCCGGCATTTCCTCGATATTCGCGACCTTGGGACCGACGATCTGCGGGCGATCATCGAGGATGCGAAGGCGATGAAGGCGGCGCGGTACGGTTTGCCGAAAGGCGCGCCGGACCCGGCGCCGGCGCTTGGCGGCCATGCGCTGGCGATGATCTTCGAAAAGCCCTCGACCCGCACGCGCGTCAGCTTTGATATAGCCATGCGTCAGCTCGGCGGCTCCGCGCTGATGCTCTCGGCCGCCGAGATGCAGCTTGGCCGCGGTGAAAGCGCGGCGGATACGGCGCGGGTTCTCTCACGCTATGTTGACGCGATCATGATCCGCACCACCAGCCACGACAATCTGCTGGAGTTGGCGGCCAACGCCGCCGTGCCGGTGATCAATGGCCTGACGGATGACAGCCATCCCTGCCAGATTCTCGCCGATGTCATGACATTCGAGGAGCATCAGGGGCCGATCGCGGGACGGCGGCTCTGCTGGACGGGCGATGGGAACAATGTCGCGACCAGCTTTATCGAGGCGGCGGCGAGGTTCGGTTTTTCGCTGACGCTCGCTTGCCCGGAAACGCTTTCGCCCTCGGCCAAGGCGCTCGACTGGGCGAAGGCGGCGGGGGCCGATGTGAAGGTGGAGCGGGACCCTGACGTCGCGGTCGCGGGCGCCGACGCCGTGATCGCCGATACATGGTTCTCCATGGGTGACGAAGCGGCGGCGCGCGAAAGCCGCCATAATCAGCTTGCGCCCTATCAGGTGACGGCGCGGCTGATGGCCGGTGCGGCGCCTGGCGCGATCTTCCTCCATTGCCTGCCCGCGCACCGGGAGGAAGAGGCGAGCGCCGAGGTGCTGGATGGCCCGCAATCGGTGATTTTTGATGAGGCGGAAAACCGGCTGCATGTGCAAAAAGCGATCCTGAAATGGTGCCTCCGGGCGCTTTAGCGCAGCATCCTTTGATAGCAGGACTACCCGACCCCGCGCCTCATGCGCGGGGTTTTGTTTTTGCGCTGGCGAGTTTCGGGGCTCTTGTGCGGTGGATGCTTGACAAACAGGCGCCGCGGCAACAGGATTTTACCAAATAGTCAAAAATGGGGTGGTAGCCAGATGCCAAACACGCCACTGACGCCGGGCCTCGCGGCCGGACGGCTGCCGGCCGATCAGATTGAGGCGAATTTCGCTGATCTGCACCCCCCCTTCGACAATCATGAGGCGCTGGTCGCCTCCGACCGGTGCTATTTCTGTCATGATGCGCCCTGCGTCATCGCTTGCCCGACCTCGATCGACATCCCGCTTTTCATTCGCCAGATCTCCACCGGAACGCCGGAAGCTTCAGCGAAGACGATCTTCGCGCAGAACATTCTTGGCGGCATGTGCGCCCGCGTTTGCCCGACCGAGACGCTCTGCGAGGAGGCCTGCGTGCGCGAGGCGGCGGAGGGCGAACCGGTCCAGATCGGCCGCCTGCAACGTTTCGCAACCGACCGCCTGATGGGAAAGCCTCATCCGTTCAAACGCGCAGCCGCCACCGGCAAACACGTCGCCGTCGTCGGCGCCGGCCCGGCCGGTCTTGCGGCCGCGCACCGGCTGGCGATGAAGGGCCATGAAGTCACGATTTACGATGCGAAACCCAAGCCGGGCGGGCTGAACGAATATGGTATAGCCGCCTACAAGACCGTGGACGGCTTCGCCGCGCGGGAGGTGGACTGGCTGATGGGGATCGGCGGGATCACGCTGGTCACCGGCAAGCGGCTTGGCGCGGACCTGACGCTGAAGGCGCTGAGCGAGGCGCATGACGCGGTATCCCTCGGCTTGGGTTTTGGCGGCGTCAACGCGCTCAAGGTCGAGGCGGGGCGACAGCCGCCGACGCCGTCGATTTCATCGCCGGGTTGCGGCAGGGGCCTGATCGCGCCGCGCTGCCGGTGGGGCGCAACGTAGTGGTGATCGGCGGCGGCATGACCGCCATCGACGCCGCAGTTCAGGCGCGCAAGCTCGGCGCGGAAAATGTCACGCTCGCCTATCGGCGTGGGCGTGAGCGCATGGGCGCCAGCCGCTTCGAGCAGGATCTGGCCGCAACCGCAGGCGTGCGGATCGTCTCCAACGCGGCGCCGAAGCGGATCGTCGGGGGCGCAGCGCCCGGGGCGGTGGAGTTCGCCTACACTGTCGAAGGCGCCGATGGTCTGGTCGAGACGGGGGAGACATTCACGCTTCCCGCCGATCAGGTGCTGAGCGCCATCGGACAGCAATTGGGCGAAGCCCCCGCGCTGGAGATCAAGGACGGAAAGATCGTCGTCACCGGGGCGGGGCGCACCTCCCTCGCCGGCGTATGGGCGGGTGGCGATTGTGCGCTTGGCGGCGACGATCTGACCGTCACCGCCGTAGCCGAAGGGCGCGACGCGGCGGAGGATATCCACGCGGCGCTGATGGCCGCGAGATGAGCGCCGCTACTTGGCCTCGCGGTTGCGGGGGCGCTGGCCGCACCCTGGGTTCGCGCGCTTGGCCCATGAAAGAACCTGATGGAAAACGTGGTTTCCACGGTCGTCGAATTTGTCAGCGCGCACCGTGCCTGGGCGCCGTTGATCGTGGGGATCTTCGCCTTCGCGGAGACGATGGCGCTCATTTTCCTCGTCATTCCCTCGACCGCCATCCTTTTCGCGATCGGCGGGCTGGTTGCGGCGGGTGCGCTGGATTTCGGCCCGGTCTGGCTCGGCGCATCGGTCGGCGCGGTGATTGGCCCGACCGTCTCCTACTGGATCGGCTGGCGCTATGGCGACGCGGCGCTGGACCGTTGGCCGCTGAACCGGCGGCCGCAAACAGTTGCGCGCGGCATGGCGCTTTTCCGGCGCTGGGGCGTCTGGGCGGTGCTGGTCGGACATTTTTTTGGCCCGCTTCGGTCGATCGCATTTCTGGGAGCGGGCGCCGCTTCGATGGGCTGGCTGGTGTTTCAGGCCGCGAATATTCCGGGCGCCATACTCTGGGCCTATCTGACGCCGAAGGCGGGCGAGCTGGGCGGAAATGCGCTGGCCGCCCTCTGGCGGATGATCAGCCCCTGAACCGCGCCGGATCTACAAATCGCATCGAACCTGCAGCGACCAGCGAGGAAGCCTGACATGTCCGACCTCTCAACCAGTTTTCTCGGCATAAAATCGCCGAACCCGTTCTGGCTGGCCTCCGCGCCGCCAACGGACAAGGAATACAACGTCACCCGCGCCTTCAAGGCAGGTTGGGGCGGCGTTGTGTGGAAGACGCTGGGGGAGGCGGGGCCGCCCGTCGTCAACGTCAACGGCCCGCGCTATGGCGCGATCTGGGGGGCGGACCGGCGGCTTCTGGGCCTCAACAATATCGAGCTGATCACCGACCGGCCGCTGGAGGTGAACCTCCGCGAGATCAAGGCGGTGAAGGCGGCATGGCCGGACCGCGCGATGATCGTCTCGATCATGGTCCCCTGCGAGGAGGCGGCGTGGAAGGCGATCCTGCCGTTAGTGGAGGCCACGGGCGCGGACGGGATCGAACTGAACTTCGGCTGCCCGCACGGCATGAGCGAGCGCGGAATGGGCTCCGCCGTCGGGCAGGTGCCCGAATATATCGAAATGGTCGCGCGCTGGTGCAAGCAGATGACGCGCATGCCGGTGATCGTCAAGCTGACGCCCAACATCACCGATATCCGCTACCCGGCGCGGGCGGCGAGGAAAGGCGGGGCGGACGCGGTTTCGCTGATCAATACGGTTAGCTCGATCACCGCCGTCGATCTCGACAATTTCGCACCCGAGCCGACTATCGACGGCAAAGGTTCCCATGGCGGCTATTGCGGCCCCGCGGTCAAGCCGATCGCGCTCAACATGGTGGCGGAGATCGCGCGCGACCCTGAAACCCGCGGCATGCCGATTTCCGGCATCGGCGGCGTCACCACATGGCGCGATGCGGCGGAGTTCATGGCGCTCGGCTGCGGCAATGTGCAGGTCTGCACCGCGGCGATGACTTATGGTTTTGACGTGGTGAAGGAAATGATCGCCGGGCTTTCCGACTGGATGGATCAGAAGGGCTTCGCCTCGGTCGACGAATTCGTCGGTCGCGCCGTGCCGAACGTGACCGACTGGCAGCACCTGAACCTCAACTACGTGACCAAGGCGAAAATCGATCAGGACGCCTGCATCAAGTGCGGGCGTTGCTTCGCGGCGTGCGAGGACACATCGCATCAGGCGATCGCGATGAAGCCCGGCCGGGTGTTCGAGGTGATCGACGCCGAATGCGTCGCTTGCAATCTCTGCGTAAACGTCTGCCCGGTTGAAGCCTGCATCACCATGGAGCGGATGCCTGCGGGGGCGACGGACCCGCGCACCGGCAAGAAGGTCAGCGACGATCACGCCGACTGGACGCGCCACCCGAACAACCCCGGCGCTGTGGCGGCGGAGTGAGCGCCGACTGACAGGGCGGAGGCGCGGGCCGCCTCTTCTCATCTTGATTGGCGATGATCGCCCGCCCGGCTTCCACTGCGGTTCTCACGCCCATGCGACCGAGCCCGTCGATCAGGCTGATCTTGCCCGAGCCGGGACCAGCCGTAAGGTCAAGCATATGGTCGGCGCTGGGCATGCCGTTCTTGGCGTGATGGAAGGTTTACGGTAGCGGGGAGAGCCGCGCCTGCCTGAAACTCAGGTTTGGCTTGTGGGCTATTTCGATGAACGCTTCACCGAAGGCGCCTGCCGTCCCTTGCGCGGCGATTTCGCCGACGAGCGATCTGGCAAAAAAAATGGGCCGCCGAAGCGGCCCAAGTAAGGGAGGAAACGCCCGACTAAGGGCTACGGCCTAAACCGTGATTTGAAGGTAAGTGTGCGACGCAGCATTGGCAAGCGTGCATTGCGGCATAAACGGGAGATACGCGAAATAGCGTCACATAAAATCATCCATCTATCTGATATATCTGTATATTTTTTTTACTTTACGGTTAAAAAATGTGTTGCGATAGCGAAGGTGTAGAGTCGACCAGGTGCGTTTCCGCCTAATTCAGCGCCACCCGCGCCCCTTGATGATCGCTTCCGCGCCAAACCGTGCGCGAATCTTGTCGCTGGCTCTTTCGGCTTCGGCGCGGGCGCCGGCCTTCGAGTCGAGCAGGTCGCCCGAATCGTCGCTCAAAGGATCGACGGCGAGGTCGCCGACCCCGATTCCGATCAACCGGAACGGCCCGGCCGGAAGCATGAGACCCAGGAGCGCGCGGCCCTCGCGGAAAATGCGGTCCGCGATCTGGGTGGGGGCGGCAAGGGCGGTCTGCCGCGTCTGGCCGCGGAAGTCAGGAGTTTTCAGTTTCACGATGACCCGGCGGCCCGAAAGCCCCTTCGCCTTGGCGCGGTCGGCGACGCGAACGGCGAGGCGCCAGAGATGGGCTTCGAGCGGCTCGCGCGCGGCGATGTCTTCGTCAAAAGTGGTTTCGGCCGAGATGGACTTGATCGGCGCGTCCGGCGTGATGATCCGGGCATCTTCGCCCCGTGAAAGCGCGGAGAGGCGGCGCCCCATGGCGCCGTAGCGGGCGACAAGCGCGGCTTCCGGCTGGCGGCGCAGGTCGCCCACGGTGCGAACGCCGTCGCCGGCGAGGCGCGCCCGCGCCGCCGCCCCGACACCCCAGATGGTGGAAACCGGGCGTTGGCCCAAAAAATCCAGCGTTTCTGCCCTGCCGACGAGAGAGAGGCCGCGCGGCTTGTCGAGGTCGGAGGCGATCTTGGCGAGGAATTTGTTGTGGCTGAGCCCGGCGGAAGCGCTGATGCCGACCTCAGCTTCGATCCGGGCGAGCAGCCGGGCGAGCGTCTCCACCGGAGGCCCGCCATGCAGCCGCGCCGTGCCTGTGAGGTCCAGAAACGCCTCATCGAGCGAGAGAGGCTCCACCAGCGGCGTCACGGCCTCCATCAGCGCCCTGACCTGGCGCGAGGCGGCGGCGTAGGCCTCCATCCGCGGCGGCAGGACGACGGCGTTCGGGCAAAGCGCGAGCGCCTTGAACATCGGCATGGCGGAGCGCACCCCGGCGATGCGCGCCACGTAGCAGGCGGTGGAGACGACGCCGCGCCGGCCGCCGCCGCCGATGATGACCGGCAGGTCGGCGAGATCTGGATTATCGCGTTTCTCCACCGAGGCGTAAAACGCGTCGCAGTCGATATGGGCGATGGAGAGCGCGAAAAGCTCGGGATGCGAAGCCGTGCGTGGCGAGCGGCAGGCCGGGCAGCGGCCGGGCTGATCGAAAATCTTGAAACAGGTGCGGCAGAGTGACGGCATGCCGGAAGAATAGCAGAGCGCGCGGCGCCGGGGGAGAGGCGGGGCGGCTGGTTTTCACGACTGCGCCGGGTCCGGGCCGGTCATCGTATATGTCATTAAACAATATGGTTGACTCATGGGCGGAATCGCATACATTCAACTTATTGGTTGAACGAAAGGCCAGCCCGATGAACGCAATATTCCACGCGCTTGGCGACCCGACGCGCCGACACATGATCCAGGCCCTTTCCGAAGGGGAGCGGTCCGTCAGCCAACTCGCGGAGCCGTTCGACATCTCGCTGGCGGCTGTCTCCAAGCACATCAAGGTGCTTGAGGGCGCGGGGCTGGTGCGGCGCGAGGTGCGTTGGCGAACCCATATCTGCTTTCTGGAGCCGGCGCCGCTCGCCGCCGCCCACCAATGGCTCGGCCAGTACCGGCGCTTCTGGACCGACCGTCTGGACGCCCTCGAACAGCTGCTCGGCGAGGAACAGGCCCTCGAACATCAGACCCCTGAATACCAAACCCCGAAAACCAGACCCTGACAGGAGACGACAAATGACCAAGCTATCGACGATAGACGCATTCGGCGACGTGGACGCCGCCAACACTCTGACCATACGGCGGCTCATGCCGGGATCTGTGGAGCGGGTATGGGCCTATCTCACCGAAAGCGAACTCCGCGCCAAATGGCTGGCGTCGGGGGAGATGGCGATGAAGGTCGGCGCGCCGTTCGAACTCGTCTGGCGCAACAGCGAGCTGACCGACCCGCCGGGCGAGCGCCCGGAAGGTTTTTCGGGCGAACATCGGATGGAGAGCCGGATCGTGGAGCTCGACCCGCCCCGCAAGCTCGTCATCGCCTGGTCGGGCGCCGGCGACGTTTCGTTCGAGTTGAGGCCGGAGGGCGAGGGGGTGCTGCTCACGGTCACCCATCGCAGAATACCGGAGCGCGCCATGAGGTTGATGATCGGCGCCGGCTGGCACTCTCATCTCGATGTTCTTGTCGCGCGCGTTGCGGGCGCGCAGCCCGCGCCGTTCTGGGACTGCTGGACGCGTTTGCGGAAGGAATATGACGCGCGGATGCCCGGCTGAGCGGGGCCGCGGCGGGGCTTGCCTCGCCGCGGCTCTTCAGGCGGCGCTCAGGCCGGTTTCAGCACCGTCATGATATAATTCACCCGAAGGCTTTCGCCGATCCGCCAGCCGCCGCGCCTGAGGTCGGGGAGCATGCCTTTCGCGTCCACCACCTCCAGCCCGGCTTCCGCCAGCGCGGTTTCAAGTTCCTCCGGCGTCGGGAATTTCCGCCAGTCATGCGTGCCCTGCGGCAACCAGCGCAAAAGCCGCTCCGCGCCGAGAATCGCGGCGGCGTAGCTTTCCGGCGTGCGGTTGAGGGTGGAGAGAATCAGCATGCCGCCGGGGCGGAGCAGCGTGGCGAGCGCGCCGAGGAACGCCGGAATATCCGCGACATGCTCCACGATTTCGAGCGCGAGAACCACGTCGAACCGGGCGCCGCGCGCCGCCGCGTCCTCGGCGGACTCATTGCGATA
>JBBDTD010000069.1:0-1578 GCA_040904645.1 Paracoccaceae bacterium
TTGAAGCTTCTGGCGCGCGCGGCGCTCGGCGTCGCCCTCGGCTTCGCGGCCGAAGCGCAGGACGCGCGGACCGCGCCGGACCCGGCCTCGCCCGTTGCGCTGGTGGCGGATGAAATCACCTTCGACGAGCAAACCGGCGTTCTGACCGCGCGCGGCGATGTCGAGCTTTATCAGCAAGGCAAAACGTTGACCGCCGCCGCCATCCGCTATGACAGCCGCTCCGAGCGAATCGCGGCCGAGGGCCCGATCACGCTGAGGACCGAACGCGGCGAGACGGTCTACGCCGACGGCGCCGACCTCGACGCAAGCCTTCGCGACGGGTTGGTTCAGGGCGCGCGTTCGGTGATCGCCGGCGGCGGCAAGATCGCCGCGGCGGAGGCTGAGCGGATCGAAGGGCGCTACAACGTGATGGGCAAGGCGGTGTTCAGCCCTTGCGAGGTTTGCGCCGCGCATCCCGTTCCCCTGTGGCGCATACGGGCGGAGCGAATCGTTCATGACCAACAGGAAAGGGTAATCCATTACGAGAACGCCTGGTTCGACGTGCTCGGCGCGCCGGTGGCGTATTTGCCCTATTTTCAGCACCCCTCTCCCGAGGTCAAACGCGCGAGCGGCCTCCTCGCGCCCGAATTCGGCACGGATCGCGCCTATGGGGTCGGCGTGAAGATCCCCTATATCGTCGTCTTGGACGATCACTCCGACCTGACGCTGACGCCATTCATCACGACTGAAGACGGCGCGATTCTGGAAGTGGACTACCGGCGCCGGTTCGAGCGGGGCTATGTCGATCTCGACCTCAGCTTCGGCGTTACCGATTATGACGATGCGGGCGGCGCGGAAGCGCGGCTCGGCGCCTTCGGCTCGGGTCGTTATCTGGTGTCCGAGGGCGTCCATGCGGGGTTCGACCTCGCCTTCGCCGCCGACGACGCTTACCTGCGGCGCTACGATTACACCGACCTCGACCGATTGAGGTCGGAGGCGTTCGTGCGCGCCTATGACGGGCCGAACCGGGCCTCTGTCGATGTCGCCTATCTTCAAAGCCTGCGGGACAATGACCCGCAGGGACAGATCCCCATGGTGCTTCCGGAAATCTCGCTTCGCCGCGTCTGGGCCACGCCGGGCGTCGGCGGGGAGCTTGGCGTGGAGCTGGACAGCGTGATCCTGGTGCGAGAGGACGACCGCGACGTCGGCAGGCTGTCGCTCGGCGCGGATTGGTCGCGCCAGCACACCACCTCATCGGGCGTGATCCTGCGTGGCTTCACCGACGCGCAGGCGGATCTCTATCAGATCAATGACGACCCCGCGTTCGACAGCCGGGCGGCCCGGTTCGTCCCCCGGATCGGCGCGGAGGCGCGGATGCCGTTCTCACGCGTCGACGGCGCCGGGCGCACTCATGTGGTGGAGCCGATCATCCAGTTCTCTGTCGCGCCGGACGTGCGCGATGGCGACATCCCGAATGAGGACAGCGTCGTCATCGAGTTCGACGAGATGAACCTCTTCGAGACCAACCGCTCCCCCGGGTTCGACCGCGTGGAGACAGGCGCCAACATCACCGTCGGCGCCAATTACGAGATGATCAAC
>JBBDTD010000070.1:0-9493 GCA_040904645.1 Paracoccaceae bacterium
GTCGAGCCTGAGCCGAACCAGTTGCGGATGCGTTGCGCGGCGTTCATATCGGCGACCCCGAGCGGAAAACCCGGCCGCCTTCGACCTTCAGCACATGCGCCTTCGCGCCCTGCGCCGCGCGCATCAGGTTGAGGTCATGAGTGGCGATCAGCACGGTTTTCCCAAGACGGTTGAGTTCGATGAAAAGCGACATGATCCGCCCCGCCGTCTCCGCGTCGACATTGCCGGTCGGCTCATCCGCGATGATGAGATCGGGCGAGGTGGCGACGGCGCGTGCGATCGCGGCGCGCTGGCGTTCTCCGGCGGAAAGCGCGGCGGGCCGGGCGTCGAGCCGCTTGCCGAGGCCGACCCAGGCGCCAAGCTCCTTCAGTTCCTGCCCGGGCGTCTTGCCTGCGACGCGCAACGGCAGCGCGATGTTCTCAAGCACTGTCATGTGGTCGAGCAGGTCGCAATCCTGCAACACGACGCCCATGCGCCGCCGCGACGCCGCCTCTTCGGCGCGGGGGATCTCATTCGTGTCGCGGCCGAAAACATGCACCGCCCCGCTGTCCGGGCGAAGCGCGAGATAGATCATCCGCAAGACCGTGGTCTTTCCGGCCCCGGACCGCCCGGTGAGGAAATGCAACGAGCCCGGCTTCAGCCTCAGATTCACATCGCTGAGCACCGTGCGGCCGTCATAACTTACGCCTGCGTTCTTGAACTCGATCACGCCTTTTGCTCCTGTCCCGGTCGCTTGGCCAGACACTCGCAAAGCTGGAGGCGCCTGACAACGCCCCCCGGCGCACCGCACGCGCCTTTGCGGGCGATCATACGCGTTGGCGACAGCTTGGCTGGCGCCGGGTCACAGGGTATAAGCGGATGCAACTTTAACGAACGCCGCCAGCAATCGTCACGGGATGGAAACCACATGCGCCTGATCTGCCCGTCCTGCGCCGCGGAATATGAGATCGACGCCTTGGCGATCGGCGAAAAAGGGCGAACGGTGCGCTGCGCCTCCTGCGCCGCCGAATGGTTTCAGCAGCCCGAACGGGCATCGGTTTCCGACGCCGCCGCGGCGGTCGAGGCCGCCGCGAAGCGGTCGCGCCCGACGGTCATCGCGCCCGAGCCGCGGCGCGAGGTCGCCCCCCCCGCCAGCCCCGCGATCGAAGGCGACCCGGCTGAGGAGATCCATTTCGACGACGCCCCCAGGCATTACACCGCCGCCGAGCCGGAGCCGCGCGGCCGCGTGGCTTATGAGCCCGACGCGCTCACCGCCGCGCTGCGCGATGATGATGATGACGATGACGAACGTTCCGGCGGCGCGTTCCTCGCCGGCTTCGCCACAGTGACGTTGATCGTGCTGATCTTGCTGGCCGCCTATGTGAAGGCGGCCGAGATCGGCGATCTCGCGCCCGCGCTGAAGGCGCCGCTCGCCGCCTATACGGGTCTGGTCGACCAGGGCCGCGCCGCGCTGGCCGGGCTGGCGGACGTGGTCATGGCCCGGCTCTGACCCTCACCTTTGAGAGAGCGCCGCGAGCCCGACCACCAGCAGAAGCGAGATGGCCCTCTGCGCGCCCGCGCCAGGACTGAGCCGCTTGAGAGAGACGCCCGCGGAGAGCCAGGCCAGATGCGCCGGAACCCAGATCGTGCTGACGATAGGAACCTGATCGCGATCTCCGCCCCGATCCCGGCGGTCGTCAGCACGCCCGGACCGGGCGTGATCAGCAGGAAAAAGACCGCCGCCGCGAATGCCAGCATGAAGAATCCTCCGACCGCGGAGCCTGTCCGCGCGGGGGCAGGGGGTGGCAACTTTTTTGTCAGCACTGTTGACTTATCTGCGAAAAAGGCCCATCTCCGCCCGGCACGGCAGACCCCCTGACGGCGCATCGTCCGGTTTTCGCTTTTTGCGGGGCCGCGACCGGTCAGGGGCGAGGCTATCGAAATATTTCTCCCGTCCCGGCTGCGCCCGGATGCGGGCCGCCCGCCCCGACCGCGTTATCAGCGGCGAGAGGCGGTGAGGGAACTTAAGTGACAGACCTGACTTTCAAGGCGCTCGGCCTCGCCGAGCCCATTCTTCGTGCGTTGAGTGCGCGTGATTATGAAACCCCGACGCCAATCCAGGCGAAGGCGATCCCCGCGCTCATGGAAGGGCGCGACATGATCGGCATCGCCCAGACCGGCACCGGCAAGACGGCTGCCTTCGCACTGCCGATCCTGCATGCGCTTTCCACAACCGCGCCGGAGCGCGGCGCGCGTGGCCCGCGGGCGCTGATCCTCGCCCCGACGCGTGAGCTGGCGATCCAGATCGGCGAAGAGATGCGCAGCTATGCGCAGCATCTGCGCCTCTTTCAGACCGTCATCTTCGGCGGCGTCGGCCATGGCAACCAGATCAAGGCGCTTTCGCGCGGCGTCGACATCGTCGTCGCGACGCCGGGCCGGCTGCTCGACCATATCGGCGCGGGGCATATTTCGCTCGGCGGCGTGACGCATCTCGTGCTCGACGAAGCTGACCGGATGCTCGACATGGGCTTCGTCCATGACGTGCGCCGCATTCTGCGCGGCACGCCGAAAGCCCGCCAGACGCTGCTCTTCTCCGCCACGATGGAGGGGGAGGTCGCGACGCTGGCCAAGGAATTCCTCAACGATCCGATACGGGTCGAAGTGACGCCGCAGGCCACCCCGGTGGAGCGGATATCCCAGAGCGTCCGCCACATGGACGGCAACTCCAAGACGAAGGTGTTGCTCGACCTTCTGGGCGACCGCAGCCTCGACAAGGTGATCCTCTTTACGCGCACCAAGCACCGCGCCAACAAGGTCGCCGAAGAACTGGAGCGCGCAGGCGTCGTCGCCGACGCGATCCATGGCGGCAAAAGCCAGAACGCCCGCCAGCGCGCGATCAAGCGTTTCGGCTCCGGCTCCGTCCGGGTGCTGGTGGCGACCGACATCGCCGCGCGCGGCATCGATATCGGCGGCGTCACCCATGTGATGAACTATGACCTGCCGAATGAGCCGGAAAGCTATGTCCACCGCATCGGGCGCACCGCGCGCGCCGGCGCTTCGGGCGAGGCGATCAGCTTTTGCGACGCCTCCGAGCGTGGCTATCTGCGCTCGATCGAGCGCCTGATCGGCGTGCAGCTGGAGATCGTGGGCGAGGGGCCGCAGGGCGCCGATCTGCCGCCCCCGGCGCGCGGCGGCGGCGGGCGCGGCCAGAACAATGGTCGCCCGCAGGGCCAGGGCCGCAAGCCGCAGGGCGCTTCGCAGGGCAAGCCGCAGGGCAAACCTTACGCCGGCTCGCGCGGCGGACGCTCGGACGACAAGCCGGGCGGCGGGCAGCGCAACCGCAGGCGCGCCTACGCCTGAACATGAATGCGGGGAAGGGCGGCTCGTCGCTCTTCCCCGCCTCTTTCAGGCGCCGGCCGCGCTTTCGTAAAGCGTGTCGAACTCTTCGCGCCCGACCACCTCAAAACCCTGCTTCAGATAGAAATTGTTCGCCCGGCTTCCGGTCAGCGCGCTGACGCGCACAGGGAGTTTTCGCCCCCGCGCGCGCGACATCACATAACCCACGATCCCGGCGCCGACGCCGTGGCCCTGCTCCGCCTCCACCACATAGAGATGTTCGATCAGGACATGATCGGGGCGGTAACGCATCACGAAAAACCCGATCAACTCGTCATCGCGCAGGATCAAACGCGTCGCCGACGGCTCGAATCCGTCGAGAAAGCGCGCGCGGGCGCGGTCCTCGTCGAACCGGCCGGCCGCTTCGAGGCTGGGGCGCATCGCCTCCACCCGAAGCTGTGCAAGTTGCTCCGCGTCATCCGCCGAGGCGGCGGCGAAGGCGACAGGGCTCAACTGCCCGGTGTCGTTCATAAGGCCGCCTCATAGATCGCTTGCGCTGCTTCGAGCGTCATCTCCCGCGGATTGTTCACCAGAAGTCGTGTCTGTTTCATCGCATCCTCCGCCAGCATCGGCAGGTGGTTATGGCTGACGCCGACCTCGGAAAGCTTCGATTTCATGCCAAGCTCCGGGCCGAGCCGGGCGAACGCCTCGACCATGCCCGCCGCCGGGTCGGGCGTATCGGCGAGTTCGGGAAAGATCAGCGGTGCGATTTCCGCATAAAGCGGCGCGGCTTCGGGCATGTTGAACGCCAGCACATGCGGCAGCACCAGCGCGTTGGAAAGCCCGTGCGGCACGTGGAAATGCCCGCCGAGCGGATAGGCCAGCGCATGAACCGCCGCGACGGGGGCGTTGGCGAAGGCCATGCCCGCCAGCATCGAGCCAAGCAGCATCGCGCCCCGCGCCTCCCGGTCGCCGGGCGCCGTGCAGGCGGTGCGGATATTCGCGCCGAGGAGGCCGAGCGCCTGACGCGCCAGCGCGTCCGAAAGCACGTTCTTCTTCTGCCTTGAAGTATAAGCCTCGATCGCATGGACCATCGCGTCGATGCCGGTCGCGGCCGTCACCGCCGCCGGCAGGCCGACCGTCAGCTCCGCGTCCAGCACAGCCCAGTCGGGGAAAAGCTGCGGCGCGACCACGCCCTTTTTCTCCGCCGCGCCGGTGGTGACGATAGAGATCGGCGTGACCTCGGAGCCGGTGCCCGCCGTCGTTGGCGCGAGGATGAGCGGCAGCCGCTGGCCGGTCGCCAGCCCGACGCCATACATCTCAGCCAGCGGCTGATCCGAATTGACCAGCAGCGCGATCAGTTTCGCGCTGTCGAGCGAAGAGCCGCCGCCGACCGAGACGACGCCGTCCACACCCTGAGCCTTCGCCTCGGCCGCGGCGGCGAGGATCATCGCCTCAGGCGGATCGGCGACAACCTGATCGAAGATCCAGACGCCGATCCCGGCCTTTTTCAGCCCGGAGAGCGCCTCATCGGCGAGTCCGGCGTCCAGAATGCCGCGATCGGTGACGAAGGCGACGCGCGTGCAGCCGAGCCCGGCGGCGAGCGCGCCGATTTTCCCTGTGGCGCCGGTTTCGGAAAGAATCGAACGTGTGGTCTGGAAAGTGAATGCGTGCATCGGGTCCTCCGGCAGGTGCGCGCAACAGTAAGCCGTCCGGCGTTTGTGAAAAAGGCCGAAAGCGCGCCGGAACATTTTAGGCATGAAAGGTTCATTGCCGCCCCCGCGGCCCTGCGCTATCTCTCGGCCAACAAGGATCAGGAAAGGCGCCCACATGCTCAACGCCCATGACGACATGGAAGTCGCGACCCCCGAAGGCGCGCGCGCCAAACCGCCGGCTATCGTGTGGGAGGACCCGTTCCTGCTTGAGGATCAGTTGACCGAAGAGGAACGCATGATCCGCGATGCGGCGAGATCATATTGCCAGGACCGGCTGATGAGCCGGGTGACGGAGGCGAACCGCCACGAGATTTTCCATCGGGAGATCATGACCGAGATGGGCGCGCTCGGCCTTCTCGGGCCGACGATCCCCGAGGCTTACGGCGGCCCCGGCGTCAATTACGTCTCCTATGGCCTGATCGCGCGCGAAGTGGAGCGTGTCGATTCCGGCTACAGAAGCGCCATGTCGGTGCAGTCCTCGCTGGTGATGCACCCGATCTTCGCCTACGGAACCGAAGAGCAGCGCCTGAAATATCTGCCCAAACTGGCGAGCGGCGAGTGGGTCGGCTGTTTCGGGCTGACCGAGCCGGATCACGGCTCCGACCCCGGCGGCATGATCACGCGGGCGAAGCCTGTCGATGGCGGCTACCTCGTCTCCGGCGCCAAGAACTGGATCTCCAACTCGCCGATCGCGGATGTGTTCGTGGTCTGGGCGAAGTCGGACAAGCACGGCGGCGGCATCAAGGGTTTCGTGCTGGAAAAAGGCATGAAAGGGCTGGCCGCGCCGAAGATCGAAGGCAAATTTTCTCTCCGCGCCTCGGTCACCGGCATGATCCAGATGGATGAGGTCTTCGTGCCCGAAGAAAACCTCCTGCCCAACGTGCAGGGCCTCGCCGGGCCGTTCGGCTGCCTCAACCGCGCGCGCTACGGCATCTCCTGGGGCGCGATGGGCGCGGCGGAGTTCTGCTGGCACGCGGCGCGCCAGTACACGCTGGACCGCAAGCAGTTCGGCCGGCCGCTGGCTGCGAACCAGCTGATCCAGAAGAAGCTCGCCGACATGCAGACCGAGATTTCCCTCGGGCTTCAGGGCGCGCTCCGGCTTGGCCGCATGATGGACGAACACCGCGCCCCGGCGGAGCTTATCTCGCTGATGAAGCGGAACAATTGCGGCAAGGCGCTGGATATCGCGCGCGTGAGCCGCGACATGCATGGCGGCAATGGCGTCTCGGACGAATATGGCGTCATCCGTCATATGATGAATCTTGAGGCGGTCAACACCTATGAGGGCACGCATGACGTTCACGCGCTGATCCTCGGGCGGGCGCAGACCGGCATTCAGGCGTTTTCCTGAACCAACGCTCAACACGCCCGGCGCTGTGCGTTTGCGCATGGCGCGGGGCGGCATTACCTGAAAACCTGGCCTCGGACATGGATCGGCGCGCTGGGGTGAGGTATGTTCAGGATGGCGCGCACTGGCCGGGCCGGGGGTACGCGGGCCTGTCGCTGGCCCCGCTCGCCGCCATGGCGTAGACTGGGCGGCGAGCCGATTGAGTGCGAGGATGGCCATGGATTATGATGCGCTTTTTCAAGCCCAGCTGGACACGCTGAAGCGGGAGGGCAATTATCGCGTCTTCGCCGATCTTGAGCGGGTGCGCGGCGCCTTTCCGCAGGCCAGAAACTATCATGCGGCCGGTCAGCGCGATGTCACCATCTGGTGCTCGAACGATTATCTCGGCATGGGCCAGCACCCGGACGTGGTCTCGGCCATGGTCGGCGCCGCCGAAAGCTGCGGCGCCGGGGCCGGGGGCACCCGCAATATTTCCGGCACCAACCATCACCACCTGCTGCTGGAGCGTGAGCTCGCGGACCTCCACGGCAAGGAGGCGGCGCTGCTCTTCACCTCCGGCTACGTCTCCAACTGGGCGGCGCTTTCGACGCTGGGCGCGCGGCTGCCGGGCGCGGTGATCCTCTCGGACAGCCTGAACCACGCCTCGATGATCGAGGGCATCCGCCACAGCCGGGCGGAAAAAGTCATCTGGAAGCATAACGACGCCGCCGATCTTGACCGCAAACTGGCTGCGATCGAGCTGGGCCGCCCGAAGATCGTCGCGTTCGAGAGCGTCTATTCCATGGATGGCGACATCGCCCCGATCCGCGAAATCGTCGAGGTGGCGGAGAAACACGGCGCGATGACCTATCTCGACGAAGTCCACGCGGTGGGCCTCTATGGTCCGCGCGGCGGCGGCGTCGCCGAGCGGGAAGGGCTGATGGACCGCATCACCCTGATCGAAGGCACGCTCGGCAAGGCTTACGGCGTCGTCGGCGGCTATATCGCCGGGTCCTTCGCGCTCTGCGATTTCATCCGCTCCTTTGCTTCCGGCTTCATCTTCACCACCGCGCTGCCGCCGGCGATCGCGGCTGCCGCGACCGCCTCCATCAGGCACCTGAAGGCGAGCGACGCGGAGCGTCAGATTCAGCGCCTCCGCGTGGGCCAGCTTCGCAGGGCGCTGGACCGGGAGGGGATCCCGCATCTCGATAACCCGAGCCACATCATCCCGGTGATGATCAAGGACCCGGTGAAGTGCAAGATGCTGAGCGATATCCTGCTGGATCAGTTCGGAATTTATGTGCAGCCGATCAATTATCCGACGGTGCCCAAAGGCGCGGAGCGGCTGCGCTTCACGCCCTCGCCACTGCATTCCGAGGCGGATATCGCCTATCTGGTCCGCGCGCTCACCTCGCTCTGGAGCCAGTGCGCGCTGAGCCGGGCGGTCGCCTGAGCGCTGGATGCGAAAACGGGCCCCGCAGGGCCCGTCGTCTGGATCGTGCAAACCGGATGCGCCGGTTTTGCTCTGCTCAGGCGGCGCGGCGGCGGCGCGACATGAAGCCGAGCCCGCCGAGCGCGCTGACGAGCAGAAGCGCCGTGGCCGGCAGCGGCACCGCGGCGACAGGCGCGGCGTCGCTGATCAACGTCACCGTCGCTTCGATATTCGCGCCAAAGAATTCGCCCGGCCAGAGACCGCCGATGCCGAAATTGAACGTCGCGTCGCTCAGCGAAATCATGAAAAGGCCGCCATCGCCAAACATCAGCTCAAGCGGCGCGTCCCAGGTCACTTCGCCTTCCTGTAAGATGCCGCCAAGGATGATGTCGCCGACGGTTTCTCCGCCCAGCGAGCCGCCAGCCGCCGGATCGAGGAAGTTGAACGCGACGGAAATGGCCTGCGGAACGGTGTCTTCGCCGTTCTCGACCGATCCTTCTTCCGTCCAGATGCTGAACAGGCTGAAAGTGGTGCTGTTGCCCTCATTGAGGGAGAAATCCGCGATCGGCCCACCGCCATTCGGATTGGTGTTGACCACCAGGCCGGGATCGGAGAACGCATCGCCGGAAAGCCCGAAAGAGCCGCCGGAGAACGTCGTGGCGCTGAGCGCCATGGTCGGAACGGCGAGCAAAAACGTGGTCGCGCCGGCAGCCACAAGCTGCGTGAATTTGGACATTATGATATATACCCCAAGTTGTAGCGCCAATGCAAATTCCCCCCAAGGGGTGTATCGGCGCAGTTTCATGAACACACGCGCGAAAGCGTACATCGCTTCCGCTACAACTTGTTATAGTTTTAACGAAATCTTGTCCATACGAAGAAACCGGGCGCTGACGAATTCGCAACGAAGGCGATCTAGCTGAAATGGGGCCTCGTGAAGGTGAAAATTTCAATTTAAACAAAGCCGCTGCCGCCGCCGGTCGCCGCGAAGATGCGCCGGTGATCGGCCGGCGAAAACGCCTCGCCGCGATCGCCGGTGGCGGGGTGGCGGGGCTTTCGGCCGCGCTGGCCTTGCTGGCGCGCGGATGGGAGGTCCGCGTCTTCGAGCGCGCGCCGGCGATCGGAGAGGCGGGCGCCGGCCTTCAGATCAGCGCCAACGGCTATCGCGCGCTCAGCGCGCTTGGCGTGGCGGAAACGGTCGCGGCGCGCGCCTCCGCCGCCGAGACGATCGTGATGCGGCGCGGGCGCAGCGGTCGGCGGCTGGCCGAAGTCCCGCTCGGCGCGGCGGCGGAGCGCCGCTGGCGCGCGCCCTATCTTCAGGTTCACCGCGTCGATCTGATAGCGGCTTTGCAAGGCGCGCTGGAAGCGCGCGCGCCCGGCGCCGTCATGACCGGCGCCGAGGCTGTGGGATTTCGGCAAGAAGGCGCCGCCGCGCTCCGCCTCGCTGACGGGCGGGAGGTGGAGGCGGACCTGATCGTCGGCGCGGACGGGCTCCGCTCCGCGCTCCGCACGGCGATGCTGGGGCCCGAGGCGCCGCGCTTCACCGGCTACGCCGCATGGCGGGGGATCGCCCCGGCCGCGCGGCTCGTCGCCGCCACGCCGCTGGTGACCGCCTGGAGCGGGCCGGGCCGGCACGCCGTCACCTATCCGCTCAGGGGCGGTGAGTTGGTCAATTTCGTTGGCGTGACGGCGGAGCCCGACTGG
>JBBDTD010000071.1:0-9478 GCA_040904645.1 Paracoccaceae bacterium
CTCACGGCGGCGAAGTCCGCGCTCGCCGACGCGGCGCTGGCCGAACGGCTCAAGACCGAATGGCTGGACGTGACGCTCAGCCCACGCCCCGCCGCGCGCGGCACCATCCATCCGGTGAGCCAGGTCACCGAAGAAGTGACGGCGATCTTCGCCGAGCTTGGCTTCGCCGTGCGCGAAGGGCCGCAGATCGAAACCGACTGGCACAATTTCGACGCACTCAACATTCCACCCGAACATCCTACGCGCACGGAGATGGACACGTTCTACATGGCGCGGGCGGCGGATGACGAACGACCGCCGCATGTTCTGCGCACCCATACCTCGCCGGTGCAGATCCGCGGGCTTCTCGACGGCGGCGCCCCGGCGCGCTTCATCTGCCCCGGCCGCGTCTATCGCGCCGATTACGACCAGACCCATACGCCTATGTTCCATCAGCTCGAAGGGCTGGCGATCGACCGCGACATCTCCATGGCCAACCTGAAATGGTGCCTTGAGGAATTCTTCACGGCGTTTTTCGGCATTTCGGTGAAAACCCGCTTTCGCGCCTCGCATTTCCCGTTCACCGAGCCATCGGCCGAAGTGGACATCCAGTGCTCCTGGGTCGGCGGCCAGCTTCGCATCGGCGAGGGCGACGGCTGGATGGAGGTGCTCGGCTCCGGCATGATCCACCCGCATGTGCTGCGTTCGGGCGGGATCGATCCGGACGAATGGCAGGGCTTCGCCTTCGGCATGGGGATCGACCGTCTGGCGATGCTGAAATACGGCATCCCTGATCTGCGCGCCTTCTTCGACAGCGACCTGCGCTGGCTCCGCCATTATGGCTTCGCCGCGCTCGACATGCCGACGGCGCATGGCGGGCTCAGCGCTTGACGGGGAAGCGAGCCGCGCCGATCTTCGGGCGATGAGCTTCGCAATCATCAGTCATCCGGACTGCCTCGCCCACATCACGCCGGACGGCCATCCGGAGCGCGCCGCGCGGATCGAGGCGATCGCGGCCGCGCTTGCGGCGCCCGCCTTCGCCGGCGCGGTGCGGATCGAAGCGCCGCTCGCATCGCGCGCAGCGATCCTCCGCGCCCACCCCGAAAGTCATCTGCGGCGGATCGAGGCGGCGTCGTCCAAGCCGGGGTTCGCCTCTCTCGACCCTGACACGCATATGTCCCCCGGCACATTTCAGGCCGCGCGCCGCGCGGCAGGGGCAGGCGTTCGCGCCGTGGACATGGTCATGGCCGACGAGGCGAAAGCCGCCTTCTGCGCCACGCGCCCCCCCGGCCATCACGCGGAGCGGGAACAGGCGATGGGCTTCTGTTTCTTCGCCAACGCCGCCATCGCCGCGCTTCATGCGCTTGAGGCGCATGGCCTCTCCCGCGTCGCCATCGCCGATTTCGACGTCCATCACGGCAACGGCACGCAGAACATATTCTGGGCGGACCCGCGCGTGACCTTCTGTTCCTCCCACCAGTCGCCGCTTTTCCCCGGTGGCGGGCGGGAACATGAGACGGGCGCCGGCAATATCCACAACGCGCCACTCCCCCCCGGCGCCGGCGGCGCGGCCTTTCGCAAGGTCTGGGAGGAGCGGCTGCTGCCCGCGCTCGACGCCGCGGAGCCCGAACTCGTGATCATCTCCGCCGGGTTCGACGCCCATCGGCGCGACCCCTTGGCGGAGATGATGCTGGATGCGGATGATTTCGCCTGGATCACCGGACGGCTCTGTGATCTCGCCGACCGTCACGCGGGTGGGCGGGTGGTCTCGACGCTCGAAGGCGGTTATGACCTCGACGGGCTGGCGACCTCGGTCGCAGCGCATGCGAAAGTTCTGATGGAGCGGGCGACATGAGCGAGAAAAAGATCGCCGACCTGAACTTCGAGGAGGCGATGGCCGAACTCGAACGGGTGGTGAGTCAACTGGAAGGCGGGCAAGCCCCGCTCGACCAGTCGATCGCGCTTTACGAGCGCGGCGAAGCGCTTCGCAAGCATTGCGACGGAAGGCTGAAGGACGCGGAGCTCAGGGTGCAGAAGATCATCGCCGGCGCCGATGGCGCGGCGAAGGACGCCGCCCCGTTCGACGCCCCGGAATAATGGCCCCCGCTGAAGACGCCGAATTCGGCGCGGCGCTCGCCGCCGCCGCGAGGCGGGTCGAGTCCGCGCTGGAGCTTGCGCTGCCGGCGCCTGGCGCCGACGCCGAGGGCAGGCTCGCCGCCGCCATGCGGCGCGGCGCACTTTCCGGCGGCAAGCGGCTGCGCGCGTTTCTGGTGATCGAGGCGGCGGCGCTCTTCGGCGCTCACCAAGCCGGCGCCGACCGCGCGGCGGCGGCCATCGAATGCCTCCACGCCTATTCGCTGGTTCATGACGACCTGCCGTGCATGGACGATGATGATCTGCGCCGGGGGCTGCCGACCGTCCATGTCGAATGGGACGAGGCGACCGCCGTTCTTGCGGGCGACGCCCTTCAGAGCCTGGCGTTCCTGCTGCTGACCGATCCCGCAACCCACCCGTCAGGCGATGTTCGCGCCGCGCTCGCCCTCACGCTGGCGGACGCTTCCGGGTATCGCGGCATGGTCGGGGGTCAAACCCTCGACATCGCGGCGGAAACCTCGCCCACGCAACTGACGCTGGCTGAAATCGAACGGCTTCAGTCCCGGAAGACCGGCGCGCTGATCGTCGCCTCGGTAGAGCTTGGCGCGCTGCTCGGCGGCGCCGGGCCGGCGCAGCGCAGCGCGCTGAAGGCCTACGCCCAGGATCTCGGCGCGGCGTTCCAGATCGCCGACGACATCCTCGACGCGGCGGGCGATTCCACGATGGCGGGAAAGCGGCTCGGCAAGGACGAAGCGGCGGGAAAAGCCACCTTTGTCAGCCTGCTGGGCCTTGACGGGGCGCAGGCGCGGGCCGCGGCGCTGGCGAAAAACGCGATTGCCCGGCTCAGCGAATTCGGGCCTGAGGCGACGCCCCTTCGACTCGCGGCGAAATTCGCGATAAGCCGCCGCTTCTGAACAGGAAAGGGCCAAGCATGGCCGATCAGCACAAGCTCGGCCCGGCCACGCCACTGCTGGATCGGGTCAACAGCCCGGCGGATATGAAATCGCTCTCCGACGTGGAGCTGCGCCGCCTCGCCGACGAATTGCGCGCGGAGACGATTTCCGCCGTCTCCGTCACCGGCGGGCATCTTGGCGCCGGGCTTGGCGTCGTGGAGCTGACCGTCGCGATTCACGCGGTCTTCGACACGCCGCGCGACAAGCTGATCTGGGATGTCGGGCACCAGTGCTATCCCCACAAGATCCTCACCGGCCGCCGCGACCGCATCCGCACGCTGCGCCAGGGCGGCGGCCTCTCCGGCTTCACCAAGCGCAGCGAAAGCCCCTATGACCCGTTCGGGGCCGCGCATTCCTCGACCTCGATCTCCGCCGCGCTCGGCTTCGCGGCGGCGCGCGATCTTGGCGGCGATCCCGGCGACGCCATCGCGGTGATCGGCGACGGCGCGCTTTCCGCCGGCATGGCCTATGAGGCGATGAACAACGCCGGAGGCCTCGGCAAACGGCTGATCGTGATCCTGAACGACAACGAGATGTCCATCGCGCCCCCAGTCGGCGCGATGTCGGCCTATCTTTCGCGCATCTACGCCGGCGCGCCCTTTCATGAGCTGAAGGCGGCGGCGAAGGCTGCGGCCTCATTCCTGCCGCCGCCGCTGCGCGAAGGCGCGCGCCGCGCCCGCGACATGATGAAATCCATGGCCTTTGGCGGCTCCCTTTTTGAGGAGCTCGGCTTTTCCTATGTCGGCCCGATTGACGGCCATGACCTCGACCAGCTCCTGCCGGTCCTGCGCACTGTCCGCTCGCGCGCTGACGGCCCCGTGCTGATCCATGTGCTGACGCAAAAGGGCAAGGGCTACGCCCCCGCCGAGACGGCGCGCGACAAAGGCCACGCCACCGCGAAATTCGACGTGGTGACCGGCGCGCAACAAAAGACGAAAAGCAATGCCCCCGCCTACACCAAGGTCTTCGCCGAAAGTCTGATCGACGAGGCCACGCGCGATGACAAGATCGTCGCCGTCACCGCAGCCATGCCTGACGGCACCGGGCTTAATCTGTTCGCGGAACGCTTCCCCAAGCGCTGTTTCGATGTCGGCATCGCGGAGCAGCACGCGGTGACCTTTTCCGCCGGGCTGGCGGCGGGGGGCATGAAGCCCTTCTGCGCGATCTATTCGACCTTTCTGCAGCGTGGCTACGATCAGGTTGTGCATGACGTGGCGATCCAACGCCTGCCGGTGCGCTTCGCCATCGACCGGGCCGGGTTGGTCGGCGCGGACGGCGCGACCCACGCCGGCAGTTTCGATATCGCCTTTCTCGCCAACCTTCCCGGCTTTGTGGTGATGGCCGCCGCTGACGAGGCGGAGCTGCGCCATATGGTGGCGACCGCCCGCGCGCTGGACGATCGCCCCTCCGCCTTCCGCTTTCCGCGCGGCGAAGGCGCGGGCGTCGAGATGCCGGAACGCGGCGCGCCGCTGGAGATCGGTCGCGGTCGCATCATGCGGGAGGGAACGCGCATCGCCCTCCTCTCCTTCGGGGCCCGGCTGCAGGAGGTGCTGAAAGCGGCGGAGGGGCTGGCGACGCAAGGCGTTTCCGCCACCGTCGCCGACGCCCGCTTCGCAAAGCCGCTGGACCGAGAGCTGATCCTCCGCCTCGCACGGGAGCATGAGGCGCTGATCACCATCGAGGAAGGGGCGATCGGCGGTTTCGGCTCCCACGTCATGCAGCTATTGGCGGAGGAAGGCGCGCTGGACCGGGGCCTGAAGTTCCGCTCCATGATTCTGCCGGACAGCTTCATCGATCAGGACAGCCCCGCGAAAATGTATCAGGTCGCGGGGATGGAGGCGGCGGATATCGAAGCGAAGGCGATGCGGGTCCTGAACCCGGCCTAGTCGCGGCGGCTGAGGCGAAACCGCACCTCAGACCACCTCGATCGTCACCGCGCGGAGGCCATCGAAGCGCGCTTCGATGCGCTGGCCGGCTACCGGATAAATGGTCTTCACCACGCTGCCGAGCGTGATCACTTCGCCCGCCTTCAGGCCGCCCTCCGTCGCGCGCCGCGCCGCCAGCCAGCCGAGCGCCGCCAGCGGATCGCCGAGAATCGCGGCGCCCGTCCCTTCGGGCCCGGGGGCGCAGTCTACCGTAAAACGGCCTTTCAGGCTCGCCAGCGGCGGCAGATCGTCCAGCGCGCTCTCCGCGCCAAGAACGCAGCCGATCGAGAAGAAATCATCGGCGATCAGCGTCTCCTTCGCGCAAGCGCTGAAATCCGTGAACCGCTCTTCGACAATTTCGACAGAGCACATCACGCCAGCGACCGCCGCAGCGGGATCTGCGCCCTCGGACAGATCGGCGCCGAGGCGCACCGCGATTTCGCATTCAAGCCCGAGCCGCCGATAGGCGGACGCGCGCAACCGCGCGCCGCAGTGATGGATCTGCCCTGAAAAGAGCGTACCCGTGCACGGGTGATCGACACCGAGATACTTCTGCATCACCGCCGATGTGCAGCCGATCTTCCACCCCGCCACGCCGCCGAGCCGAGGCGCGAGGCGCAGCCGGAGCGCCGCCTGAACCGCATAGGCGGCCTCGATATCGGCGGGCCTGATCGCGGCGGGCAGGTCATCCAGCGGCGGCGCGACGCCATTTTCCCGCAACCGCAGGTCGGCGAGCATCGCCGCCGCCGCTTGCACATTCTCCATAGCTTTCCCTCGCTTCGCTTTTTCGCCATATGAGGCCCCGAAGGGAGAAAACGCCAGATGCGCCTCGATCAGCGGCTTGTCGATCTCGGTCTCGCGCCCAGCCGCGCCCGCGCGCAGGCGTTGATCCGCGCCGGCGCGGTGACCCTGGGCGGCGTCGTGGCGTCGAAGCCGTCACAAACCCCGCCGGAAGGCGCGGAGATCGCCTTGATCGCCGATCCCTGCCCCTGGGTCTCGCGCGCCGCGCTCAAGCTCGTCCATGCGCTCGACCTTTGGGGACTGAGCCCTTCGGGCGCGGAGGCGCTCGACCTCGGCGCCTCCACCGGCGGCTTCACCGAGGTGCTGCTGGCGCGCGGAGCGGCGAAAGTTCACGCGCTGGACGTCGGGCGCGGCCAGCTTCATCCGCGCATTGCCGCGGATGCGCGGGTGCGCAGCCTCGAAGGCGTCAACGCCCGTACGATTCCGCCCGGCCTGATCCCGCCGGTGGATTGGATCACCGCCGATCTGGCCTTTATCGGCCTGGAAAAGGCGCTGCCCGGCCCGTTGACGCTCGCACGCTCAGGCGCGGTGCTGGTCGCACTGATCAAGCCGCAGTTCGAGGCAGGGCCGGACGCGGTCGGAAAGGGCGGTCTGGTCAAGGACCCGGCGACGCATGAGCGGGTCCGCGCCCGCATCCGCGACTTTCTGGAGAATGAGGGCTGGCGCGTGAGCGGCGAGACGCCGAGCCCGATTCCCGGCGCCGACGGCAACCGCGAATTCCTGATCGCGGCGCGGAAGGACTGAGGCTCGACGCCCTTCCTTCGCCGCTATATGTCCGCGCCATGGAAACGATCACGATAGAGCGCCTCGGCGCAGCGGGCGACGGCGTCGCCGGCGATATATTTGCGCCGTTCACGCTGCCGGGCGAGATCGCGCGGGGCGTCGTGACCGAAGGGCGCATGGGCGCGCCCGAAATCATGACCCCCTCACCGGATCGCGCGACGCCGGGCTGCAAGCATTTCGGCCAGTGCGGCGGCTGCGCGCTTCAGCACGCCTCTGACGCTTTTCTCGCCGGCTGGAAGCGTGAGCGGATCGCCGCCGCGCTCACCGCGCGGGGCGTCGAAGGGTATGAGCTGCGCCAGACCGCGACTTCGCCGCCCCGCTCCCGCCGCCGCGCGGGGTTCTCGGCCCGGCGCACGAAGAAGACCGCCATCGCGGGGTTCCATGAACGCGCGGGTGACGGGATCGTCGCGCTGGAGATGTGCGATGTCGTCGCGCCGCCGCTCCTTTTCGCGCTGGAGGCGGCGCGTGACGCAGCGCGGCTCGGCGCCTCCCGCCAGGGCGAAATCCGCGTGATGGCGACGCTGTCGGAAGCCGGTATCGACCTCGCGGTCGAGGGCGCGAAATCGCTGGAGCGCGCCGCGCTCGCCGAAGCGGCGGCGTTGGCCGAAGCGCATGACCTCGCCCGCCTTTCCTGGAATGGCGACGTCGTCGCCGCCAGACGCCCGGCCGCCCACCGTTTTGGCGCGGCGTTGGTGACACCGCCGCCCGGCGGGTTCCTCCAGGCGACGCGCGAGGGCGAGGCCGCGCTCCTCGCCGCCGCCCGCGAAGCCGTGGGCGGCGCGCGGCGCATCGCGGATCTTTTCGCCGGCTGCGGCGCCTTCTCCCTGCCTCTGGCGGAGGAAGCCGAGGTGCTGGCGATCGAGGGCGACGCTGCGATGGTCGCTGCGATGGAGGCTGGTTGGCGCGATGCGCGGGGGTTGCGAAAGATCGCGGCGCGGACGCGCGATCTCTTTCGCCGCCCGCTGCTGTCGCCGGAGCTGGCCCAACTCGACGCGGTGGTGATCGACCCTCCGCGCGCCGGCGCCGCCGCACAGATGGCGGAGCTCGCCCGATCCGGACCGCCCCGGATCGCCGCGCTTTCCTGCAACCCGGCGACCTTCGCCCGCGACGCCCGGACCCTGATCGACGGCGGTTATCGGCTCGACTGGATCCTGCCCGTCGATCAGTTCCTCTGGTCGGCGCATGTCGAACTCGCCGCGCAATTCAGCCGGGACTAGAGTCGATCTATTTCAGCACCAGCTCGACACGCCTGTTCTGCGCCCGCCCCTCCTCCGTCGCGTTGGAAGCGCGGGGCGAGAGAAACGCGACGCCATGCGGCTCAAGCTGATTGGCGGAAACCCCGTCAGCCGAGGCGATGCGCGCGGCCACCGATTCCGCCCGCGCTTTCGAGAGCGCGAGATTCGGTTCAAGCCCGCCTTGATTATCGGTATGCCCGACCACCAGAAACCCAAGATCCGGCCGGCCGCGCAAGAGCGCCGCAACCTGCTCAAGCGCCTCGCCCGAATCGATCGTCAACTTGGCGGAGCCAGCCTCGAAGGCGATGCCGTCCAGCGGCGCGTTTCCTTCTTCGGTCAATTGGCGAGCCAGCGCGAAGAGCCGCGCGACGCCAGGCTTCGCGAGCGGGGGAGGCGCCGGGCCAATTTCAGTCATCCGTTCGGGCGCCGCCCCGCCCTCCACCGCGATGATCTGCACATAAAGCCGACCGCCCTGCCGCGAGGCGATCACCGAGGCGTGACGCTCGCCGTCCGGGGTCTTGACCCCGAGATAGCGAAAATCCGCGAGGTCGAAACGCATCACCGGCGGCTCCACCAGATAGGACCCGAACCGGAAGTCGAACCCGCCGCACTCATCGCCCGCACAGGCGAAGACAGTCTGATAGCCGAGTTCGGCGAAGCGATGCTCATAGTTTCGGATCGCCTCCAGCGTGGAAACCTCGCGATCAAGCCAGTAGACGAATTCGCGAATGGCGCCCTCGACGAGCGTGGAAGGTTTTTCGTCGCGGCTGTAGCGGCCGATGGGCAGGGCGTAATCGTCGAAGTTTCGTATCAGAAAATGGCTGAGTTCAGCGCCTTCCAACGCGCCGAATTCGGGCGTGAAATCCTGCTCTTCCGCCATGGCGGCGCTGGCGCCGGCGATAAACGCCAGCGCCAGCGCCAGCCGCCTCACCGCGCCGCCCCGTGATAGTCCGCGTTCGGGCGCATTCCGGTGGCGGAAGCGACGCGGTTGGTCATGTTGAAGAAGCCGGCCACCTCCGCGATGTCCCATATGTCCCGATTGGAGAAACCGGCGCCGCGCAGGGCTTCGCGATCCGCCTCCTCGATGGTGTTGCTGGCCTTGGTCACCTGCACTGCGAAATCCAGCATCGCCTTCTGACGCGTGGAGAGACCCGCATGGCGGTAATTCGCGCCAATGGTGTCCGCCAGCACCGCATCGCCAGTCAGCTCCCGCAGCGCCGCGCCGTGGGCGACGAGGCAATAGAAGCAATGGTTTTCGGCCGAGACCGCGACCGCGATCATCTCCCGCTCAGCCTTGCTCAGCCCGCTATCGGCCAGCATGAGCTGATTATACATGCCCGAGAACGCCCGAAGGCGCTCCGGCGAGAAGCCATAGGCCGCGAGCACGTTGGGGATCAGCCCCAGCTTCTCCTCGCAGACCCGGTAATATTTCTCGATATCCTCGGGAAGCGGCTCTGCGCGCGGCAGATTCAGCGCGGTGATCGGCTCTGTGGTCATCGTTATTCTCCCGTTTCCGGCTGTTGAGCCGGCTTCACGCGGTAATGATAGCCCGTCGCGGCCGCCATTCCCAATGCGAGATAGAGCGCGCGCGCGGCGTCATTACGCTCCGTCACCGCGAGCGCGAGGACGCTGGCGCCCTCCTCCACCGCGAAACGCGCGGCGGCGGACATCAGCATCCGCGCCGCGCCCTTGCGACGCTCGGCGCCGA
>JBBDTD010000072.1:0-9448 GCA_040904645.1 Paracoccaceae bacterium
CCATCGGCCATATCTCGCCCGAAGCCGCGCTCGGCGGCGCGATCGGCCTGATCGAAGAGGGCGACGAGCTCTCGATCTCCATCTCGGGCCGCAGCCTGCATCTGAATGTGGAACCGGCCGTGCTCGCATCGCGGCGCACGGCGATGGAGGCAAAGGGCGCTGCGGCCTGGACCCCGGTTGAAATTCGCCCGCGCAAGATCACCGCTGCGCTGAAAGTGTTCGCGGCTTTCGCCACTTCGGCCTCGGAAGGCGCGGCGCGCGACGTGGATGGCGCGCTCGCCTCCCGCGCGCGCAGTCTCGCGGCGGAGTAGGCCGCGCCGGCGGTCAGGAACTACGGGCTGAAAGATGGGGGGCGGGCGATGTATCGTCCGCCCCCTTTTTCGCAGGCCGCCAAGGCCGCAAACTTCGCCCACAAACGATCTGCGCCACGGCCCGCGAGCCCGCAAGGCCGAGAGAGACGCCCTGCGGGATTCCTGATGGCCGGCGTTATTCGGCGGTGATCACAGCCATGACGAGCTTGCCGTCGACCTTGACCGGGCCGTCTTCCTTGGCGCCGAGCGTGTATTCGAACACGCCGGGCTTCATGCCGCCTTCTTCGCTATGGAGCATCAGCATCAGCATCTCGCCGGACTTCACGTCCTCGTCGAGTTTCGCGGTGACATCCATGTTGGCCCCAGCCTTCAGCGGCGCATGGCCTACGACCGGGCCGGGCTTGTGGTCGGCGCCTGTCCGATGCACGACCAGCCAGCCGTCAACCGCCGCGTGAATGGCGGAGGCGGAGACTTCGCCGCCTGAGACGTCCTGATCAGCCGCTTCCACCGAAAGCGTCTCGGCGCCTGCCGTGAAAGCGAACACCGCAGGGATGAGCGCGGCGAGGAGGAGGGGGGATTTCATGTCGATCTCCGATGTTGCGTGTTTCACATATCGCATGCCGCTGGGCGCCAGCCCGGAGCGGCGCGATATCCGTTTTCGCAGCCGGCCCCGGAATGGTTTCAGGGATGTGAAGAAAATCACGCCAAACACGCTTCATGGCGCCGTGCTTTCAGCCGCCATGAAACCTGAATGCTGGATTTTTCACTATCGTTCCGGCGCCGAATCCGCCAATTACCGTAGTGCAATGGTTGATGAACGCACCTCAGATGAACTGATCGCTGCCGTGGCGACGGGCGACCGCGCCGCCTTTCGCGCGCTTTACGACCAGTACGGCGCGAAACTTTTCGGGGTCTGTCTGCGGATATGTCTTGACAGATCCGTGGCGGAGGACGCCGTGCAGGACACATTTGTTGAGATATGGCGCAAAGCCGCCGATTTTGACTCCGAACGGGGCCGGGCCGGCGCGTGGATGGCGGTCATCGCCCGCAACCGCGCGATCGACACGATCCGCCGGCGCGGCCGCTCACCCGGCTGGGGCAGCCGGGACGGCGTCGATCATCTCGCGCTGATCGCCGATCCGCAAGCGCGCGAGGACGGCGGAGCGGACATGATGGCGCTCAACCAATGTCTCTCGCGGCTCGAAGATGGACCGCGGCGGATGCTTGTGCTGGCGTATGTGGAAGGGCTGAGCCGCGAAGAACTGTCCCAGCGCTTCGACGCGCCGGTCAATACCATCAAGACTTGGCTTCGGCGCGGCCTCGCCGCGCTCAAGACATGCCTTGACGGGTAGTGGAGAAAGCATGGACTAACGCGAATACCTAGCCGCCGAAAGGGCGCTCGGCCATGAGCCGCAGGCAGGCGAAAGCGCCGCCGACGCCGCCCTGCGCGAAAGCTGGGAACGGCGGCTCGCCCCGTTGCTCGAGGTCGCGGCGGAAGCGCCGTCGGCCGCGCTTTTCGCACGGATCGAGGCGGCGATAGACGCGCCCGCCTCTGGCAAGGGCGCGGAGATCACTCTGCTTCGCCGGCGGCTTCAACGCTGGAAGGCCGCGACCGCTTTCGCGCTCGCCGCCGCCGCCGCGCTCGCGATCCATATCGCCGTCCCGCTTGAAAACCCGGCCGCCCGCTATGTGGCCGTCGTCACCGCGGACGATGGCGGACAGGCCGGTCTGATCGTCGAATTCGACACCGGAACCGGCGTTGCGACCGTGATTCCCGTCACTGCGCCGCCGCCCGGCAATTCCTACGAGATGTGGACGATACCGGCGGGCCAGACGCGCCCGGTCTCGCTCGGCCTGCTACCGCAAGACGCGGTCCTTCACTCCGGGCTCTCGCCGACGCCTGACCAGCTGTTCGCCATTAGCCTTGAGCCGCAGGGCGGCTCGCCGACCGGCCAGCCGACCCAGCCGCTTTTCCACGGCCGGCTCGTCAAGGTGGAATGACGCGAGGGCGACATTCCAGGCGCAAAACGTCTTGCGATGAGATTTGTTCCGATTTCAAGGATGGCCTTTTCCGCGCTGCTCTTCGCGCCCCCGCCAGCAGTCAATGAAAGCGAGATCGTCGCGCATGGTGGTGGCTGCCAAGAAAACTCGCCGCCCGGCGAACGCCGCCACATGGGCCGCAAGCAGGGCGTGATCCACTGTCATTGAACCGCGCCAGCTCGGCCGCTTGCCTCCCGGCCCGAAACTCCTGCTCGCCCCGCCTCAGCTTTCGTCGAACCTGACCCGCACATAGGACCCCGGCGCCGGCTCGATCACGCCGAGTTTCGCGCCCGGCTTTCGCGCGGCGATCCGCTTTCCCGACCGGGCCGCCAGCCACCGATCCCAATCCGGCCACCAGGAGCCGGAGACTTCCTCCGCCCCATCAAGCCATCCCTCCAGATCATCCGCCTCCATGTCGCCCCGCACCCAATGCTGGTATTTGCCGAGGGCGGGCGGGTTGACCACCCCCGCGATATGGCCGGACCCGGCGACGACGAACCGGTTTTCGGCCTTCTCCAGCAGCTTGGCCGCCCGGTAGACGGAAGCGGCGGGCGCGATGTGATCTTCGCGGGTCGCCAGGTGGTAGATCGGGATCGCGATGTCCGCGACATCGACCTTGCCGCCCTGCACGACCAGATCGCCCTTCGCCAGCGCGTTGTCGTTGTAGAACCGGTCGAGATAGAAGTGATGCACCTTGGCGGGCATCGAGGTGCTGTCGGCGTTCCAGTAGAGCAGATCGAAGGGGAACGGGTCCTTCCCCAGCATGTAGTTCTGCACCACATAACTCCAGATCAGATCGGACGAGCGCAGCATGTTGAAGGCGTTGGCCATCGTCTCCGCCGGCAGATAGCCCTTGTCCATCTGCTCGTCGACGACCTCCAGCGTCTTTTCATCAATCAGCACCTGCAATTCGCCGGCGGAGGAGAATTCGAGTTGCCCGGTGAACATGGTCGCTGATGCGACGCGGGCGTCACCGACCCGCGCCATATGCGCCAGCATGGTGCCGGTCATCGTCGCGCCGATGCAGTAGGAGCCGATATTGAGCTGCTTCTGGCCGGTTTCCTCAAGAACCTTGTCGATCACCATCATGATCGCGGACATGTAGCTGTCCCAGGTCTCGTCCTTCTGGGCCGCGGTGGGGTTGACCCATGAGATGATGAAGACGCAGTGCCCCTGTTCGACCAGCCACTGCATCATCGACTTCTTCGTATTGAGATCGAGAACGTAATACTTGTTGATCCAGGGCGGCACGAACAGGAGCGGGCGCGCCCAGGTCTTTTCGGTTTTCGGCGCGTACTGGATCAGCTCCAGCACGTCGCTCCGCCAGATCACCGCCCCCTCGGTCAGCGCCATGTTTTCTCCGACGCGAAACGCGTTCATGTCGGTTTGCGAGATCAGCAGCTTGCCCTTGCCGCGCGCCACGTCCTTGGCCAGCGCCTCCACCCCGCGCACGAGGTTCGCGCCCTTCTCCTCGATCGTCGCGCGCAGGACCGCCGGATTGGTGGCCGCGAAATTCGACGGGCTCATCGCCTCGACCATGTTGCGCATATGGAAATCGAGGCGCCTTCGGTCGCGGTCCGGCATGTCGCCGATATTGTGCGCGACATCCTGGGCCCAGCGCGAGGTCAGCAGATAGGTCTGCTTCATGTAGCTGAAGACCTGATTCTCGGACCATTCGTGATCGGCGAATCGCTTGTCGCCGCGCTCCGGCTCGACCATCGGCTCCGCCGTCTCGGCGCCCATCCAGCCCATCATGGTCCGCCGCCACAGTTCCGCCTGCTGCAGCCAAAGCTCCAGCGATTTCTCCGCCAGATCGCGCGGATGGTTCAGCATTTCGCTGGTCAGCCCCGCGAAGACCGGCCCGACGTTCATCGGGTCCGCGTGGTGCGGATGCTCATCCTTGGCCCCGGCTTCGGCCATGCGCGCCCAGATTTCCTGCGAGCGTTGCAGGACCGTCGCCATGTTCGCGGCGAACTCGGCGCTATCCTCCACCCCGGGCAGTTCCGGGCCGTGGCCCTCGGTGTCTTTTTTCGACTCGTTGGTCATATTCGCTCCCTGGCCGTCTTCTCGTTCAGTGCGCTTGCGCTGGCGGCGGGCAAGCGCACCGGTTAGTCTTGCGTAAGAGGCTATCATGAGGCGGCGGCGATGGCGCGCACCAACATTCTGACGCGTGGCGCCTATCTCAGCTTCGCCTTATTGGCGAGCGGGCCTCTCGTCGCATGCGTGGGCGACGGCCCGGAGATTTTCGACCGTATGCCGCCCAATCGCGCCGCCGACGAAAGCTGGCCCCACCTGGCCGACATTCCGCCAACGCCGTCGCAAGGCGTTTACAACGCCGCCGCGCCCGATCCCGCCAACGGCGAGACGATTCAGATCGACCTCGCCATAGCGGCCGAGAGCGCGGAGCGGAGGCGGGCTGCGGTTTCCGGGCCTGTCGAATAGGATGCCAGACTGCACGTTCCTCCTGCATTAACGCCAATGCCGCATGAACGCGCCATTGGCGGCTTTTTTCGACCACAATCCGGCTCTGGTTCCGCATCACGCAAGAGGCGGATCGTCTGATCATCGCGAACCGGCGCCGCCGCGACGGCGGCATCTCTCCTCCGGAGCGCGATGCGCAGGCCCCGCCTATCGGAGCGAAGCGAGACCCTGATGGCCGCAAGGCGGGCGCGCCCTTGCGTCAAGTTCCAGCGAGAGCCCGCTTGAAACCCAAAACGAGCGCCCATATGTTTTCGGTTCAAGCTGAGGCGCGCCCCCCGTGAAGATCGCGGTGGGCGCGTTGCGTATTTGAACCGGAGCGAAGCCCGGCGAAGGAAGTGGAGAGGCCACGATGGTCGACAAGGTGCCGATGACAGCCGCGGGATACACCGCGCTGAACGACGAGTTGAGAGATCTGAAAACCACGCAGCGCCCGGATGTCATCCGTTCGATCGCTGAAGCGCGTGAGCATGGCGATCTGTCCGAGAACGCCGAATACCACGCCGCGCGTGAAAAACAGTCGTTCATTGAGGGCCGCATCAAGGAGCTGGAGGGCCTGATCTCCCGCGCCGACGTGATCGACCCATCCAAGCTCAGCGGCTCCACGATCAAGTTCGGCGCCACGATCACCGTGGCCGACGACGACACCGATCAGGAAAAGACCTATCAGATCGTCGGGGAATCCGAAGCGGACATCGCGCGCGGCAAGCTCAACATCCGCTCCCCGCTCGCGCGGGCGCTGATCGGCAAGAAAGCCGGCGACAGCGTCGAGGTTATGACGCCGGGCGGCGGCAAGAGTTACGAAGTCATCTCGGTCGCGTTCCGGTGAGGACGCGGGCGCACGAGGTCTGAGGCATGGCGCGCCCGCCCCTCCTGAACGGCGGCGCGGGCGCGGCGCTCGGCCGGGTTACGCGACTGGTCGGCGCCAGCCGGCCCTTCGCGGCCGCGGCCGGGCTTTCGGCTGTCTGGCTGAGCGGCGTCATCGCCTATGCTGCGGGGTTCTTTGGGCTTTTCGAAGGCGCGCTTCTGGGAACGCGCGCCGCGTCGGCGTTGGAGATCGCGCTTTTCGCGCTGGCCGCGCTGGCCCCGATCACGCTCTTTTTCTACGGCGCGCTTCTGGCGCAAAAGGCGGAGGATGTCCGCGCGGAGACGACGCGCCTCGCCGGCTGCATCGACGCGCTGCGCGCTTCACCCGGTTCCAGAGCGGAGCCGCCACCCGCTTCCCCGGCTGTCAACATCGGCGAAGCAGTGAAGGCGGCCTTGGGCGAGGAGAGAGCCGCGCTCTCCGCCGCGCTGTTGCGGCTGGACGCGGCGCTCGCTGAAAATCAGGCCATCCTCAGCCGGATAGAGGGGCGAGAGAGCGCCGCGCGCCGCGATGGCAAGCTGGCGAACCCGGCCGCCCCCACGGACGCAGCGCAGCATGCGCTGCCGCTTGAGCCGGACGCGGCGGCGCCGGAGCAACTCCGTTGGGACAGCGTCGTGCGCGCGCTGGATTTCCCCCGCGACAAGACCGACAAGACCGGCTTCGCCGCGCTCCGCGCCACGCTGAAGGACCCCGAGTTCGCGGAGCTCCTGCAAGCGGCGGAAGACGTGCTGACGCTATTCTCCGAGGACGGATTCTATATGGAGGATGTGCAGGCGACCGCCGCCAGCCTCGATGACTGGCGCCGCTACGCAGCCGGTGCGCGCGGCGCGGAGATCGCCGCGATCGGAGGCGTCAGGGACGAGTCGACGCTCGCCAAGGCGCGCGAGCGGATGCGCCGCGACATCATCTTTCGCGACAGCTCGCTGCATTTCCTCCGCCGTTTTGACCGCCTGATTCGGCGCATGACGCAGGAGCTGGGCACCGATCCGATGATCCTTGAGGCGGCGGACAGCCGGACCGGGCGCGCATTCATGATCCTCGCCCGGGTCAGCGGCGCCTTCGACTGAACGTCTCCCCCCTCCTTCCCGCGCCCTCGCCTTAACGTGAACGGCCCCTCCGCGGCGGCGGGTTATCCTCGCCGCGCAAAAAAGGAGGATCACATGGCCTGTCCGACATCCATCACCCGTCGCCACGCACTTGGCGGAATCGGCGGCGGCGCGCTCGCGCTCGGCGCGGCGCCTGCTTTTTCAGCGGCGGAGATGCTCGGCCCGCTCCGCCCGACGGCGCGGCGCATCGCCCTCGGCGGCTTCGAAGTGACGACGATCTGGGATGGGGGAGTCGCGCTCGACGGCCCGCACCCGATCTTCGGCGAGGATCAGGAACCGGCGGCGGTCGAGGCGCTCGCCGCCGAGAACAACCTGCCGGCGAAGCGAATGGAGATCAGCTTCACCCCGGTCGTGATCAACACAGGCGCGGAGCTGATCCTTTTCGACACCGGCAATGGCGAGGGCGCCCGCCCCGGCCGCGGCGGGCTTCGCCCGCATCTGGAAGCGGCCGGGTATCGTCCCGAAGATATCGACGTGGTCGTCATCACCCATATGCACCCCGACCATATCGGCGGGCTGATGGAGGGTGGCGCGCCGGCGTTCCCAAATGCCCGTTACGTCACCGGCGCGGCGGAATACGATTTCTGGTCGCCCGAAGAAAAGCTTTCCGGCCCGACAGAGCGGGTCGCAAAGCTCGTGCGGGCGAACATGACGCCGTTGGCCGAGAAGACGACCTTCATCAAACCCGGCGACAGCGTCTCCTCGGGGATCGAGGCGGTGGAGGCTTACGGCCACACCCCCGGCATGCTCGCCTTTCATGTGGAGAGCGAAGCCGCGCGGCTGATGCTGATCGCCGACACAGCCAACCATTACGTCATCTCCCTCCAGCGGCCGGACTGGCATGTCCGCTTCGACATGGACAAGGGCATGGCGGCGGCGGCGCGCAGGCGCGTTCTCGGCATGATCGCCGCCGACGCGATACCGTTCACCGGCTACCACATGCCGTTCCCGGCGATCGGCTATCTGGACGAGAATGGCGACGGGTTCGAATATTCCGCCGCCTCCTATCAGTTCAGCGCCGGCTGACGATGGACAGCGCCGCCACCCTGCGCTAGCAACAATGCGTCGTCCGATCGTCGGGCGGCGCGTTCTCGGGGCGGGGCGAAAATCCCCACCGGCGGTGTTGGTCGAGCGTGTCGAATTCGATACGCGATACCTGAGCCCGCGAGCGCTCTTGCACCTCGAGAGAGGCGCAAGGGGTCAGCAGACCCGGTGTGATCCCGGGGCCGACGGTCATAGTCCGGATGAGAGAGAACGAGCGAGGCGAAGTCGGCGCACCCGCGTCGTCACGCGCGTTCGTCGCCCTGATTCAACGCTTCTGATCCTGTTGGAGCAAAAGATGAATCAGAGCACCGAAACTGAAGTGCGCACCACCCCCCTGCGTTTCGCCTTCATCCAGGCCCGTTGGCACGATCGCATCGTCGATCAGGCCCGCGTCGGCTTTCTGGAGGAGACGTCGCGGCGGACCAATGGCGCGGCGGTCGTCGATGTCTATGACGTGCCCGGCGCGTTCGAAATTCCCCTGCTGGCGCAAAGACTGGCCCGGACCGGCCTTTACGACGGTATCGTCGGCGCCGCGTTCGTCGTGGACGGCGGCATCTATCGCCATGATTTCGTGGCTGAAACTGTGGTTTCAGGGCTGATGCAAGCTCAACTGGCGACGGGTACGCCGATCTTCTCGGTCGTGCTCACCCCGCATCACTTCCAGGAAACCGCGGCGCATGAGGCGTTTTTCAGCGAGCATTTCATCCTGAAAGGCGAAGAAGCGGCCCGCGCCGCGCTCGCCACCGTCGCCCTTGGCGCGACCTTGCCGAAAGCCGCGTAACCCCGTGGCGTCTTGCCGGGGCGGCGGCCCTAAACCGCCGCGCCGGCCGCAAAACCCGACGACCAGGCCCACTGGAAATTATATCCGCCAAGCCATCCGGTCACGTCCACCGCCTCGCCGATGAAATGGAGGCCGGGCGCCGGTTTCGCGGCCATGGTTTTCCCGTCCAGATCGGCGGTGGAGACGCCGCCAAGCGTGACCTCGGCGGTCCGATACCCTTCGGTGCCGACCGGTTTCAGCTCCCACCCCGCCACCATATCCGCGATTTCCTTCAGGCGCCGGTCCGAAAGGTCCGCGAGATTGCGCCGCTCTGCGCATTCCGCCTCAAGCCATTCGGCCAGCGCCTTTGGCAGAAACACGCCGAGCGCGGTGCGAAGCGCGCGCCGCCCCGCTTCTGCGCGCGCGGATTTCAGCGCTTCGAACACCGCGTCCGCGGCGCCGAACGCGATCCGCAGCGCCTCCCCCTCCCGCCAATAGGAGGAGACCTGAAGCATGGCGGGGCCGGAAAGACCACGATGGGTGAAGAGCATCGCCTCCTCGAAACGCGCCCCGCCGGCTTCAGCCTCAACCGGCGCCGCGACGCCGACCAACGGCTTCAGCCGCGCCAGCATCTCGGGGCCAAGCGTGAAAGGAACGAGCGCGGGCCGCGTCTCCGTCACCCGAAGGCCAAACTGGCGCGCAAGGTCGTAAGCGAAGCCGGTCGCGCCCATTTTCGGAATGGATTTTCCACCCGTGGCGACGATCAGCGCGCCTGCGTCGATGGAGTCGCGCGGCGTGAGCACCCGCCACCCGCCGCCAGCCGCCTCCACCCGCACGACAGGTT
>JBBDTD010000073.1:0-2781 GCA_040904645.1 Paracoccaceae bacterium
GTCAAGCTCGACTGACCTCAAATCGCGGAACTAACCTCTTTTCGCCGGCGCGCGAGCGGGTTACATGATTTCGGCGCGGTCGGAATCCGGGGGCGGGAGCATGCAATGAAGATCGGGATCTTGCAGGCGGGCCTGGTGCCCGAAGAACTGGCTTCCACATGGGGCGAGTATGACCGGATTTTCGCCACCCACCTCCATCGCGCCGACCCCGAGATCGAGATCGAGGGCTGGCGGGTGGTCGAAGGCGGCTTTCCGCCGGGGCCCGGAGCAGCGGACGGGTGGCTGATTTCCGGCTCAAAGCACGGGGTTTACGAGGATCACGTTTGGATCCCGCCACTGAAGGATTTCATCCGCGCCATCGTAGCGTCGGGCCGCCCATTGATCGGCGTCTGTTTCGGTCATCAGATCATGGCGGAGGCGCTGGGTGGCCGGGCGGAGAAGTCGGCGAAGGGCTGGGGGCTCGGCCCGACGGCCTATGAGATCGTCGCTCGCCCGGAATGGATGCGCGATGCGCCCGCACACTTCACCATACCGGCGGTGCATCAGGATCAGGTGACGACGGCGCCGCCCGATGCGACGCGCGTCGCCACGTCCCCGTTTTGTGAGAACGCAGCCTTGGTCTATGGCGACCCCGAAACGCCCTATGCGATCTCGATTCAGCCGCACCCGGAATTCACCGCCAGCTTCGCACGCAAACTGATCGAGACCCGGCGCGGCGCGGCCTTTCCGACGGATCTTTCTGACGCCGCATTGGCGCGGATCGACGGGGGCGATGCGCTTGACGGTGATTGGGTGGCGCAGTGGTTCGTTGATTTTCTAAGAATGCCCAGAAAAGCATCCTAAGTCTTAATTCGCCCAAAAAGTAGCCATTATATCGTATAACGGTGATGGCGCTTTGGTTTTTCTATGTGGCGAGCACCCGCCATAACCTTGAAAATAAACATATTTTTTAATATTCTCGGCAAGCCTGTAAGTTTGGCCTGATCCTTGCTTCAGATCCCTCTGGAAGCGCGCCTCTCGAGGACGCGCACGAGAGAGGGACAAGATGAAGCTCGTCACAGCAGTTTTAAAGCCCTTCAAGCTCGAAGAAGTGAGGGAAGCGCTGACAGCGATCGGCGTTCAGGGCCTCATGGTCTCCGAGGTGAAGGGATATGGCCGGCAAAGCGGTCATACCGAGATCTATCGCGGCGCCGAGTATGTCGTGAATTTCGTGCCAAAGATCCGGCTTGAGGTCGCGGCGCCTGACAGCGAAGTCGAGAAGATCGTGGACGCGATCTCCAGAACCGCCCGCACCGGCAAGATCGGCGACGGCAAGATTTTCGTTTGGGATATCGAACAGGCTGTGCGCGTCCGGACGGGCGAGCAGGGCGACGATGCGCTCTGATGCGCCGTAAAGAGACAGGGGACATGATCCATATGACCAGAATTCTGAACCGCGCGGCGCTGGGCGCCGCGTTGGGCGCGGCGGCGTTCGCCGCCCCGGCGCTCGCGCAGGAGCCCACCCCGCCGGTCGCCGGCGAAATCGGCTATATATTCACCACCTTCATGTTCCTCGTGACCGGCTTTCTGGTCATGTTCATGGCCTGCGGGTTTTCGATGCTCGAAGCCGGTCTGGTGCGCAGCAAGAATGTCACCATGCAGCTCACCAAGAATGTCGCGCTGTTCAGCCTCGCGGCGATTTTCTATTACCTGATCGGCTACAAGCTGATGTATCCGGGCGATGGCTGGAGCATCGCCGGCTATCTCGGCGATTTCGGCGCCGCGGTGCTGGAGCCGGTCGGCCTCGCCGCGACGGAGACCGACCTGACCTACGCTTCGGTGGGCTCGGATTTCTTCTTCCAGCTGATGTTTTGCGCCACCACCGCGTCGATCGTATCGGGCGCGCTGGCCGAGCGGATCAAGCTCTGGCCGTTCCTGGCCTTCATCGTCGTGCTGACGGCGCTGATCTACCCGATCCAGGCGTCCTGGAAATGGGGCGGCGGCTTTCTTGACGGCATGGGTTTCCTCGATTTCGCCGGCTCCACTGTCGTCCATTCGGTCGGCGGCTGGGCGGCGCTCGCGGGGGCGCTGATCCTCGGGCCGCGCCTTGGCAAGTACAAGGATGGCCGCGTCAACCCGATGCCGGGTTCGAACCTGACCCTGGCGACCCTTGGCATGTTCATCCTCTGGCTCGGCTGGTTCGGTTTCAACGGCGGCTCGCAGCTTTACATGAACAGCGCCGGCAACGTCGCCGACATCAGCCGCATCTTCGCGAACACCAACACCGCGGCTGCGGGTGGCGCTCTTGCGGCGCTGATCATGACGCAGGTGCTCTACAAGAAGGTCGATCTGACGATGGTGCTGAACGGCGCGCTCGCGGGGCTGGTTTCCATCACGGCCGAGCCGCTTACGCCCGGCCTTGGCGCCGCTACGCTGATCGGCGCGGTCGGCGGCGTGATTGTGGTTCTCGCGGTGCCCTTCCTCGACAAGCTCAAGATCGACGATGTCGTCGGCGCGATCCCCGTGCATCTCTGCGCCGGGATCTGGGGCACGATCGCGGTGGTGCTGACCAACCCCGACGCCTCGATCGTCACGCAGCTGACGTCCATTGTCATCGTGGGGATCTTCGTCTTCGTCGTCTCCGGCGCGGTCTGGCTGATCCTGAAAGCCACCATGGGCATTCGCGTCAGCGAAGAGGATGAAATCACCGGTCTCGATACGTCCGAGCTTGGCATGGAAGCCTATCCGGAGTTCGGCAAGGGCTCCCAGATTTGAGCCACACCTGACCTTCGGGGGGGGGGG
>JBBDTD010000073.1:2791-9238 GCA_040904645.1 Paracoccaceae bacterium
CCCCCCACCTCAACCCGGGCCTTGGCCCGGGTTTTCTTCTGACCAGAATTCAGACGCGGAAAGTCCAGCCCGGCCCCGCGGTCTCTCCCGCCTCGTTCACTGGAATGCGCACCAGCGCCATCGCCGTGTGGCGGAGCTTCATCATCGAGGAGACCGTCTCCCTCAGTCGTTCGGGCGCGCCGTTGAACGCGTCATGGAGGGTCATAAGGAACGAGGTGTAGAGCGCGTCGAACTCCAGCATCCGCGCGTGAACCTCGGGCAGGTGGGCGTAATCCTCCGCTTTCGGGTCGTCGCGCATCGGGTGGACGGCGGACCAGTCCACGATCAGATCGCCCCCGGTCGGCGGCGCGCCGATGCGGTCGTCGGGGCGGTAATAGCGGCTGAGCAGGATCTCGTTGAACTTGAAGAAATGCGCCACATCCTCTTCCTCGATCCCCGGAATCAGATCGCCGTCGCCGGCCCGGCCGCCCAGATCAGCGCCTTCGCCTTCCTCAACGATAATGTCGAGCGCGCGAAGGGCGGAGGCCTGACCGGTCACGGGGAACACCGCCCCGCCGGCGCCCCAATAATGTTCCGGGCCGATCTGCCATGACGGGTCGCCGGTGAAAACCTCCCGCGAAGGGTATTTCCGGCAGAGCGCTTCCAGCTTCTTTTTCACGCAATAGTAAAACCCGCCGATGGTCTCCGCCTTGCGGCAGTCGCCGTCTTTCACCTTGTCGAAGTTCTCGGGCGCCCGCTCGATCTCGCGGAAGGCGTGAATCTGCGCCTTGGTGAAGCGCCGGAGGGAGGCTATCGGCCCCTTGCCGGAGGGCAGGATGTGGCAGGGATAGGAGGGGATCGCGCCAGCTTCGTTCAGCACCACGCGCCCGCCAAGCGCGTTCAGGATATTGGCGGCCAGCGTCAGGTGCAGCATTTCCTCAAGCATCACCTGCCGGATCACTTCCAGCGGTTCAGCGTTGACGCCAGCTGGCGCGATCCGATCGTATTGCCCGGCTTCGGAAATCGTGTAGGCGGCGGTGGCGTAGGGCGGGATCGTCGAAAGCTCGATGCGGATCGCATCCGCCATCAGGGATTTCAACTCCTCCCGGTCGTCGACAAGACAAGTCATGCTTTGCCCTCCAGCGCGCGTGAAAGCCCTTCTGCGGCTTTCAGCACCAGCGCGGTCATGGTCAGGGTCGGGTTCGAGGTCGCAATGCTCGGCATCGCGCCGCAACCGACCAGCCAGAGATTGTCATGGTCCCATGCCCGCCCTTCGACATTGGTCACACTGTCGCGCGGCGTCAGCCCGATCCGGTGCGTGCCGGCGTTATGCCCGGCGCCGAAATAGACGAAGCCGCGCCCCGCGAGGCTGACATAGCCCGGATCGGCAGTGTTGAATGTGGTCCGGTTCTCAACTCCCATGCGCTGGAAAATCTCCGCCGTCACATCAAGCGCCTGAAGAATCCCGGCCCGCGAATACTCATCGACCGCATAGTCGATCACTGGCCTCGGCTCCCCCAGCGCGTCGCGATAGGCGGGGTCGAGCGTGACGCGGTTGGAGAGGGAGGGGAGCTGCTCCGGCATGATGCCGATCCGCACCTGCCGCTGCACGTCATGGCGGAGTTTGTCGCGGAGCGCCGGGCCGAAGAGGTTTTCCCCCTCCACCATCCGCTCGACATCCGAATAGGGCGCGTTGGCGGCGAAGTTCCATCCCCAGTTCGCCAGTTCCAGCCTGACCGCCGCGACCTCGCTCCGGAACGAGCCGTCGCGGAGCGAAGGGATGGAGGCGGTGGAGCCGGGGCCGCGAAACGGCCCGACCATGCGCGGCGCTGAGCCCCAGAACATCACGTAAGGATGGTCCATCAGGTTCCGGCCCAGCAGCCCCGACGAAGAACAAAGCCCGGAGGCGAGGGCGAGCTTGGCGTTCTCGATGGCGTTGGTGGCGAGGACATAGACATCGCCGGTCACGCGCTTCATCTCCCAGACGGGCGCGCCGGGAAATTCATAGCGTTTATAGATGACGCCAGTGACGCGCCCCGTGGCGCCGTCGGTCTCCACACGGGAGACGACAGATTGGCTCCGGACCTCGACCCGCCCCTTCTGGCGCTTGGCTTGCCCCAACGTTTTCAACGCGTTGTATTTCGCCTGAATCGGGCAGATCGGCACGCAGGAGGAATTGCCTTCGCAGCGCTGCCCCTGAAAGGCGTACGGCCCTGTCGCGCCGGCGGCGTCATAGGGAGGAACCTTTTCTCCCCCAACCACGTAGCGTCCCGGCCGGGGCGTGGAGTTCCGGCCCTGCGGCGTGGACGAGACCGCGAGCGCCGCCTCCGCTCCGCCAGCTAGCCGCACGTTCATGCCGCGCACGCCTTCCTCGAACCAGCGGTCGGAGAAGGATTTCGGGATCGGCTCCATCGGGTAGTCGTAGTCGTCGGGGAAACTGACGCCGTGAAAGTCGTTATCCGCCTTGTCGCCGGCGACGCCGATTTCCCATTCCGCGCGCTCGTAATAGGGGGCGAGATCGTCATAGGAGATTGGCCAGTCGACGCCGCGATCAAAGGCGCTCCTGGTGCGAAAATCATTGGGCTGCATGCGCAGGCACGTGCCGAGCCAGTGCATCATCGTCCCGCCCATGACGCGGGTGTAGTTGGAGCGGAACGGGTTCGGCCCGTTCTGAACGAAATACCCCGCCGTATCGGGGCGCCCCGGCTCGATGGGCCCGACATCCATGACAGAGGGCGAAGGCGCGCTCGGGTTTTGCGGATAGGGCGCGTTCGGCGTTTTCGCCCCGGCCAGCTGATAGGTGGTGAGATAATCGCGATAGGTCGCGGCCGTATCCCCCTGATCTGCGCCGGCTTCGAGGATCAGCACGCTCCGCCCTTCGGCCGCGAGGTGTTTGGCGATCAGCGCGCCGGAAATTCCGGCGCCGACGATCACGGCGTCATAATGGACATCGCTCATCGCGCGCTCTCCACCGGCGGCTCTTCGGCCCAGGCGCCGAAGCCTTGGGGCTTCGCGCCCATCGGATGGGCGCCGATCGCGTCCCAGACCAGCCCCTCGCGGTAGGCGCGGGTGGAGATGATGCGCGCGGTGTCCGCCAGTTTCGCGCCATTGCGGCGCACCCAATCAGCGGGCATCGGCGTCCATTGCCCGAGATACCAGAGCTGGATCAGAGAGCGCGCTGGCGGGCCGAGGTCAGGGTCCGCCAGCACCGTTTGGCGCAGCAGCGCGTCGGCAGGGCCGCGCGCGGGTGTCGCTGCATGGGAAAAGCCCGCGGCTTCGAGCCGTTCAAGCAAAGCTGGCCCGGCGACTTCGGCGAGCTGGCGCCGATAGGCCGGCGCGCAGCCGGTGGCCCAGAGCGCGGCGCGGTTGTAGCCGGTCAGCGCGACGCTGAGGGCGAGGAACCCGTCCATTTCAGCCATAGGCTTCGTCCCGGTCGATCCCGTCCACATAGAACCCTTCAGGCTCCGCGCAGGCGGGCAGGGAGGTGAAGCTCTGTGCGGCGACGGCGCGGTTCTTTTCACCGATCAGCGCGCGCATATCCTTCGTCATCACGAAGTCATTGGCGCCGATCTTCAGCTTCACGCGCTTGGCTTCGTCCTTGCCGTCCAGCATCGCGGTCAGGAACTGGCCCATGATCGTCCAGCGGGTCCAGACCGTGCGGCCAAGCCCGCAGGCGAATTCGGGGATCGGGGTGCAGTTCGTCGGCCAGAAAGCCAGATTGTTGAAGTCCGCATTCATGTCATAGACAGTCTGATCGGCGTTCTCGGGGTTGATCAGGCGGACCTTCCAGTCGCGGCTCGGCGGCGCGTTCAGCGTCGGCGCGTCATAAACGAACTGGCCGAGGAATTTCGGCTCGCCGAAGACTTCGCGCCCGGCCTGCACCGCGATGGCGTTGTCGGCGGCGACATGGATTCTGAGATGGCCGAGGGTCTTGGTCTGGTCCTTGCCGTTCAGAAAATCGGCGAGCGGCATGTAAGGCACGCCCGGGCTCCGGTTGCCGGCATAGGCGACGATGTTGAACTCGACCTCATTGGTGGTGCCGAGGGCGTTGGAATAATGCGCCGTGTAGCGCTGGAAGTTCAGCAGCACGACCGCCTTGTCGACGGTTTTCTTGCCCTCGGTGACGGGAAAGCGCGCCACGCGAAGCCCGGTCGGCTTGCCGTTCGCCTCCTCTACATAGGCGCGGGCCACGTCGATATCCGTATACCAGTAGACCCAGTTGCACTGGAGAGACGCGTAATAAAACGGCCATTGCGCGAATTGCGCCGGCGGTGTCGGCTTCAGCCCCTGCCACGGTGTCTGTCCGCCGTGCGATCCGGTTTTCTTCATCCCAGCCCCCTCTGCTTCGCCGTCCGGATGAACGGCGCGCCGCCGCACACGTTAGCGGAGAAGAAAGGCGTCTCAAGGGTTTTCTGCCCCGGAGGGGCGCGTGCATCCTTGCAACCTGCCTAGCGGGCTGAACGCTTCTTTAATGGTCTTACACGGACGCGGATCGCCCGCCCCGATGTGCGTTCCGTCTCGAAGCCGCCGGCGCGCTCCACCAGATCGCTGAGCTTGGCGCACCCATAGCTGCGGGGGTCAAAATCGGGCGCCAGGGTGGAAAGCTGCTGTCCGACGGCGCCGAGCGTCACCCAGCCTTCCTCATCCTCCAGCGCCTCGATCGCCTTGACGATGAGCGAAGTCGCCTTTTCGGGTTTCGCGTCCGCGGTCCGCGCCGCCGGCGCATCCTCCGCCGGCAGGGCCGAAAAGTTTTCCGTGTAGATGAAGCGCTGGCAGGCCTGGACGAAGCTTTTCGGCGTCTTCTTCTCGCCAAAGCCATAGACCGCGACGCCCTGCTCGCGGATACGCGCGGCGAGGCGGGTGAAATCGCTGTCCGAGGAGACAAGGCAGAACCCCTCGAACCGCCCGGTGTGCAGCAGGTCCATCGCATCGATCACCAGCGCGATGTCCGACGCGTTCTTGCCGGTGGTGTTGGCGAGGTTCATCTGCGGCAGGATCGCATGTTCCGGCATCGTCTTGAGCCACGAACCCATGCGCGAGGATGAGAAATCGCCATAGATGCGCCTGACGCTGGCCTCGCCGATCTTGGCGATCTCACGAAAGAGATCGTCGGCGAGCTTCGGGCTGGCGTTGTCGGCGTCGATCAGTACGGCGAGGCGCGGCGCACGGACGGGTTCCGGCATGAGCGATCCTTTCGTGGCGGCCCATGGCGTCCGCCTGTCAGGCGACGGGGCGCCGTGGAATTCAGCCTCCGGTCAGGCTCATGTTGCGGCGAACCTCGCCGCCGACGCGCTGACGTGAATAATCGAAATCATGGCCCTTTGGCTTGCGCGAGATCGCCTCGACGATGGCGGCGCGAAGTGGCGCGTCATCGCCCGGATTGGCGCGCATCGGCGTGCGGAGGTCGGCGTCGTCATCCTGGCCGAGGCACATGAAAAGCTCGCCCGTGCAGGTCAGGCGCACGCGGTTGCAGCCCTCGCAGAAATTATGGGTGAGCGGAGTGATGAAGCCGATGCGCCCGCCCGTTTCCTCGCAGCGCATGTAACGCGCCGGGCCGCCTGTATCGAGCGGCAATGGCGTCAGCCGCCAGCGGGCGCCAAGGTCTTCGCGCAGGCTGCGGAGCGAGTAATACTGATCCAGCCGGTTCTCGTTGCCGATATCGCCCATCGGCATCACCTCGATGAAGGTGATGTCGAAGCCCTTGTCGCCGCTCCACTGCACCAGCCGGTGAATTTCGTCGTCGTTGACGCCTTTCAGCGCCACGACGTTGATCTTCACCTTCAGCCCGGCTTCGGCGGCGGCGTCGATCCCGTCCATGACCTGATCGAACCGGCCCCAGCGGGTGATGTCGGCGAATTTCTTCTTGTCGAGCGTGTCGAGCGAGACATTGACCCGCTTGACGCCGCAATCGGCCAACTGCCCGGCGAAACGGCGCAGTTGTGAGCCATTGGTGGTCAGCGTCAACTCATCCAGCCCGCCGCCTGCATGGTCGCCGATGCGTTTTCCCATCGCGGCGAAGAATTTCATGATGTCGCGGCGCACCAGCGGCTCGCCGCCGGTGATACGGAGCTTGCGCACGCCCATGTCGATGAACGTGCCGCAAACCCGCTCCAGTTCCTCCAGCGTCAGAAGCTCCTGCTTGGGCAGGAATGTCATCTGCTCGGACATGCAATAGACGCAGCGGAAATCGCAGCGGTCGGTCACCGAAACGCGAAGATAGGTGATCGGGCGGTTATGTGGGTCGATCAGCGGGGCGGTCATCGCAGCGTCCTCCATCCCATGAAGCTAGGCGCGTCGGGGCCGCGATGCAATCCGGCGCCGCGATTGACGCCCGATTGTCCGCCGCATTGATCGCTGGGCGCCGGGCGCCTAAGAGTGGATTGAAACCGCCCTGGGACCGGGGCGCGAGACCTTGGTAGGGGCGGCGCGGCATGCGGGCTATCGGATTGACGGGGATGGCGGCGCTCG
>JBBDTD010000074.1:0-9217 GCA_040904645.1 Paracoccaceae bacterium
ATTTCCAGATGCTCCTGCATCGACTGCGCCAGCCGCCCGCGAAACCGAAGCTGCATCCGCCGATAGGGGCGAAGGCGCCGGTGCAGCCGCGCCGCCTCCGCCATCAGGAAGCCGTTGCCGGCCTCCTCATAGATGATGTGATGAAAAACCTCGTTCTCGCGGTAATAGGCGGCCGTGTCCTCGCCCGCCACCGCCGCGCCGCAACGATCGTTCGCGGCGTCCAGATCAGCAAGGCGCGCCGGCGTGATTCGCCTCGCCGCCAGACGGCCGCAAACCGCCTCCAGCTCCGCCATGACCTCGAACATTTCGAGAAGCTCGACAGGGCCGGGTTGGCGGATGAAGACCCCCCGGCGCGGCATCTGTTCGACCAGCCCCGAGGCCGCCAGCCGCTGGAACGCTTCGCGCACCGGAGTGCGCGAGACGCCGAACCGTTCGGCCAGCGCGACCTCGCTCAGCCGCGCGCCATCGGCGAAGACGCCGGTGGCGATCATCTGCTCCAGTGCTTCGGCGATGCTATCGGCGGCCCTCGCGTCCATCATCCGCCCCTGAATGCGATTATCGATCAACTGTATACAAAAATATTGACACGGGATGCAACTGACTTGATCCTCCCCCAATCAAAATCCGGGGAATCGCACCCCGGAGCATGTCCGGGAGGAACCCATGAAGAAGTCACTTATCGCCGCCGCCGCGCTCTCGCTGATCGCCGGCTCGGCCAGCGCGACGGAGTTGCGCCTCAGCCACCAATGGTCGACCAGCGATATCCGTCACAAGGTGGCGCAGATCGTAGCCGACGAGGTCGCGGCCGCGAATGTCGATCTCGAGATCAAGATTTTCCCGTCAGGCTCGCTCTTCAAGGCGACCGAGCAATACAGCCCCCTTTCGCGCGGGCAGCTCGACATGACGGTGTTTCCCCTCTCCTACGCTGGCGGCCAGCAGCCGGCCTATAACCTGACGCTGATGCCGGGGCTGGTGAAGAACCACGACCACGCCGCGCGGCTCAACAACTCGCCCTTCATGGCCGAGATCGAGAAGAAGATGACCGAAGACGACGTGATGGTCGTCACCCACGGCTACCTCGCCGGCGGTTTCGCCGCGAAGGGGAAGTGCATCACCAAGCCGGAGGACGTGGCCGGGCTTCAGACCCGCGCGGCGGGCAAGGCGTTCGAGCAGATGCTGGCCGGCGCCGGCGCCTCGATCGCCTCGATGGGCTCTTCCGAAGTCTATAACGCCATGCAGACCGGGGTTCTGGACGCGGTCAACACCTCGTCCTCATCCTTCGTAAGCTATCGGCTTTACGAGCAGGTGAAGTGCTACACGCCGGCTGGCGAAGTCGCGCTCTGGTTCATGTATCAGCCGCTTCTGATGAACAAGTCGACCTTTGACGGGCTGAACGCCGAGCAGCAGGCGGCGATCATGGCCGCCGGCGAAAAGGCCGAAACCTATTACCTCGAAGAAGCGAAGAAGGAAGACGCCGATTCGGTGGCGGTGTTCGAGAAGGCGGGCGTGGAGATCGCCCAGATGTCGCCTGAGGATTTCGCCGCCTGGCGGAAACTGGCGCAGGAGACCTCCTACAAGTCCTTCATCGAGGAACTGCCCGATGGTCAGGCGCTGCTCGACCTCGCCTTCGCGGTTGAATGATCCGCGTATGACCTGAAGGGGGCGGCCGCCGCGCCGCCCCGCGACCCAAGCCGAGGACACCCGCCATGACGGCCAAAAGCTCCGCCGCCGCGGTCCGAACCGGCGGCAACCCCATTCTCACCGTCGTCGCCGCAATTTCGACGCTCGCAGGCTGGACATCGGCGGCTATGATCGTCGCGGCGGTCTTCATCACCATCCAGATGATCGTGATCCGCTTCGTGCTGAACGGCTCGACCGTCTGGCAGACGGAGGCGGTGGTCTATCTCGTCGTCGCCGCGACGCTGATCGGCCTCTCCTATGTCCAGCGGCTTCGCGGTCATGTGAACGTCGATCTCTTCCCGCTTTCGCTGTCGCGCCGGCCGCGCTTCGCGCTCGCCGTCCTGACCCTTGTCGTCTCCATCGCGGTGACCTTGATCATGCTCTGGTTCGGGTGGGAGTTCTGGGAGTTCGCCTGGCGGCGGAACTGGAAATCGGAGACCGTCTGGGCGGTGCCGCTCTGGATTCCCTATCTTGCGATTCCGGTGGGATTCGCGTTGTTGCTGCTGCAGCTCCTCGCCGATCTCTATGCGCTGCTCGCCCGGATCGACCGGCCCTTCGGACTGGAGAACGACTGATGGATCCGCTCACGCTTGGCGGCCTCGTCGCCCTCGCCACGGTGCTGGCGCTCTTCTCCGGCATGTCGGTGGCGTTCGGCCTGCTCGCAGTTTCCTCCATCTTTCTTTTCGCCTTCGACGGCGCGCGGTCGCTGGAGCTGATGCCGGAAATATTTTTCGGCCACCTTGATGATTTCGCCCTTCTCTCGATCCCGATGTTCATCATCATGGGCGCGTCCATCGCCTCGACACGCGCCGGCGCCGACCTCTACGAGGCGCTGGAGCGGTGGCTGACGCGGGTGCCGGGCGGGCTGGTGATCTCCAATCTCGGGGCCTGCGCGCTTTTCGCGGCGATGTCGGGCTCCTCGCCCGCCACCTGCGCCGCGATCGGCAAGATGGGCATCCCGGAGATGCGCAAGCGCGGCTATCCGGACGGGGTTGCGGCGGGGTCGATCGCCGCCGGCGGCACGCTCGGCATCCTCATTCCGCCCTCGGTCACGATGATCGTCTATGGCATCGCGACGGAAACCTCGATCGGGCGGCTTTTCCTCGCCGGGGTCATGCCGGGCTTCATGCTGGTTGGACTCTTCATGATCTGGTCGCTCTGGTCGACATGGCGCTCGGGCGATGCGCGGCTTCTGGCGCAGCGGGTCTATTCATGGCGCGAGCGGTTCGAGATCCTGCCGCGGGTCCTGCCGTTTCTAGGGATCATTCTCGGTGTTCTCTATGCGATGTATGGCGGCATCGCGACACCATCGGAGACTGCGGCGGTTGGCGCGGTGCTCTGCCTCGTCGTCGCGATGATCATATACAGCCTCTGGAGCCCGCGCGCGATCTGGTCGGTTCTGCGCGATTCCACCAAGGAATCGGTGATGATCCTCTTCATCATCGCCGCCGCCGGGGTGTTCTCCTACATGCTTTCCTCGCTTTTCATCACCCAGTCCGTGGCGGAATGGATCGGCGGGCTGGACGTCAACCGCTGGGTGCTGATGGGCGTGGTGAACGTCTTTCTGCTGATCGCCGGTTTCTTCCTGCCGCCGGTCGCGGTGATCCTGATGGCCGCGCCGATCCTGATGCCGGTGATCCTGACCGCCGGGTTCGATCCGATCTGGTTCGCGGTGATCCTGACCATCAACATGGAGATCGGCCTGATCACGCCGCCTGTCGGGCTCAATCTTTATGTCATCAACTCGATCGCGCCCGATATCCCGCTGAAGACCGTGCTTTACGGCTCGCTCCCCTATGTCGGCTGCATGGTGCTGGCGATCGTGCTTCTCTGCCTCTTTCCGGGCGTCGCCACCTGGCTGCCGGATATGGTCATGGGGCCCGCGATATGACGCTTCTGGCCGATCTCCTCGCAACGATTTTCGAGCGCAGCCGCGCCGAGGAGGGCGCGGAGGACGCCGGTGGAATGAGCGCGGAGGAGCTCACCACCGCGCTGATGACCGACAAGGGCGAAGCGGCGGGCTTCGCGCTGGCGGCGCGTCTTCTCTCGCGCTACGCCGCGATGGACGAGGCCGGGAAACACCGGTTTTTCCGCCATCTGATCGACGGGATGGATATCGACGCCGCCGCGCTCGCCGAAGCGGTGGCCGCGTATCAGACCGCCCCGACAAAGGAAGCTTACCGCGCGGTGATGGAGGCGGCGGAGCCGCCGCGGCAGGAATTCGTCCGCCGTCTGAACCGCGCGCCGGGCGCGACCGCCCGGCTGGTGGCGATGCGCGCAGACCTGCGGCGCCTTTCCGCCAAGGACCCCGATCTCGGCCGCGCCGATCTCGATTTCCGGCATCTGTTCAGCTCATGGTTCAATCGCGGCTTTCTGGTTCTGCGCCCGATCGACTGGACCAGCCCGGCCAGCATTCTGGAGAAGATCATCGCCTATGAGGCGGTGCATGAGATCGAAAGCTGGGACGATCTGCGCCGCCGCCTGGCGCCGGAAGACCGGCGCTGCTTCGCCTTCTTTCACCCGGCGATGCCGGATGAGCCGCTGATCTTCGTCGAAGTGGCGCTGACAAGCGGCGTTCCTGGCTCCATCGCCGCGCTGCTGGCGGAGGACCGCGCCCCGACGTCGGCGCTGAAGGCGGACACCGCCGTCTTTTATTCGATCTCGAACTGTCAGGACGGGCTCGCCGGCATTTCCTTCGGCAATCTTCTCATCAAGCAGGTCGCGGAGGATCTCGGCCACGCGCTGCCGCAACTGAAAACCTATGTCACGCTCTCACCCATTCCCGGCCTTTCGGCCTGGCTGGAAGAGATCGGGCAGGCGGGCGCGAAGGGCGACCGGCTCCGCGAACTTGGCGCCGATTATCTGCTGAACGCGAAGCGCCCCGATGGCTCGCCCCGCGACCCGGTCGCTCGCTTTCATCTTGCGAACGGCGCCGTCGTCCATGTGCTTCACGCTGACGGCGACACCTCGGCGCGCGGCCTCAAACAATCTGGAGGCGCGATGGTGAACTACCTTTACGATCTCCCCCGAATATCCGAAAATCAGGAAAGTCACGCCGCGCGCGGCCCTGTCGCCGCATCAAAACCCGTGCGGACGCTGGCTGAAGCCGGCGCGAAATTGAGACAACCGAAGGCGCCCAAGAATGGCTAACCCGCTTTATGATTCACTTTTCGGCCATCACGAGGGGCGCGATACGCCGTTCCTGATCCTGCGCGATGGCGGGGTGATCACGTATGACGCCTTTCTCCGGCTCGCCGCGCGCTACGCCAACGCCATCACCGCCGCCGGGCTCGTCCCCGGCGACAGGCTTGCCGCGCAGGTCGCGAAATCGCCGGAGGCCCTGGCGGTCTACGCCGCTTGCGTCAAGGCCGGCGTGGTGTTTCTGCCGCTCAACACCGCCTACACGGCGACCGAGGTCAGCTATTTCATGGAAAACGCGGGGGCAAAGCTGCTGCTCGCGGATATTGGCGCGAAAGCGGCGCTCATGCCCGTCGCAGACGCCGCGGGCGCCAAGCTGATGACATTGAACGCTGACGGCTCCGGCGAGTTCGCCGCAGCCGCCGCCGACCAGCCCGAGAGTTTCGCCGCCGTTCCGCGAAGCCCGGACGACCTCGCCGCCTTTCTCTACACATCCGGCACCACCGGACGCTCCAAGGGCGCGATGCTGACCCAGGCGAATCTGCTCTCCAACGCTGAGGCGCTGGCGGCGTTCTGGCGTTTCACGGCGCAGGATCGGCTTCTCCATGCGTTGCCGATCTTCCACACGCACGGGCTTTTCGTCGCCACCAACATCATCGCGCTTACCGGCGGCGCGATGATCTTCCTGCCGAAGCTGGATGTGGACGACATGATCGCGCTGATGCCCCGGGCGACGACGATGATGGGCGTGCCGACCTTCTATACGCGGCTTCTGGACGATCCGCGCTTCGACGCCGACCTGACGCGCCACATGCGGCTTTTCGTATCCGGCAGCGCGCCCTTGCTGGCCGAAACCCATCGCGCCTTCGAGGCGCGCACCGGGCACCGTATCCTGGAGCGGTACGGCATGACCGAGACCAATATGAGCACCTCCAACCCCTATGACGGCGAGCGCCGCGCCGGCACGGTCGGCATGCCGCTGCCGGGGGTGGAGCTGAAGATCACCGACCCCGTCACCGGCGCGACGCTGGCCGACGGCGAGGTCGGCGTCATTGAGGTGCGCGGCCCCAACGTCTTCAAGGGCTACTGGGGGATGCCGGAAAAGACGAGGGAGGAACTGCGCGAGGACGGCTTCTTCATCACCGGCGACCTCGGCGTCACCGACGAGCGCGGCTATGTCCAGATCGTCGGCCGCGGCAAGGATCTGATCATTTCGGGCGGCTTCAACGTCTACCCCAAAGAGGTCGAGATCGCGCTCGATGATCAGCCGGGTGTTCTCGAAAGCGCGGTTGTCGGCGCCCCGCACCCCGATTTCGGCGAGGCGGTGGTGGCGTTCATCGTTCCCGCCCCAAATGGGGCGCCCGATCTCGACGCGATCGGCGCCGCGCTGCGGACCGGCCTCGCGCGCTACAAGCAGCCGAAAAAACTGATCCTGACGACGGAGCTGCCCCGCAACACCATGGGCAAGGTGCAAAAGAACCAGCTGCGCGATCAGGTGAAAGGGCTTTTCGCCTGACGTTTCAGGCCGCGCCGCGCTGATAGGGGGTCGATCCGAACCGCGTACGGTAGCATTTGGAGAAATGCGAAGGTGAGGTGAACCCGCAAGCGAGCGCGACATTGATCACGCTCATCTCGGTCTGGCGCAAAAGCTCCCTCGCCCGGTTCAACCGCATCTCCATCCGGTATTTCTTGGGTGAGCAATTGAGATGGCGGCCGAAGAGCCGTTCAAGCTGGCGCGGCGAAAGCCCCACCCGGCGCGCGACGTCCGCGGTGCGGAGCGGCTCATCAAGATCGCCCTCGATGAGTTCCACCGCCGCGGACAGACGCGCGTTGCGAATGCCGATCCGGTTATTGGCGGAGAAGCGTTGCCCCTCTCCCTCCGTTCTGACGGAAGTGTAGACAAGCCGCTCCGCCGTCTGGCGCGCCAGGTCTGACCCATGCGCGTCTTCGATCAGTCTGAGGGCCAGATCTGTCGCGGCGGTCCCGCCCGAAGAGGAGACGAACCGGCCGTCAATGACAAAGACCGACGGGTCGAGATCGACCTCTGCATGATCCTCCATGAACGCGTCGTGATACTGCCAGTGGAGCGCGCAGGATCGCCCGTCGAGCAGCCCCGCCTCCGCCAGCACGTAGGAGCCGCAGCAGATCGCGCCGATGAGGCCGGAGCCGAGCCGTTCATGGCGGCGCAGAAATGTCTTGATCGCCGGCGTGGCGTGGCGCTTGGCGTTCAGCCCCGCGACGACGAGCAGGATCGCCTCCGGCATGTCTTGCAAGCCGCGATCGGCGCGGGTGACGGTGCCGTTGGAGCAGCGCTCCTCCACCCCGTTCTCGGCCGCGATGTGCCAGCGGTAAAGGTTCCGCTCGGCTACGAGATTGGCGATACGAAAGGGCTCCAGCGCGCAGGCGAAGGCCATGTGCGAGAAATTCTCGACCAGTAGGAACACGATGTCTTGCGGCTTGTCGACCATGCCTCGCCCCGGTGCTGTTTTCCTCGCCACTGATAGCACGGCGGGCTGGGGCCATGCCGGAAAACCGGCGTCCGACTCCACAATTCCGTCTCCCTTGCACGCCGCCCGATCAGGCGCGGCGGCGCCCTTCGTCCAGCAGCGCCGCGCCGTATGCCGCGATGGCCAGCGCGGCGGTCAGGCCGGGGCTTTCGATCCCGTAAAGCGCGAGATAGCCCGTGCGGTGGTGGCTCTCCGGCCCCTCGATACGAAAGTCCGCCGCCTCCCCGGATTCCGGCCCGGCCAGCTTGGGCCGCAGGCCGGCGTAGTCCGGTTGCAACGCGCCGTCCGGCAACCCCGGCCAATAGCGCCGAATGGCGGCGTAAAACGCTGCGCCGCGCGCCGGGTCGACCGCGTACTCGGCCCGCTCCACCCATTCCACGTCAGGGCCGAAGCGCGCCTGCCCGCCGAGATCAAGCGTGAGGTGCACACCGAGGCCGCCAACGACCGGCGCGGGATAGATCAGCCGTGAAAAGGGCGCCCGCCCCTCGAGCCGGAAATAATTGCCTTTCGCCATCCAGGCTTTGGGCGCTGGCGCGACGCCGGCGGAAAGCCCGGGCGCCGCATGGCCGGAGGCGTTCACCACCTCGCGGGCGCGAATCCGCATCGGCGCCTCGCCGCCGACCGCCACCTCGAAGCCCCGGGGGCATGGGTGGATCGACTGGGCCGGAGCGCGGAGCGCCAGCATCGCCCCCGCCGTCTCCGCCTCGCCGAGCAGCGAAAGCATCAGCCCGTGGCAATCGACGATGCCGGTCTCCGGCGAGTGCAGCGCCCCAACCGCCGCCAGCTCCGGTTCCATCGCCCGCGCTTCGGCGCCGCTGAGCCGGCGCAGGCGTTCGACCCCGTTCAAAGCCGCCTGCGCCGCCAGCCGGCCGACGCCAGCGAGTTCCTCCTCCGTCGTCGCCACGATCAGCTTGCCGAGCGGGCGCGCCTCCAGCCCACGGGTCGCGCAATATTCATAAAGGCGCTTGCGCCCTTCGACGCAGAGCCGCGCCTTCAGGCTGCCGGTCGGATAATAGATCCCCGCATGGATCACCTCGGAGTTTCGCGACGAGGTTTCAGACCCGAACGCGCCCGACGCCTCCAGAATCAACACCTCGCGCCCGCGCCGCGCCAGCTCGCGCGCCAGCGCAAGCCCGATTACGCCCGCGCCGATGACGACGGTTTCGACTTCTTCCATGGCGATCAGGTTAGATGCGCGCGAACCGAGTCGCCAGCAAAGCTTGTCAGGCGCCTGGATGGGCCGGCGAGTGATCAGCGATCGTGAGCGATCTCACCCCCTGAAGCAGTTATCGCGATGGCGGCTCAGCCATGCGGGATAAGGACGCGCAAAGGCGAACTTCGTAAGAATTAGCGCCCGCTCGGGCGCAATCAGCGCTTTCGCCGCGTCGGGCAGCCTATCGTTCGCGACCAGAAAGTGTGGGGAAATTGATAGCGACTCTCTGGCAGGTCATCGCAGAGGGATTGTTCCTCATGGGTGAAATCCGCCCTGGACATTTTCCCAGCTTACCGGTCGCTCAATTTTTTCGCTATTTCTACTTCTGAGGCCTCGGCTCGAAACGCCCGGCCTCGACTTCCCGCGCCGCCCGCACCAGCCGGATCACGCCTTCTTCGATCCGCTCTTCCGAGATCACCGAAAAGCCGAGCCGGAAGAATCGCTTCGGCTTCACCGCGCCGCCGAAGAAGACATCGCCCGGCTCGATCACCACGCCTGACCGCAGCGCCGCCGCCGTCAGGAGCCGCGCGTCCAGCCCCGGCCCCGCTTCGACCCAGAGGCCGCCGCCGCCCTCGGCGCCGGAGAAACGCCAATCCGGCGCATGGAGGCGAAGCGCCGCCATCGCCGCGTTCCGACGGGCGTGCAGCGCGCGGCGCATCCGGCCGAGCAGCATGTCATG
>JBBDTD010000075.1:0-9207 GCA_040904645.1 Paracoccaceae bacterium
TGAGGAGGTTCAGGCGGCCTGGGGCGCGCGGCCGGCCGAATGGCTGCTGGCCAACGCGCCGGTCGGCCCGCGCTGGTGCCTTATCCACCTCACGCAGAAGAACGCGGCCGAAACCGCGCAAGTGGCGAAAAGCGGCGCTGTCGCCGGGCTTTGTCCGATCACGGAATCGAGCCTTGGCGACGGAATTTTCAATGGCGTCGCGTTTCTGGGCGCTGGCGGGCGCTTCGGAATCGGGTCGGACAGCGATATCCGCATCTCGCTTTCAGAGGAGTTGCGCACGCTGGAATATTCGCAGCGGCTGAAACATCGCGGGCGGGCGATGCTGGCGGGGGAGGAAGGCTCAACCGGCCGCGCGCTCTATCGGGGCGCCGCGCATGGCGGGGCGCAGGCGCTTCGTCGCGCTTCGGGCGCCATCGCGCCGGGGCTCTGGGCGGACCTGTTGGCGCTGGACACCGGCGCGCTTGACCTTGAAGGCAAGACCGACGATCTGCTGCTGGACGGCTGGATCTTCGCCGGGGACGACCGGATGGTGCGCGAAGTCTGGTCCGCCGGACGCCAGATGGTCGCCGAAGGTCGCCATGTGGCGCGCGACGTGGTGGAGCCAGCGGCGCGCGCCGCGCTCCGTCGCCTGAAAGACCGGCTTTGAGCGCCCCCGCCCCGCAACGTGGCGGCGCGCGTGGCGACTGGCGCGCGGTGCATGACGAGGCCATGCGCCGGATCGGCGTTCGCGAATGGCCGCCCGGCGCGTTGATCCCGAACGAGACCGAACTGGCGGAAGAATTCGGCTGCGCCCGCGCCACGGTCAGCCGGGCGTTGCGCGAGCTGGCCGAGGCAGGGCTGGTCGAACGGCGCCGCAAGGCCGGCACCCGCGTGGCGGAACACCCGGTGCGCCGCGCCCGCCTCGCGATCCCGTTGATCCGCGAGGAGATAGAGGAGAGTGGCGCGGTCTATGGCTATGCGTTGATCACCGCCGATCAGCGCGCCGCCCCCGCGCCGGTCCGCGCGCGATTGGGGGCGGGACGGCTCCTCCATGTCGCGGCGGCGCATTTCGCCGATGAGACGCCCTTCGTGATGGAGGAGCGCTGGATCAACCTCGAAGCGATGCCGGGCGCGGCGGCGCCGAGGCTTTTCGAGAGCGTCAGCGCCAATGAATGGCTGGTGCGCAACGCCGCCTTCGCGGGCGGGGAGATGGCGCTTTTCGCCGCCCCGGCGGAGGCTGCGGAGAGCAAGGCGCTTGGGGTGCCCGAGGGCGCGCCGCTGCTGATCGCGGAGCGGCTGACGCGCGGGCCGGAAGCGGCGATCACGCTCGCGCGGCTGGCCTATGCGCCGGGGCGGCGAATGCGGTTGGAATTGTAGGGGGGTTAGGTGACGCGTCATCGTGGTGATGGAGAGCCGCCGGCATCGGCCTGATGGGTGCCGGCTTCCCGAGGCGGAGGATCCAGCGCGCAACTTTCCAGCCGCCTCCGCCGTCCAACCCGAGAGCGACAAGAACCGCGCCCACCAGAGTCCATTCGCCGGCGCCCCAAGTCGAAATCATTTCGCCTAACTCCGGCGCTGTAATCCCTCATCCCTATCTCTTCACCATACCCTGCCCGCGATCACGTCCGAGCGAAATATCGCGCATCCTGATCGCCATGGCGCCGATCGGCGCGCGCGTGGCTTTCGCCGCGGCTTTCGCAGGGTTTATTGGCCTTTTCGGGATCTTTCATCCCGCATGGGCGTGGAGAAAGGCTTCGACGTCGCCGTATCGATGGCCGGTTCGATCCCGCATTCGATGGCGACGACCTATTCGCTGCCGCTGATCCCGACCTTCATCCTGATCGGTTATCTGGCCTGTTACGCCGGGCTGACGCGCTATCTGCTTGTCGCCGCGAAGCGCTGGGCAGGCTGGTTGCCGGGCGGGCATGGCGCTTTGGAAAGGCATGAAATGGCCGCAACCGAAATCCGCATTGATGGAGAGCGCGAAGCTGACGGTGATGATCTTCACCATCATCCGGGGCGTGTTGGTCCATGTGCGCTTGCTCGGCTTCGCCGTTCTTTGTCGCGGACACCATCACCATCGCCGGGCCCGTCGCCGTTCCGGGCGTCGTGCACTATTTGCCGCGGCTGGCGCTGGGATAAACGCCACCAAGGTAGTTGACGCCGCTTGTCCGTCAGTTCATATCCAACCGCTTGGTTGGATTGGATTGTGGCGAGATGGGACGTAAGCGCGCGCTGAAACAGGGTGAACTGCTGGACGCCGCCGAAGCGGTGGTGCGGCGCGACGGCGCGACGCGCCTCACGCTCGACGCCGTGGCGTCGGAGGCAGGGGTCAGCAAATCCACGGTGCTCTATGGCTGCAAGAGCAAGGACGACCTGATCGAAGCGCTGCTGGACCGGCGCATCGCCGCCAACGAGGCGGAGGAAGCCGCGCTTCGCGGCGTGCTGAGCGGCGCGCCGGACGCGGCGATCCGGGCGCGCATCGCCCTGGCGGAAAAGGTGCTGACGGAGGAGGACCGCGCCGTCATCCTGTCGTTCAGCGCCGCCCTCGCCCAGCGGACCGAACTCGCGGCGCCGATCCGGGGCTATTTCAGCCGCCGCGTCGCAGACATTCTGGACACGTCTGAGGCGCCGCGCGGGGCGCTTCTGGCGTTTTTCGCCATCGAAGGCTTGCATTGCCTGGAGCGTTTCGATGTCTTTCGCCTCGATCCCAAGGCGCGCAGGAACGCGCTCGCGGATATCGCATGGCTGGCCGGGCAGCGCCCCGCCGATACGGAACATAAGGGAGCGTTTTCATGCGGTGGCTGAATTTCCTCTTCGGGCTGGCTTTCGCCGCCGCGGTCGCCGCTGTGGTCATTTTCTACGGCGCGGCCCAGAGGGGCGACGCCCCCGCTGCGGCGGCGCAGGCGTCACCCCCTCAGAAGGTCGCCGTGATCGAGGCGAATCCGGAAGTCATTCCGGTGGTGAACGAATTGCCCGGACGCATCGCGCCGACCCGGATCGCGGAGGTGCGCCCGCGCGTCTCAGGCATCGTGATCGAGCGGGTGTTCACCCAGGGCTCCGTGGTCGCGGAAGGCGATGTGCTCTATCGGATCGACCCGGAGCCATTCCAGGTGCGGGTCGATCGCGCGGTCGCAACGCTGGCCGAAGCCGAAGCCGCGCGCGTCGCAGCGCAGCAGACGGCCGATCGGCAGGTCGAGCTGAAACAGCGCAACGTGGTCAGCGATCAGCAATTTGACACCGCCATCGCCGGTGTGGCGCGCACCAACGCCGTCGTCGCCTTTGCGACAGCGGAACTGGCTTCGGCGCAGATCGACCTCCGCCATACCGAGGTGCGCGCGCCCATCCGCGGCCGGATCGGCCGCGCCCGCATCACCGAGGGCGCGCTGGTCGCCGCCAATGACCCCGAAAGCCTCGCCACCATTCAGCAACTCGACCCGGTTTATGCGGATTTCACCCAACCTTCGAAGGTGTTGCTGGCATTGAGACGCGCCTATGAGGCGGGGCAACTCGCCCGTTCCAACACCGGCGAGGCGGCGGTGCGGCTGAAATTCGACGACGGGACCGAATATGGCGCGGTGGGCAAGCTGCTTTTCTCGGAGGCGACGGTGGACGCCACCACCGGGCAGGTCACGCTCCGGGGCGAATTTCCCAACCCGAAAGGCGACCTTTTGCCGGGCATGTATGTCCGCGTTCTCATTGAACAGGGCGTGGAGACGGACGCTATCGCCGTGCCGCAGCAGGCGGTGCAGCGCGATAACGGCGGCCAAGCGCAGGTCTATATCATCAATGGCGAGGGCAAGGCGGAGATCCGCCGTGTGACGACCGGCCGCGTCGTCGGCGAGCGCTGGGTGATCGACGAGGGGCTGAGCCCCGGCGACCGGGTGATCGTCGAAGGGTTCCAGAAGATCGGCCCCGGCGCCCCGGTCGAGGGCGAGCCGTGGGACGGCGCACAAGCGCTTGAAACCGCGCGCGCCAATCCGCCAAGCGCCGGCTGAGGAATTATCTGAATGGCTCGTTTCTTCATTGATCGCCCGATCTTCGCATGGGTCGTGGCGATCTTCATCGCCATCGCCGGCGTGCTGGCGCTGCCACAACTGCCGATTTCGCAGTACCCGGCGGTGGCGCCGCCGCAAGTCTCCATCCAGACCAATTATCCCGGCGCCTCACCCGAGGACCTTTATCAGAGCGTGACCCGCCCGATCGAGGAGGAGTTGAACGGCGTCGATGGGTTGATCTATTTCGAGTCGACCTCGGATGCGAGCGGACGCGTCAACATCGACGTGACCTTCGCGCCCGGAACTTCGCTGGACCAGGCGTCGGTCGATGTGCAGAACCGCATCCGGCGGGTTGAGCCGCGGCTTCCCGAAGCGGTGACGCGGCAGGGGATTCAGGTAAATGAATCTTCGGCCGGCTTCCTTATGGTCGTCTCGCTGATCTCCGAGGACAGCTCGATCTCCGCCGTGGGTTTGGGCGATTATCTGAGCCGCAACGTGACCGCGGAGCTGCGCCGGATCGAGGGTGTCGGCGGCGCGCAGGTTTTCGCTTCCCAGCGCGCGCTCAGGATATGGCTCCAGCCGGACAAGATGCTGGGGCTCGACCTGACTGCCGAGGACGTCATCACGGCGGTGCGCGCCCAGAACGCCCAGGTCGCGGCGGGCAAGGTCGGCGCCGCCCCCACCCCGGACGGGCAGCAGATCACCGCGACGGTGCTGGTCGAGGGCCAGCTAGCCTCCGTAAAGGAGTTTGAAAGCATCGTGCTGCGCGCCAATCCGAACGGCTCCACCGTGCTGCTTTCGGATGTCGCGCGGGTCGAGATCGGCGCGGAAAGCTATAATTTCTCTTCGCGCCTCAACGGCCAGTCTTCGGCGGCGGTCGGGGTCCAGCTTTCGCCTGCGGGCAACGCCATCACCACCTCCGCGGCGGTCCGCGAGAAGATGGAGGAGCTGAAAGGCTTTTTCCCGCCCGGCATCACCTACGACATCCCCTATGACACCGCGCCCTTCGTGGAGTTGTCGATCGAGAAGGTGTTCCACACGCTGCTGGAGGCGCTCGGCCTCGTCATTCTGGTGATGCTGCTGTTCCTGCAGAATTTCCGCTACACGATCATTCCGACGCTGGTGGTGCCGATCGCGCTGGCCGGGACCGTCGCGCTGATGCTGGCGACGGGGTTTTCGATCAACGTCCTGACCATGTTCGCAATGGTGCTTTCCATCGGCATCCTCGTGGACGACGCCATCGTGGTGGTCGAGAATGTCGAACGCATCATGGCCGAAGAAGGCTTGTCCCCGCGCGAGGCGACGAAAAAGGCCATGGGCCAGATTCAAGGCGCGATCATCGGCGTGACGCTGGTGCTCTCGGCGGTTTTCGTGCCGATGGCGTTCTTTCCCGGCGCAGTCGGTGTGATCTACCGGCAATTCTCGATGACCATGGTGGTCTCGATTCTCTTCTCGGGCTTTCTCGCGCTTTCGCTGACGCCGGCGCTTTGCGCCAGCTTCCTCAAGCCGGTGGAAAAAGGCCACAGGATGGCCCGGCGCGGCCCGCTCGGCTGGTTCAACAACGCGTTCGACGCCATCTCGCGCGGGTATGGCCGCATCGCCGGATTTTCGGCCCGGCGCGCGTCGTTCATGATGATCATCTACGCCTGCCTGATCGGCGGGCTGGGCTGGAGCTGGATGCAGATGCCGTCCGCGTTCCTGCCGGCGGAGGATCAGGGATATCTCCTTGTCGACGTGCAGGCCCCGCCGGAGGCGAGCGCGACCCGCACCCTCGACGTGATCGAGAAGGTCGAGGCCGTCTTCGCCGAAGAACCTGCGGTCGAGCGCGTCATCGCCATTCTCGGCTTCAGTTTCTCCGGTGTCGGGCAGAACGCCGGGCTCGCCTTCGTGACGCTGAAGGATTGGTCGGAGCGCGGGCCTGAGGACGCGGCGGCGGCTATCGCCGGGCGGGCGACGGGCAAGATGTTCGGCATCAAGGACGGCATGGCCTTCGCCCTGTCGCCGCCCTCGATCCAGGGGCTCGGCACCACCTCGGGGTTCGATTTCCGCTTGCAGGACCGCAACGGCGCCGGGCAGGACGCGCTGGAAGCGGCGCGCGCACAGCTTCTGGCGGCGGCGGCTGAAAGTCCGGTTGTCGCCGGGCTTCGCGTCACCGGCCTGCCCTCTGCGGCGCAGGTGCGCCTGACCGTCGACCGCGAAAAGGCCAACGCCTTTGGCGTGCGGTTCGCCGACGTCAATTCGACCATCTCGGCCAATCTCGGCTCCGCCTATATCAACGATTTTCCCAATGCGGGGCGGATGCAACGCGTCACCGTAATGGCCGACGATCCTTCGCGGATGAAGACCAGCGACCTTCTGGATCTGAACGTGCGGAACGTGAATGGCGGCATGGTGCCGCTTTCGGCCTTCGCGGAGGTCGAATGGATTCGCGGACCGCTGCAGATTGTCGGCTATAACGGCTATCCGGCGGTGCGGATTTCCGGGGCCGCGGCGCCGGGCTATTCCACCGGCGACGCCATCGTGGAGATGGAGCGGCTGGCGGCCGAGTTGCCGCCCGGCTTCGGCTTCGAATGGACGGGCCAATCGCTTCAGGAAATCCAGTCCGGCAATCAGGCCCCGTTCCTGATCGGCCTCAGCGTGGTTTTCGTCTTTCTTCTGCTTGCGGCGCTATACGAAAGCTGGGCGATCCCGCTTTCGGTGATGCTGGTCGTGCCCCTTGGCGCGATCGGCGCGGTTCTGGCGGTTCTGAGCCAGGACATGGCCAACGACGTTTATTTCAAGGTCGGGCTGATCACCATTCTCGGCCTTTCCGCCAAGAACGCCATTCTGATCGTGGAGTTCGCGAAAGATCTTGTCGCGGAAGGTCACTCGCTGATCGACGCGACGCTGGAGGCGGCGCGGCTGAGGTTTCGGCCGATCGTCATGACCTCCCTCGCCTTCACGCTCGGCGTCACCCCGCTCGCCATCGCGACGGGCGCGAGTTCCGCCAGCCAGAACGCCATCGGCGTCGCGGTGCTTGGCGGGGTGATCGCGGCGACGCTCTTCGCGCTCAGCTTCGTGCCGGCGTTTTTCGTCTTCGTGCTCGGGCGGGTCGGGAGGACGCCGCGCAAGGCGGAAGCGGGCCACCGCGAAAGCGCCGCGCCGGCTGAGTAGCGATAACGCCAAGCCCCCCTCCCCCCATGGGCTCAAAGGGGGGCTTATCGCGCCGCAGCGTTGGGACCTTCCGGCGCCTGCTCGCCCCCCGCGCTCAGGAACTGGCCGAAGCCGCGCATCCCTTCCACCCGGTCGGAAATCGCCTTGAAGAGCACGAGGATCGGCACCGCGAGCAAGGCGCCGGCGACGCCCCACACCCAGGTCCAGAAGATCAGCGCCAGAAAAACCGCGACGGTGTTGATCTCCATCCGCCGCCCCAGGACCATGGGTGTCACCATCTGCCCCTCCACCGAACCGAGCATGACATAGGTGAGCGGAGCGAGAGCGGCGTAGCCGAGCGTATCGAAGGTGATGATGGCGATAGCCGCCGAAAGCATCGTGCCGATGGCGGTGCCGATGAACGGCATGTAATTGAGCAAAAAGGCCGCCAGCGCCCAGAGATGGGCGTAGGGCATGCCGATGAAATAGAAAGCGACGCCGATCAGTGCGCCGAGCCCGGCGTTGATCGCGGTGATCGTCAGCAGATAGCGCGAGATGCGGGTCTCGATCTCGTAGACGACCATCAGCGCCTTGCGCTTGTCGCGAAACCGGGGAAACGCCTGCACGAGCTTGGTGTAGAAGAGCCGCCCCGAAGAGAGAATGAAAAGCGCCAGCACGAAAGCCACCATGACCGATGTGCCTGCGCTCGCTACATTGCCGAGCGCGGCGCTGAGGAACCCGGGTTGAGCGACCACCACCTCCTGCGCGCCGCCCCCGGCGGCGGCGTCAGCGATCTTGCCGACCTCCTCGGAAGCATTCTTGACCGCTTCGACGGATTCGCTCAGCGCGGCAAGCTTGATGCGGACCAGCGCGCCGAGGCGCGGCGCGTCGTCCACCCAGCGGGCGATGTTGTCGCTCATCGAAAAGACGGTCAGGAACCCGCCGCCACCGATCGCCGCGACCAGAAGAAGCGCGGTGATTGGCGAAGGCACGCCGAGCCGCGCCGCGCCGCGGACCACGGGGCTGAGCGTCAGCGCGAGCATGATCCCCAGCGCGATGGGCAGGAGGATCTCCTTGCCAAAATAGATCGCGACGATGGCGTGAAGGATCAGCAGCCAGGTCATGACCCAGCGAAGCTTCGTCGCTTCACGCATCAGCGGGTCTGGTGGCGGCGCGTCGGCAAGTTGCGTCGCTATGTCGGGCTCGTCCAAAGATACCGCCGGCGCGTAAGCCTGCGGCTCCGTACCCGGGGCGGTGGAAGGTTCGTGGGGCGATTTCATCTGTCGTGACCCCGAGGAAGCGGCGCTTGCGGCCAGCGATGTGATAGAACCATACTTAGCACGGTGTCGCCATGACATCTCGCCTTCGCACGGCGGCCCACGCGCGGGCGATCGCCGCCACAACGGATTCAGACATCCCTGGCCGAGCCTTTGGGGCCGAAGAGCAGCCAGAGAATAACCCCGACTACCGGCAGAAGCAGAATCAGAAGGACCCAGATCACCTTCCCGCCCTTCGACGCGCCGGAGCCAATTACGGAAATGATCGCCCAGATGTCGATCGCGAGAATGATAAGCCCGCCAATACCAGTGATTTCGATCCCCATTTCTGGCTCCTTGTTGCAATATAAGGTGACAAGCGCGCGGCGGAGCGAAAGTGTAGAGGGTTGTGTTCACCTCACCCCTGGCGCCGCGCTCTTGTCTGGTGGATGGAACGCACTGACGCCGTGTTCGTTCCACCTCTTGCGCGGCGCATCATCAGCGAGTGCGGCGCTGCGGACCGAACCCAATACAGGATGATATTCCTTTGACGATCACACCAGAACGGGCGGTGACGCCCATGATCACCGCCGCGGCGGTCTATCCTGCGCTGGAGCGGCGGGTCGCGGCGGCGCGCACGCGTGTCGCGCTCAGCTTTCGCGTCTTCGATACGCGCACCAAACTGCGCGATGAGGACGCGCTCTCCCTGGCGATGGCTGAGGGCGGGGGCGACGACTGGGCTGCGCTTCTGACAGCGTTGGCGCGGCGCGGGGTCAAGCTCCGGGTGCAGGTGTCGGATTTCGATCCGATCGGCGGCGCCGCCCTTCACCGGGCGGCCTGGG
>JBBDTD010000076.1:0-9193 GCA_040904645.1 Paracoccaceae bacterium
CTCGCCTCCCGAAAGCCCATCGACGGAGATCTCTTCGCCAGTTCCGAGGAACCGCAGACGCGCACCCAGCCCGACGGCGCTCAGCGCCTCCTCGATCTCATCACGCTGGAAATCCTCAGGGTCGGACGGATACGCCGCCGCGGCCGCCAGCCCGCCATTGGGCAGATAAGGCCGCTGCGGAAGAAAGGCCACGCGCCCGGCCGGCACGCCGATCCGCCCCTCGCCATAGCGCCAGAGCCCGGCGATCGCCGCGAAATGCGTGGATTTTCCGGCCCCGGATCCGCCGCGCACCCAGACCGCCTCGCCGGCCGCGACCTCGATATCCGGCCCGGCCTGCATCCAGTCGCCCTGCGGCGTCGCCAGACGAAGCCCGGAAAGGCTGAGCCCGCCGCCGGATGACGGCCGCCGCGCGATGTCGCGCGGCGCGTCGGGCGAAGGACGAGGCGCCTGCGTCGCGCGGAAAAGCCCGTCGAGACGTTCCGTCGTCGCGACCAGATCCGCCAGATCGCGGTAGGAGAAGATGAACCAGCTCAGCGTCGTCGTCACATTGCTGAAGGCGGAAGCCAGCTGCATCAGCCCGCCCAGCGTGATCGCCCCCGCGAAATAGGCCGGGAGAGCGAGGAAAAGCGGAACGCGCAGCACAGTCTGAAAATAGGGCCGGGTGAACAACCCGACGATCACCTCGCGCCGGATCAGGCGCCGCCAGTTGCCGACGATGGCGCCGAAACGCGCATCGAACACGCGCCGCTCGGCCGGCTCGCCGCCCGAGAGCGCGACTTCGGTGGAAGTGTCGCGAAGCCGGGTCAGCGTGTAGCGGAAATCCGCTTCGCGGGCCTCCTGCGCGTAGAGGATCGATTTCAGCGGCCGGCCGAGCCCGTGGGTGATCAGGCTGCCGATGGCGACATAAATGAAGGCCGCCCAGACCATGTAGCGTGGAATTTCGACGCCCACGCCGAACACCGTGAAAGCGAGCGGAAAGGACGAAAGCGCCCAAAGCAGCGCGACATAGGAGAAAAGCCCGACGACGGCGGCGATCAGATCCAGCGATTCCTTCAGCAGGCCGGCGACGAACAGCCGGCAATCCTCAGCGATGCGCTGATCGGGATTGTCGATGCTGTCGGGCGAGACGCCGGGGCGCAGGCGCCAGAAGGTCTTGTCGGCCATCCACCGGGTGAGCGCGGCGTCGGTGAGAACCCCGCGCCACGAGATCAGCAACCGCTTGCGCAGATAATCAGCGATGATGAATCGGCTGGCGGACAGGCCGACCAGCGCGCCGAAGACGCCGATCTGGGCCACGGCTTCTTTCGCATTCATCTGCTCCAGCGCGTCGAAGAAATCGGCGCTCCAGGCGATGAGCTGCAAGGTGATCCAGACGCTGGAAAGCTCCAGCGCCAGCACCACGAGATAAAGCGCGATCCCCTTCCAGCCGCCTGGCCCGCCGGCGCAGATCAGAATCAGACGCCGGAACCGGCCGAGGACCGCCATCATCGGATCAGAACTTCACATCGAGCCCGAGACGGAACGTCCGCCCCGGCGCCGTCTGCAGTTCCAGCGGGTTGGACCGCGCCACCGACTGGGTCGGGACAACGTCGAAACTGTTCGGGAACGGCGCCGCGAAATACCGCGCGTTGAAGATGTTAAGCAGGCCCGCGTTCAGGCTTACATTCTCCGCGATCTCCCACCTGGCGTAGCCGTCGAAAACCGCATAGCCGTCCGGCTTGAAGAGGGTGGGCGAACTGGCCCGCGTCACCTTGGTCGCGAAATTACCGACGATATCGAAGCTGAGCCCCTGGCTCGGGATGTCATAGCCAAGGCCGATCGTCGCTTGCAGCGGCGGAACGTCAAAAGGCGTCGACGGAGTTGCCGCATCCACCTTCTGCTTGCCCTTCTGCCAGGAGAGCGACATCGAGGATCGGAGGTTTTCAGTGATCCGTGCGTGGGCGGAGGCCTCAACGCCCCAGACCTGCACTGCGGAGAGATTGCGGTAGGTGAAGTCGTTGGTGCCCGGCGGGTTGAAGAACGACTGGATGAAATCGTCATAATCCGCATAGAAGCCGTTGACCGAGAACCAGCCCTGCTGGAACTCGCCGCGCAGGCCCAGCTCATAGCTGTCGACGGTTTCCGGTTTCAGATCCGGCGCCGGCGTCAGGTTGAAGAACGCGCCGGGAAGCGAGGTGTAAAGCTGCTGCGCGGTCGGCATCTTGAAGCCCTGCGCATATTGCCCGTAGACGGAGAAATTGTCGTCGATCCGCACAGTCAGGCCCAGTTTGGCGGTCAACGCTTCGTCCGAGACCTTGCTCGGCTCCTGCCCCGGCACCGCCTGATAGTCGGCGTCGGTGCGCGGATTGAGACTGTAAGTCGAGTAGCGAAAGCCCGGCAGTAGCGTCACCCGGCCATCGAAGAACGTGATTTCGTCCTGAAGGTAGAAATCAGCCCGGAGCGTATCGGCGTTCGCGAAGTTGAACCCGCCGCCGCGCGTTTCCGTCACCGTTCCATTGGTCAGGTCGTTGACCGTATCGGAACGCTTGTAGTCGGTTGTGGTGTAATCGCCGTCAAAGCCATAGGTCAGGACATGCTGCGCGCCGAGCGCATTGAACGAAGAGTTGAACTGGATGTCGAACTCCAGAAAGTCTTCGGAATAGCCGAGGAAATCCTGCGTCCGCAGCCGCTCGCCCGTCGCGGCGTCGGAAAGTTCGTCGCCCGAGCGCGTATAGTCCTGCGGCGCATAGGCGACACGCCAGTTCAGCGAATCGAGCCAAGAGGCGCCAACCTCCCAATCGTGCTCAATCGCGAAGCGCTTGCGGTTGAGGTCGAGCGTGCGGTCGTAGTCAAGGATCGTCTCGCCGGTCGGCAGGCCGGTGATGGTGCTGAACACCGGGCCGAGCGTCTGGTTGAAATCAACGTCGGTCTTGCGGTTCATGATATCGGCTGACAGTTCGACCCGATGATCAGCGTTTGGCGTGAAGATCAACTTCGCCAGCCCCCTGATCGATTCCTCTTTCGTCGGGTCGAGCTTGTTGCAGGGGGTCGCGCCAAAGGCGATGTTTCGCGGACAGCCATAGATGCCGCCATCGGCGCGGGCCTGATTCAACTGCCCCTCTTCGGCGCGGTCGAGCGACAGGCCGCCGAGGAAGGCGAATTTCGGGCTGACGCGCCCCGCCATGGTCAGCGAAGTGTCGACGCCCTGGTTGAAGCTGTCATAATCCATGGAAAGGCTGCCGCCGAAATTGTCGCCATCTTCCAGCACGTCTTCAGGGTCCACGGTCTCGATCGCCACGATGCCGCCCAGCGCGTCCGACCCCCAGAGCACGGAGCCGGGGCCGCGGATGATGTCCACCTGCTTGGTGAAATCCAGATCGAGGTAATCGCGCGTGCCATCGATGATCCGCTCCGGCGCCCTGCTTCCATCGACCAGGATCTGCGTGCGGTTGCCGCCGACGCCGCGAATGGTGAAGCCGCCGAAAGTATTGAAGGGGTCGGTGCTGCTCGTCTGTCGATCTACGTCGATGCCCGGCTCGTAGCGCATCAACTCCTGCATGTCGGTGATCATCTCACGCTCGATCCGCTCTCCGGGGATCACCGTGACATTGGCCGGCACGTCGAGAATCTGCTTCTCCGTGCGGGTGGCGTAAACGGTGACCGGGCTGAGGTCGATCACCAGACGCGGCTCACTGGCCGCGTCTGGCGCTGTATCATCGGTTGATATCGCTTGCGCCTGGGCGAAGCCGCCCCAGCACAGCGCGAACAAAGCCGCCGGCGCGGACCTCAAAATCATCGTCATAGTGCAAACTCCCCCTCACGCGCGGAGACGTCGCGCGCTTGCGTCGAAATTGGGTTTCGCTTGCGAGGGGCTGGCGTGTGCGAGGGGTCTTGTTTCCCTCTCGCGCAGGGTTATTCACCGAACATAGTGTTTTAGTCAAGTATTATGCCGGAGATAAGGCCCGGAAAATGACCCGCTCAACGGCGGATGAGCCGCCCCGGAGATCTATTTTGATTTTGGGTACGGCTCACCGATATCGCGCGGCGGCGGCGCCTTGCCGATGAACCCGGCAAGCAGCACCACGGTCAGGATATAGGGCAGCGCGATCATCAGATCGGTCGGTGCGGTCCCGACCAGCGGCAGCTCGCGTCCCTGAAGCCGGTCGGCGGCGGCGCCGAGAAACCCGAAAAGGAGACAGGCGAGGAGCGTCGGAACCGGACGCCACTTGCCGAAGATCACCGCCGCGAGCGCGATATATCCCTTTCCCGCCGACATATCGCGCCCGAACTCTCCGCCATGGGCGATGGAGAGATAGGCGCCGGCGATCCCGGTGAAAACGCCGGCCAGAAGCACCGCCTTGTAGCGCATCAGGTGGACGGAGATTCCGGCGCTGTCCACCGCCTCAGGACTTTCACCCACCGCGCGAAGCCGAAGCCCGAAACGGGTCCTGTAAAGCAGCCACGCGGTCAGCGGCACGGCCAGAAGCGCGACATATACCAGTATGCGGTGGCCAGAGAAGATTTCGGAATAGAGCCCGCCAATGACCGGCACGCCGGCCAGCGCCTCCGCGAAAGGCAGATCGATCACCGGAAGCCGCTCCGCCGCGCTGAGCGAAGGCGTGCCGCCGCCGCGCCGGAAAAGCGCAATACCGACGGTGACGGTCAGCGCGGACGCAAGAATATTGATGGCGAGGCCGGAGATCACCTGATTGCCACGCGCTGTGATGCTGGCGAAGCCGTGCAGAAGCGCCAGAAGCATCGCGGTGACGATCGCCGCGCCGAGGCCCAGCCAGGGGGAGCCGGTCATGTGCGCGACCGCGGCGGCGGCGAAGGCCCCGGCGAGCATCTTCCCCTCAAGCCCGATATCGATGACCCCCGCCCTCTCGGAAAAGATCCCGGCCATCCCGCAGAGGATCAGCGGCGTCGCCACGCGCAGGGTGGCGTCAAAAGTCAGGACGAGTTGGAAGAGAAAATCGTTCATCGCGCGGGCCGCCGGCCGGTGAAGGGCGCGATGGCCCGCGCCAGCATCGGCGCAAAGAGATAGGCGAGCGCCCCCGAGAAAAGAATGATCAATCCCTGCACCACCTGCACCGTCTCGCGGGTGATGGTCTGAAACTCGAAATCAAGCTCTGTGCCGCCCTGGGTCAGCGCGCCGAAAAGCAGCGCGGCGAGCACGATCCCGACCGGGTGATTGCGCCCCATCAGCGCCACCGCGATGCCGGTGAACCCATACCCGCCGGTGAAATTCAGCACCAGCTTGTGCGGCTCCCCCAACACGGCGTTGGAAGCCATCAGCCCTGCCAGCCCGCCGGAAAGCAGAAGCGCGAGGACGGTGATGCGCACGGTGTTCATGCCCGCATATTCCGCCGCGCCCGGGCTCGCGCCCATCGCACGCACCGCATAGCCGAAGCGGGTCCGCCAGATGATGAACCAGACCAGCGCTGCGGCGCAGAGCGCGATCAGCAGCGAGGCGTTCAGCGGCGAGCGCGTCGCCTCCACTCCGATCGCGGCCAGCAGGTCGTGGATATAGGGCATCTGCGCCGCTTCGGAGAAGGGCCTGGTTTCCGGCGCGCCCTGCCCTTGGCGCATCAGCGGCCCCGCCAGAAGCGAGACCATGACCGAGGCCGCGATGAAATTGAACATGATCGTGGTGATGACGATATGGCTGCCGCGCGTCGCCTGAAGATAACCGGGAATGAAGGCCCAGGCGGCGCCGAAAAGCGCGGAAAAGATCACCGCGAAGGGGATCAGCAGCACGCCGGGCAGAAACTGATCCGCCATGAGCACGGCCACCCCGGCCCCGAGCCCGCCGATACAGGCCTGTCCTTCACCGCCGATATTGAACATCGCCGCGTGAAAGGCGACCGCGACCGCAAGCCCGGTGAAGATGAAATTCGTCGTATAGTAAAGCGTATAGCCGAGCGCGCCCTTGTAGACGAAGGCCCCCTCCATCATCACCGCCAGCGCGCGAAACGGGTTTTCGCCGATCAGCGCGATGATGATTCCGGAGACGCCCAACGCCGCTACGATGTTGATGATCGGCAAGAGGCCGATATCGGCCCAGGCAGGCAATGGCGGCGCCGGTCTCATGACGCGCCCGCCAGTTCGGTGTCGCCGGTCACCCCGGCCATCATCAGCCCGAGGATGCGCTCATTGGCGTTTTCCACCCGCACGACGCCCTTCTGCTCGCCATTGCACATCACGAGGATACGGTCGGAGAGCGACAGCACTTCCTCCAGTTCGACGGAGACGAGGAGGATGGCGCAGCCCGCCGCCTTCAGCGCCATCAGCCTTTTGTAGATGAACTCGATCGCGCCGATATCGACGCCCCGCGTCGGTTGCCCGATCAGGAGGAGTTTCGGCGCGGCGTCGATCTCCCTCGCCAGGACCAGCTTTTGCTGGTTGCCGCCCGAATATTGCGCGGCGCGTAGCGTGGCGATGGGGGGGCGGACGTCGAATTCCGCGACATGGCGCGCGGCGCGGGCGGCGATATGGGCGCGGTCGAGCATGAAACCCGCCCCCGCAGCCGGGCCGTCCTGAAAGCCGAGGATCGAGTTCTCGCGGGCGTCGAACGGCAGGACGAGGCCGCGATGGTGCCGGTCCTCCGGCACATGGCTGACGCCGAGGGCGCGCATGCCCGCCGCATTGCGCGGATGCGCGGCGTCGATCACCGCGCCGCCGATCTCGATGCTGCCTGCGGCCGGCGGCGAGATGCCGGCCAGCACGTCGAGAAGCTCCGACTGCCCATTCCCGGAAATGCCGGCGACGGAAAGCAGCTCCCCCGCCCTGATCTCGAAATCGAGGCCCTTCACGCGCTCGACCCCGTCCGCGTCGGTGAACCGCAGGCCCTTCACCCTCAGCACCGGCGCGCCCGGCTCGGCGTCGAGGCGCGCCACATCCAGCAGCACTTTGCGCCCGACCATCAGCTCCGCGAGCTCCTCGCGGGTCGTCTCCGCCGTGGCGCGCTCCGCGACCATCTCGCCGCGGCGCATGACGGAGACCTGATCGGTCAGCGCCATGACCTCCTGCAGCTTGTGGGTGATGAGCAGGATCGTCACGCCTTCGTCGCGAAGCGCGCGCAGGATGGCGAAAAACCCCTCGGTCTCCTGCGGGGTCAGAACGCCGGTCGGCTCATCGAGGATCAGGATGCGCGCGCCGCCGCGCAGCGCCTTGATGATCTCGACCCGCTGCTGAAGCCCGACGGGAAGATCCCCGACCCTTGCGTCCGGGTCGACGATCAGCCCGTATTCCTCCCCCATGCGCCGGATCAACGCGCGTGTCGCGATGACGGAGGCTTTCAGCAGGAAACCCTGCTCCGCGCCGAGCATGACATTTTCGAGCACGGTGAACGGGCTCACCAGCATGAAGTGCTGATGCACCATGCCGATCCCATGGCGGATCGCGACAGCGGAGGAGGTCATATTCACCTCCCGCCCGTTGATCAGGATCTCGCCGCGATCAGCGGCGTACATCCCGTAGAGGATGTTCATCAGCGTCGATTTTCCGGCGCCGTTCTCGCCGATGATCCCGTGGATCGAACCTTTCGCGACCTTCAGGTCGATGGCGCGATTGGCGTGGACCGCGCCGAAGGACTTGTCGATCCCGCGCGTCTCAAGAGCGAAGGCGGGCGCCGGCTCCATGGCGCCCGCCGCATGCGCGGTCTCACCCAAGGTCAGCTTACCGGGCAGCTCTCGGTCTCGTAATAGCTGTCGACCTTGATCTCGCCGGAGATGATCCTGGCCTTCGCGTCTTCGACGGCGGCCTTGATCTCCGGCGTGATGAGTTCGGCGTTGTTTTCGTCGAGCGCCCAATCCACGCCGCCCTCGGCCACTCCGAGCACCCGCACGCCGGGTTCGAAATCGCCGGAGGCCGCGTCCTTGAAAGTCTCATAGGCCGCGACGTCGACCCGCTTCAGCATCGAGGTCAGCACATGGCCGGGAGCCATGCCATTCTGGTTCGAATCGACCCCGATGGCCAGCTTGTCGGCGTCCGCCGCGGCGCGGATCACGCCGACGCCGGTGCCGCCGGCTGCGTGGTAGACGACATCGGCGCCGCGGTCGATCTGGCTCTGGGCCAGTTCCGCGCCCTTGGCGGGATCGTTCCATGCGGCGGGGGTGGAGCCGGTCATGTTCTGGAACACCTCGGCCTCAGCGTTGGTCGCCTTGACGCCCTGCACATAGCCGCAGGCGAAATGACGGATCAGCGGAATATCCATGCCGCCGACGAATCCGACCTTGCCGGTCCTGGAAGCGAGCGCCGCCGCGACGCCAACCAGATAACTGCCCTCATGCTCCTTGAAGCCGTACTGGCGCAGGTTCGGCGCATCCAGCCAGGTGACGTCGATGATGGAGAAAAGCGTGTCCGGGAATTCGGCGGCGACCTTCGCGATCGCGTCCGCCTGCGCGAAACCGACGCCGAGCACGATGGTCGCGCCGCGCTCGGCCATGCGGCGCATCGCCTGTTCGCGCTGGGTTTCCGACGTAACCTCGAACTCCATCACGTCGATCCCGGTCTCATCGGTGAATTTCTTCACCCCGGTGAATACGCCTTCGTTGAATGATTTGTCGAACTTGCCGCCCATGTCGTAGATCACGGCTGGCTTGATGTCGGCGGCGAGGGCGCCTGACGCCGCGCCAGCGGCGATAAAGGCGGCGGCGAGTTTCATCAGGTTCATGCCTGTCTCCCTGTCAGCGCCGATCAGGCGCGAAATTCATCCGCCGAGCATCCGGAACTTTGGCTGATCAGTCAATTCGGCAACGGCGCCATTTCGCATCCGGCCCGAATGCGGATATTCTCTCCCGGTCCGGGGGAGGAGACCGAATTGGCGCGAAAATCCATCATTGTGCTCGGCTCGATCAACGTCGACATCATGGTCCGCGTCGCGGCTCTGCCGCGGCCGGGCGAAACCGCGCTTGGGGGCGAGCTTTCCGTCAGGCTCGGCGGCAAGGGGGCCAATCAGGCGATCGCGGCTGCGCGGGCCGGCGCGCGGGTGGCGATGCGCGGCGCGGTCGGCGCGCAGTCGTTCGGTCTGGACCTTATGGCCGAGATGGCGCGCTACGGCGTCGACATGCGCGAAGTGGCCGAACTCGACGGCGTTTCGGGCGCAGCAATGATCGCGGTCGACGATCGGGGCGAGAATGCGATCACCATCTCCCCCGGCGCCAATAGCCGCGCGGCCGGCGCGGCGCATTTAGCCCCCCCCCCCGGCGAGCTG
>JBBDTD010000077.1:0-9086 GCA_040904645.1 Paracoccaceae bacterium
ATGCCGCAGCCTTGCGCCGCCGCGCCGGTTACATAGCCGCAATTGCAGACATGCGCGCCGCCGCCGCCCTGGTTCGCCGTCAGGAAATAGGTTCCGAGGGCGGCGTCCTCGGCTTCGGCGACGAAGGCGTGGTGGGGCGCGCCGCACCAATACGAAAGCGCCGCTTCGCGCCCGATGCAAGGGTCTACGGCGTAGGTCTCGCCGGACCGGAAAACCGGCGTCAGCATCGACCAGATCGCATCATCATCGGCGGGTGTGGCGGGGCGGATCAGCATCGCTGGAAAGCTAGCTCCACGCTTCGGCCGCGCAAGCACAATCTTGCGCGAGCGGCGCTTCGTCCACATATTGAGGGAGCGTGGATGCCGCTGAAGGGTCCGCGCGTGACGGTCGCTTGAACAAGGACTGGCCCCATGAGCCGCATCACTTTCGCGCAATACCCGTTCCTGCTCGGCTTTGAACAGCTCGACCGCCTGGTCGAGCGCACCCAGAAGACCGGAGCGGATGGCTACCCGCCCTACAATATCGAGCAACGGGGCGAGTGCGCCTATCGGATCACGCTGGCGGTCGCCGGCTTCGCGGAGGTCGATCTCTCGATCACGGTTGAGGACAGTCAGCTCGTGATCCGCGGCAAACAGGCGCCCGAAGAGGACGGCCACGTGTTCCTGCATCGCGGCATCGCCGCGCGGCAGTTCCAGCGCAGTTTCGTGCTGGCCGACGGTGTCGAAGTTTCCGGCGCCGATCTCGAGAACGGCCTTCTTCACGTGGATCTGGTCCGCTCGGAGCCGGACACCGTAATCAGGAAGATCAGTATTGGCGACAAGACCTGAGCCGGAGCAGCATGTCGCTCATAGGAGGAAATGCGAAATGACCGAAGTGAAACAGCACGACGCCGTGGCCGCAAAGCCCCGCCAGATCGTTTATGTGAGACAGGCGCGGCCCAGTGAGCTGCCGCCCGAAATCGCGGAAACCGACGTCTATTCGATACATGACGAAGCCGGCAATCGGCTGGGCCTGGCGCCAGGGCGCGAGCTGGCGTTCCTCGCCGCGCTCCAGCACGAGATGACGCCCCACAGCGTCCACTGAAGCGCCAGCAAAAGAAGGCGGCCGTTCAGGCCGCCTTCGAATCCACCGGATTGGTGAGCACGGCGTAGATGGCCGCCGGGGTCTCGGCCGCCCGCAACTTCGCGCAAACTGACGGGTCGCGCAGCGCCCGGGAGATGCGGGCGAGGGCGCGCAGATGATCCGCCCCTGCGGATTCGGGCGCGAACAGCGCGAAGACCAGATCGACCGGCTCGTCATCGGCCGCGTCATAGTCGACGGGCCGCTGTAGCCGCACGAACACGCCGACGATGTGCTTCAGGCCGGCGATGCGTGCGTGCGGTATGGCGACGCCCCGCCCCATTCCCGTGGGGCCGAGGCGCTCCCGGTCCAGCAGCGCCTCGAACGCCGTCCGCGCGTCGAGCCCGTAGCTCTCAGCGGCGCGCTGCGCCAGTTCCTGCATCAGGTGTTTCTTGCTCGTCGCGTTAAGCCCGGCGTGAAGCGCTTCGGGCTTAACGATGTCTTTCAGGTCCATGAGGGGCCTCTGTCGGAATCGGGTGGCCGTTCAGGCCGCGAGATTTTCCGGGTCGAGCCAGCCGATGTTGCCGTCCTCGCGCCGGAATACGATGTTGAGGCGCCCGTGCGCGTCATTGTGGAACATCAGAAATGCGGCGTCCTCGAGCTCCATCTGCATCACCGCCTCACCGACGGTGAGTGAGCGGAGCCGGGTTTTCGTCTCGGCGATCACCACCGGGTTCATCGACTCGGAGTGTTCGTCCTCGTCGCTGGCGCTGGCCAGAACGTAGGAGGCCGCCGGCACCTCGCCCGCCGCTTCGCCGCGGTGCTGGGTCATGCGGCGCTTGTAGCGGCGCACCTGCTTTTCGATCTTTTCGGCCAGGCCGTCGAAGGCGGCGTAAATTTCGTTCGCCTTGTCGGAGGCTTTCGCGGTCAGCCCCCGCGCCAGCTTGACGACGGCGTCGGCGCGGTAGGCGTGCGCATCACGTGAAAAGGTGACTTCCGCATCGATCACCACGTCCGCATATTTCGAAACCGCAGCAAGAAGCTCGGCCTCCACATGCTCACGCAGCGCATCGCCGATATCGATCTGTCTACCAGTGACCTGAATCCGCATCTCTCACTCCCTGTTCGCCGCCCAGCCCGCCGCGAGGCGCGGAACCTAGGAGCGGCTCCTGCACAAGTCAACCAAACCCCCCGGAAGTCCACAACGCGCATCAAATCAGCGGCTGAGAGCCATCGCCTTCATCCGTTTTCTCTGCGCCGACGAGGGTATGTTCATGGCCTCACGGTATTTCGCGACGGTGCGGCGCGCAATGTCGACGCCGCTTTGTTTCAGAAGTGTGACGATTCGATCATCGGAAAGCGGTTTCGCGTAATTTTCTTGCTCGACCATCGTCCTGATCCGGTGCCGGACGGCGGCGGCCGAAACCGCGTCGCCCCCGTCGGCGGAGGCGATGGCTTGCGTGAAAAAGAACTTCATCTCGAAGATCCCGCGCTCGCACGCGAGATATTTGTTGGAGGTTACACGGCTTATGGTTGATTCGTGCATGCCGATTTCATCCGCGACCGTCTTCAGCGTCATCGGCGTCAGGGCCGCGACGCCGTCGGAGAAGAAATCGGTCTGGCGCCGGGTGATCTCCGTCGCGACTTTCAGGATCGTCTGCGCGCGCTGATCGACCGCGCGCAGAAGCCAGTCCGCATCCTGCCGGCAAGTGGCGACGAAGGCGCGGGTTTCAGGCGTGCCCGAGGCCGGAAGCCGCGCGGAATAGCTCCGGTCGAGCAGCAGCCGCGGCAGGGCGTCGGCGTTCACTTCCACAAGCCAGCCGCCGGCCCGGTCGCGGCGCACGAACACATCCGGCGTCACCGGCGGCGCCAGATCGCCGGTGAAGGCCGATCCCGGCCGAGGGTCGAGGCGCCTGATCTCTCCGATCATCTCCCTCAGGTCTTCATCGTCGACGCCGCAGGCGGCGCGAAGCCGCTCCAGCCGCGCCGCCGCGAGATCGTCGAGCCGCTCGATCAGCGCCGCCATCGCCGGGTCGAAACGGTTCTGGTCCTTGAGCTGAAGCGTAAGGCATTCCGCGAGGTCGCGCGCCCCGATCCCCGTCGGATCGCAGGCCTGCAAGAGCGTGATCGCCTCCTCTATCAGCCCGGCATGCGCCCCGAGGCGCGCAGCCAGAACGCCCAGATCGGCGCGCAGATACCCCGCATCGTCCAGCTCATCGACGAGAAGCGCCGCGAGAGAGCGCGCCGGGCCGGGCGTGGCGGACATGGCGATCTGAGGCAGCAGGTGGTCGCGGAGCGTGACGCTCGCTGCGGTCCGCTCGCCCAGGCTCTCGTCATGATTGTCAGCGGCGCCGTTGCGCCCCGCGCCAAGGCCGGAGACGCCGCCGCCGTGATCCGGCGCCGATCCGCCATCGGTTTCTTCGCCGGTCGATTTAAGGCGCGGCTGAGCTTCGGCGGCTTCATAGAGGTTGTCGGCCCCGGTTTCGAAGAGATCGCCCGCGGCGACGTGATCCTCCTGCGCGATTGAGCTGTCCACGCCTTCAGCCCGGTCGGAGACCGCCGCCGCCGGGGCGTCCCCGCCGCCGTCATCGATGGAGAGAAGCGGATTCTTTTCGACCTCGTCGGCGATGAAGGCCGCAGCGTCGAGCCGCGACATCTGCAACAGCCTGATCGCCTGCTGCAACTGGGGAGTCATCACCAGTTGCTGGCTCTGTTTCAGCTCAAGGCGCGGCCCGATTCTCATCGCCTGTCCTCCCGGGCGCAGCTCGAACGCGCCAGTTGAGTCGGGCTGTGAGGCGCCTCAGATACGGAACCCTTCACCCAGATAGACGCGCCGGACCGTTTCGTCGTTCACCACTTCGTCGGGCGCGCCGCTCATCAGAACCTGACCATCATGCAAGATATATGCCCGTTCGACAATTTCCAGAGTGTCCCGCACATTATGGTCGGTGATCAAGACCCCGATATCGCGATCTTTAAGATGTTTGACCAGAACGCGGATATCGGCGATCGAGATCGGATCGACCCCGGCGAAGGGTTCGTCCAGCAGAACGAAGGATGGGTTCGAGGCGAGGCAGCGCGCGATCTCCACCCGTCGCCTCTCGCCGCCCGAAAGCGAGGTCGCAGACGCCTTGCGCAGGCGCTCGATGGAAAATTCTTCGAGAAGTTCGTCCAGCCGCGCCATCCGCTCCTTTCGATCGCGGACCGAGAGTTCGAGCACCGCGAGAAGGTTCTTTTCCACTGTCAGGCCGCGAAAGATCGACGCTTCCTGCGGAAGATAGCCAAGACCCTTGCGGGCGCGCCGATACATCGGCTGGCGCGTGACATCCTCTCCGTCGATCTCGATCCGGCCGTTATCGGGCGTCACGAGGCCGGTGATCATATAGAATACCGTGGTCTTGCCGGCGCCGTTCGGGCCGAGGAGGCCGACGGCTTCCCCTCGGCGGAGATCGAGATCGACGCCGCGCACGACCTGCCGCCCCCGATAGGATTTCGCGAGCCCGCGCGCGACGAGGCCCACGCCCTCCGGCTGGCGCGCCGCAGTCAATCGGCGGCTTTCGGCGCGGGTTCGGAAGCTGGCGTCCTGGGGGCCGGGGTGAAGACGCTCTTCACCCTGCCGCCGCCGCCCTCGACCCGACCCTGACCGGAATTGAGGTCGATGGAAAGCTGCTCGCCCTTCACCACATTGCCGCCTTGGGTCAGCGTCACTGCGCCGCTCATCTTGATCGTGCCCGCCGCGACGTCATATTCGGCGAACTCGCCCGACGCCGTCTCCGCGCCATTCGCAAGGAAGACGTCGCCGCGCGCTTCGATGCGCCGGATCTGGCCGGTTTCGCCGCCGCCGGGGCCGTAGTCGACCTCCAGCTCCTTGGCCGTAAGGCGAAGCGTGCCCTGTCCGGCGACCACGTCGCCGCGGAAAATCGCGGTCTTGTCGCCTTCGCGCACTTCGAGGCTGTCGGCGGCGATCTCGATCGGCTGCGCGCTGTCATGGCGAAAGCCGCCGAACGGGCCGTTGGACTGCGCCAAAGCCGCGCCGGCGAGCAAGGCCAGCCCGAGCGCGGCCATCGCGGCCGCACGACTGAACTTTGTGGTCATCTCGTCTCCCCTCAACCCGGCTCGCGCGCCATGTTCGGCTGCTCGACGCGAACTCTAACCCGGTTCTCGAACCAGATGTAGGCGTCTTCGCCGCCCGGCGCACCCTCCGTGTCAGGCGATGGCGTCCTGGTCGCGCGCATCCGGTCGGCGGTGATGCGCCCGAGCGGCCCTTCGGCCATGACGCCGCCCGAAGCGGTCATCTCTTCGGTCTCGGCGTCAAGCGCGGCGTGCTCCGCCTCCAGGCGGTATCCATCCGAGGTGACGAGCCGCACATCGCCGGAAAGCGCGACATGATTGGCCTTGGGCCGTATCATGCCGCCCGCCGCCGCGATGGTGACAAGGCGCCCGTCGGCGAGGTTGATCTCGCCCGTCACTTCGGAAAGCTCGATCGTTTCAGGTTTTGGCCCATCCGGCAGGGCCCAGGCGGCGGCGACGGTGAAGGGTTCGCCGCGCTTTGTCGCGCCGGTGAAACGCGGGTTGGTCAGGCGCAGTCCGTCGTCGAGCGCCGAGAGATCGACGCCGTCGAAGCTGATCCGCGAATCGTAGCGGGCGCCGTTGAAAACGAAGAGCGCCGCGAAAACCCCGAGCGCGAAGAGCGGAAGCCCGATCTTGAACAGGCCGACAATCCGGAGTCGGCGTCGTTCCTTGCGCTCGGCCGGCGTCACGTCACGCCAGCGCGGAGCGCGTCATGCATATGGATCACGCCGACCGGCGCGCCGACCGGGTCGTTGGGGTCGACGACGAAAAGGCAGGTCAGCGGTCGATCCGGGTCGTTCATGCGGCCAAGCGCGGCGGAGGCGAGCGTGTCCGGGCCGATGGTGGCCGGTTGGTAGGTCGCGACATCGCCGGCGACCGAATCGAGCAGCCGCTCCATGTTGCGCCGAAGGTCGCCATCGGTGATGACGCCGGTCAGCCGGCCGTCGGCGTCGAGAACGCCGGCGATGCCGAAACCCTTCGATGTCATTTCGATCAGCGTCTCGCGCATCGGCTGATCGGCGGTGACCAGCGGCATGGTGCGGCCCCGGTGCATGATCTCCGACACCTTGACCAGCCGCGCATTCAGCGCGCCGCCCGGATGAAACTCGCGGAAATCCTCTGAGGTGAAGCCGCGCCGCTCCATCAGCGTCACCGCCAGCGCGTCGCCAAGCGCCATGGTGAGCGTGGTGGAGGTGGTCGGCGCCAGTCCGGCGGCGCATGCTTCCTCCGCCTGTGGCAGCAGGAGCGCGACGTCGGCAGCCTTCAGCAAAGTGCTTTTCGCCTTGCTGGCGACCCCGATCAGCGGAATCCGGTGGCGGCCGCAATAGCGTATCACCGGCGCAAGCTCCGCCGTCTCGCCGGAATTGGAAAGCACCAGCGCGGCGTCGTTGCGCGTCAGCATGCCGAGATCGCCATGCGCCGCTTCGGACGCGTGAAGGAACTGCGCCGGCGCGCCGGTGGAGGCGAAGGTCGCCGCGACCTTGCGCGCCACATGGCCGGATTTGCCGATGCCGCAGACCACGATCCTGCCGGGCGCGGCGGCGAGAATTTCGATCGCGTCGGCGAAGGCCGGCCCGAGCGCGCCTGAAAACAGGGTCAGCGCCGCGCCCTCCAGCGCCAGCACCCGGCGGCCGGAGGCGATGGCGGCTTCGCGATCAAGATCGGGGTGTTCGGTCATCGGCTACTCGTGCGAAAAGATGTCGACCCCGTCCCAGCCCGCGAGGTCAAGCAGGGCCCGGTCAGGCAGGTAACGGAACGCGGCGGCGGCGATTTCGGTGCGGCCTTCGCGTACGAGACGCCGTTCAAGCTCGGTCTTGAGGGCGTGAAGATAGAGCACGTCGGACGCGGCGTATTCCTGCTGCGCCTGGCTCAAGGAGGGCGCGCCCCAGTCGCTGGATTGTTGCTGTTTGGAAAGATCGACGCCGATCAGCTCCTGCGTCAGCGCCTTCAGCCCGTGCCGGTCCGTGTAGGTTCGCACCAGTTTCGAGGCGATCTTGGTGCACCAGACCGGCCGCGCAGCGACGCCGAATCGATGCGCCATCACCGCGATATCGAAACGGCCGAAATGGAACAGCTTCACGACCGCGGGATCGGCCAGCATCGCTTTGAGCCGGGGCGCGTCGGCGCCGTTCTGACCGATGCGCACCAGATGCGCGTCGCCGTCGCCAGCGGAAAGCTGCACGAGGCAGAGCCGGTCGCGATGCGGCCTGAGCCCCATCGTTTCTGTGTCGATGGCGACCACCGGGCCGAGGTCCAGCCCCTCCGGCAGGTCGTTCTCATGTACGTGAATCGTCATCCGGCCCTCCGCCCCGCCGCCGGAGATGTGGTGCCCAGGAGAGGACTCGAACCTCCACGTCCTTTCGAACACCAGCACCTGAAGCTGGCGCGTCTACCAATTCCGCCACCTGGGCATTGGGGCGAGACGGCCATTTACGCTGGCGTCGAAGGGCTGTCAACGGGGCGCGCCGGTTGAATTTGAAACGCCGGCCTTGCGGGGGAAATGCGAGCCGGCGGTAGATTGGCGCGCGGGGGCCTCATCCGACTCAACGCGCGCCCGCGGCGTTTCCGAAATAGTCGTCGGTCGGCAAAAACCGCGCCAGCCGCGCCGCTTCGGCCCAGATCGCTTCTTCCGCTCGGGCGCCGATCATCACCACGCCGGAGGCGGGAAGGCCAAGGGGGGCGAGCGCCGCCTGCACCGCCTTGCGCGCCGTCCTCCACTGCGCGCCGGGCGATGGCGCGGGGCAGGCGACGTCGATGCGGGCGCCGGCGACGGCCTCCAGCTCGACGCGGAACGCCTCGGCCTCCTCGTCCGGCGGCGAGAGGGCGAGGCGGTTGCAATCGCGGATCGCGCGGAGGCGGTCCTGCACATCCGCAGGTAGTTCAAGCTGGCGGCGCAGCCGCAACTGAAGCCCGTCGACCGTGAAAAGGAACCCGACGATGTCGCGCCCCGACCCGAGCAGGATCGACGCATAGGTCGGATAGGCGAGGCCGAGCGCCTGCGCTCGCCTGACCCGGATGCGGACGATTTCGATCGGAACCCGGGCCGGCAGAAGCTCTTTTCTGGCGCGCTTCCAGGCGTAGCGCCGCCAGGACACGCCCTCGGCCGGGCCGCTGTTATGGCCGATGCCGGGGGCGGCGTGCATCCGGGCGGCGGAGAGGTCGAAGTGGTTGTCGGACATGTGCTAAGCTCTCACGTCGGTTTCGAGCAGAATGAGCGCCGCTGCGCCCCGCGTCAACGCGGACGCGCTTTGACGCTTGAGCCCCATGCCCTGCTCGCCCTAAATGGGGCGCGCCGTCGCACTGAAGGAGCCTGAGATGTACGTACCCGCACCTGCCCCCACGGCGCCGATCGTGACGATTTTCGGCGGCTCCGGCTTTGTCGGCCGCTATGTCGCGCGCCGCATGGCCAAGCGGGGCTGGCGGGTCCGCGTCGCGGTGCGCCGGCCGAACGAAGCCATTTTCGTGCGCCCTTACGGCGATGTCGGCCAGGTCGAGCCGATTCAGGCGAATATTCGGGATGAAGCCTCCACCCGCCGCGCCATCGACGGAGCGCGGGCGGTGATCAACTGCGTCGGCATTCTGGTTCAGGACAGCCGCCAGAAGTTCGCCGGCGTGCATGATTCCGGCGCTGAGCGAATCGCCCGGCTCTCGGCCGAATGCGGCGTGCAGCGGCTGATCCATATTTCCGCTATCGGCGGCGATGCGGAGTCCGGCAGCGAATACGCGAGGTCGAAGGCGGCCGGCGAATCCGCCGTCCTCGCCGCGTTTCCTGGCGCGACGATCCTGCGCCCGTCGATCATTTTCGGGCGGGAGGACGATTTCTTCAACCGGTTCGCGGGAATGGCGAAATTCTCGCCCGTTCTGCCGCTGGTTGGCGCGGAGACGCGCTTTCAGCCGGTTTATGTCGATGACGTCGCCGCCGCCGCCGCCCGCGCCGCCGCCGGCGCCGGGCACGC
>JBBDTD010000078.1:0-28548 GCA_040904645.1 Paracoccaceae bacterium
CCAATCTGGGGTTGCACCAACCCGCCGACCCGCACGAGCGAGGCGTAATTGCCGCCGAAATGCCAAAAGCACCGCTCATCGAAATAGAAACCGGTCGTCATCTGCGCTCTCACCCCTTCATGCCGATCAGCCCCCGCAGGAGCCTTGATATGCGCCATCCGATTCCGCCGGGCGCGGACGCTTTCGGCGCCGCGCCGCGCGGCTCGACCGCAGTCAACACAGAGAGCCGGGCCTTGTCGAGCATATCCGCCGATATGGCGAAATCGGCGGGCATCGAGAGCCCGTCCCCCGCCGCGCTTTCCCGCCAGCTTTCGAAAGGCGGCGCAAACCCATGCAGATCGAGAAAAGCAGCCGAGCTGCCCTCGAACAGCGTGATCAGCGCCAGCCGCTCCTCCGTCGTGAGCAAAAGCCCCCGGTCGCCATCCTCCGGCAGGGCGGAGACCGCCATAAACCGGTTCAGCGCCACACGCCGCCGCCAGGGCGGCTCCATCCCCGCCGCCAGCGCCAGCGCCGCCAGCGCCTGCGAGCGGCTGGGGGAGCGATAGATCGGGCCAGTCTCCCCCCCGGCAGGCGGCGCCGGCAGGTCCAGCGCGCCGTAGAACGCCGCCGCAAGCCCGCCCGCCGCCGCATCCTCGAACGAAAGGAAGCGAAGCCGCGACGGGGCGAGCCGCGCCCAGGCGCGCGTCAGCCGCCGCATGTCGGCCAGCGGCGCGCCCCATTCGACGACGAACTGGCGCATCGGCCGGTTAGCGGCGGTGCGGCCGAGGAATAAAAGCTCCCGATAGAGTGAGTCGACATATGCGTCCGGGCGCCGAACGAAGACCACGACCCGGATCTCGTCGAACCGCGCGAACTCCTCGAAGAATCGGTCCGCGAACTCCGCCGCATGCTCGTCCGACTCGGTCGGAAAGCTGAAATTCTCACAGGAAAGGATCACCCGCTCGGCTCGGCAAGCGTCGATCTCCGCATGGAGTGCGTCGAGCACGCCGCGATCGCCCTTCATCAGCGCGCCCTCAAGCGCGGCGTGCCCCGGCGTCGCGCCCCGGCGCGCGCTGACGCGCACCTGATCGACAAACCCCGTGCGCGGGAAAAGAACGCCAAGGCCCGCGAGACGTTCGCGGTCCCCCTCCAACACCCGCTGGAGCGCGGTCGTCCCGGTCTTGTGCAGCCCAGCATGGACCACGAGTTCGCGCCATCGCCGCTGTCCCGAGGGCGCAGCGCGCGCGGGCGGGCGCGCCGAAGCCCTTGCGGCCGCGAGCGCCCGAAACGCCGCCCAGTCCCCCACCTGAAGCGCGGAGAGAAGCTTCGGCAGATTCGCCTCGCTCAGCGCATGGGAGGAAGGATTCGCCGCGCCGAATTCGATCAGCGGGCGGTAGAACGGCTCGCGGTGAACCTCGCCGGTGACGCGAAGCCCCTGCACCGCCTCGCGCAGCGCATCGCGCGGCTCCGCGATCGGCGCCTCGACCTCGGCGCCAAGCTCCTGCAACTCGACCTCATAAACCAGGCGGCGCAGCGAGAGGAACAGCTCCACCTGAAATAGCCGCGTCTCAAGCCCGTCCTCGCCCACATGGCGGCGCATGATGGCGAGGCATTTGCGGATGTTCTCCAGCTGCATCACCCGATCTTCCGGCGCCTTCGCCGCGCGGGTGATCGAGCCCGCGCGACGGCGCCAGACATGCGTCGGCGCGCCCAGAAAGCTCAACCTTTCCGACGCCGTCACCGCCTCCAGCACGAAAAGCCGGTCTTCGAACCGTCTTTGCGCCTCGTCGAAGCGAATCGCCTTGGCGTTCAGGAAGTCGCGCCGATAGATCGAGTTCCAGCAGGAAAGGATCATCTGCGCTTCCGGCGCCCCGGCCAGCGCGACGCCCGCGCGCCGGGTCTGGAAATAGGACCTGTCGCGCCCGAAGATCGCCGGCCGCCCCGCGCCGGGGTCGCCGACAAGGCTCGGCGCATGGGTGAGATCGGCGCCGCTCTCCTCCGCCAGATTCAGCTGATCGGCGAGCCCGCCCTCCAGAAAATAGTCATCTGCGTCCAGAAAGGCGATGAACGCGCCCGCAGCCGCGTCGATCCCGGTGTTGCGCGCGGCGGATAGCCCCCTGTTGCGCTCATGACGCAAGACCCTGAGCGGAAATTTCGTCGCCATTTCAGCCAGGAACGCGTCAGAGCGGGGCGAAGGATTGTCGTTGATGACAATCACCTCGATCCCGTCGATCCCCTGCGCGAAGATCGAGGCGAGCGCGTCGCCGAGATAGGCCGCGTCCCGATAGAAGGGCGCGATGACGGTAAGACGCGGCAGGGTCTCGCCCGGCTTGCTTCGCGTCACGCCCATAGATCCCCGCCCGGACTGCGTTCACGCCGGGATGGCGCGCGCCTCCCTTCCCTCGTCGCCAAACGTGGGAATGAAGTCAACGTTCCCCCCGGCGCGCGAGGTCGAAAGGCGCCCGCAGTCACGCCGCGTTCGAAGCTTCCGCCCGGCCGTAGAAGCTCTCGCCCCGGTCCGCGACATCGCGCAGAAGCTTCGGCGCGGAGAACCGCGCCCCGTGCTTTTGCGCCAGCGCGTCGCAGATCCTGACCACTTCTTTTGGCCCCAGCATGTCGATCCACGAAAACGGCCCCCCTGACCAGGGCGCGAAACCCCAGCCGAGAATGGCGCCGACATCGCCCTCGCGAATATCTTCGAGGACGCCTTCCTCCAGCGCCTTCACGGCTTCCAGCACCTGAGTCAGCATCAGCCGGTGTTGAACCTCGGTGACGTCCGGCTGAACCTCCGCCAGCGGGAACTGCTCATGGATGCCGCGCCAGAGCCCGGTGCGCTTGCCGTTCTCATCGTAATCGAAATACCCGGCCCTGGTCTTTCGCCCCAGCCTGCCGGCGTCGAAAAGCGCCTGCACCACGTCGTCGCCAGGGTTTTCGGGGTAATCCTTGCCCATCCCTTCTTTCGTGGCCCGCATGATCTTTTCGGCGAGGTCGATGGAGGTCTCATCGCCGAGCTGAAGCGGGCCGAGTGGAAAGCCGAGCTGCTTGGCCGCGTTCTCGATCAACGCCGGCTCGACCCCCTCCGCGACCATCCGCGCCGCCTCCCCGCCATAGGGGATGATGCAGCGATTGGCGTAGAAGAACCGCGCGTCGTTCACCACGATCGGGGTTTTCCGAAGCTGGCGCACGAAATCGAGCGCCTTCGCCACCGCTTCGTCGCCGGTCTTCTCGCCCTTGATGATCTCCACCAGCATCATCCGGTGCACCGGGCTGAAAAAATGGATGCCGATGAACCGCTCCGCGTTCCGGCTCGCCTTCGCAAGTTCGCTGATCGGCAAGGTGGAGGTGTTGGTGGCGAAGATCGCATCTTCGGGAATCTCGGCTTCAGCGAGCTTGGTGACCTTCTCCTTGACGCCCGCATCCTCGAACACCGCCTCGACGATCAGATCGGCGCCTTTCAGCGCCTTGTAATCCGGCGTCGCGGTGACGCGCGAAAGCGCCTCGTCGCGCGCTTCCCCGGTCAGCCGCTTCGCCTTCACGTCGCTGTCGAGCAGCCCGGTTATCGTCGCCAGTCCCTTGTCCGCCGCCGCCTGATCGCGGTCCATCAGGACCACGTCGATACCAGCGCGCAGCGAGACATAGGCGATGCCGGCGCCCATCATCCCGGCGCCGAGCACGCCGAGCTTTTTCACCTTCATCTCCGGTACGTCCTTCGGCCGCACCGCGCCCTTTTCCAGCGCCTCCTTGTTGAGGAAAAGCGAGCGTATCATCGCCGCCGAGGACGGCTCGAGCATGACATTGGTCATCCACCGCGCCTCGATCCGGATAGCGGTGTCGAAATCGACCAGCGCGCCTTCATAGATCGCGCTCATCAGCGCCTTCGGGGCCGGATATGCGCCCTGAGTGCGGCCATGGATCATCGCGATGCCGCCGGCCATGGTCATGAATCCAGCCGGCTGATACGGCGCGCCGCCGGGCATCTTGTAACCCTTGGCGTCCCACGGCTTCACGATATCTGCATCCGTCGCCGACAGCGCCCAGGCCTTCGCCGCCGAGAGCAGATCGTCAGGCGCGACGATCTCATCAATCGCGCCGGCCGCCTTCGCGGCTTTCGGCGCCATCATCTTGCCTTCGAAAAGGAAGGGGGAGGCGCCCATGACGCCGAGCATCCGCACCAGCCGCGTCGTGCCGCCGGCGCCGGGGAAGATGCCGACCAGAATCTCCGGCAGGCCGATCTTCGCCTTCGGGTTATCCGCGACGAACCGGCGATGACAGGCGAGGCCAAGCTCAAGCCCGATCCCCGCCGCCGTGCCGGGTGCGGCCCAGGCGACCGGCTTGCCACCCTTCTTGGTCTTGAAGTCCATTCCCGCCAGCTCGATTTTCCGAAGCAGGCGGTGCATCCGCATCACGCCCTCGAAGATCGCTTCGGCGGCGGGCCGACCCGCCGCTTCAGCCGCGGCGCGCGCGCGGCCAAGGATCTTCAGATCCATACCGCCGGCGAAATCCTTCTTCGCCGAGGTCAGCACGATCGCCTTGACCGCGTCGTCGCCCAGCGCCTTGTCAAAAGCCGCGTCGATCTCAGCGATGCCTTCCTCGGTCATCACGTTCATCGAGGCGCCGGGCAGATCCCAGGAAATGACCGCGACGCCGTCCGCATCCACTTTGTAATTGAAAATGGCCATGTCGCTCTCCTCACACCCGCTCGATGATGGTCGCGGCGCCCATACCGCCGGCGACGCAAAGCGTGGCGAGCGCCGTCGCCTTGTCCGCCCGCTCCATCTCATCGAGCGCTGCGCCAATAATCATCGCGCCCGTCGCGCCCAGGGGGTGCCCCATGGCGATGGCGCCGCCATTCACGTTCGCCACGCCATGGTCGACGCCAAAATGCTGCATGAAAAGGAGCGGGACCGCCGCGAAGGCCTCGTTGACCTCGAAAAGATCGATATCGCCGATCTTCATCCCCGAAGCGGCGAGGATCTTCTCCGTCACCGGCACCGGCCCGGTCAGCATGATCGCAGGCTCGGAGCCGATCCTGGCCGTCGCGCGGATACGCGCGCGCGGCTTCAGCCCCAGCCGCTCCCCCGCCTCTTTCGAGCCGATCAGCACCGCGGCGGCCCCATCGACGATGCCTGAGGAATTGCCGGCATGGTGAACATGGTTCACCCGCTCGACCTCGGGGTAGCGCAGCATCATGACCTTGTCGAAGCCCGGCATCACCTCTCCCATGTCCTTGAAGGAGGGCTTCAGCGCGCCAAGGGTCTGCATGCTCGTCTCAGGACGGATGAACTCGTCATGGTCGAGGATCGTCAGCCCGTTCTGGTCCCGCACGGTGAAGAGCGAAGTGAACCGCCCTTCGCCGCGCGCCTTCGCGGCGCGCTTCTGGCTCTCGACCGCGTAGGCGTCCACGTCGTCGCGGGAAAAGCCGTATTTGGTCGCGATCAGGTCGGCGGAAACACCCTGCGGCGCGAAATAGGAACTCATCGCGAGATAAGGATCGACCGCCAGCGCGCCGCCATCCGAGCTCATTGGGACGCGGCTCATCATCTCGACGCCGCCGGCGACATAAATGTCCCCGGCGCCGCCCCGGATCTGATTGGCCGCGAGGTTCACCGCCTCCATCCCCGAGGCGCAGAAACGGTTGATATGCAGCCCCGGAACTGACTGATCCCAACCCGCGTAAAGCACGGCGGAGCGGGCGAGGCAGGCGCCCTGCTCCCCCACGCCGGTGACGCAGCCGAGGATCACGTCCTCCACCAGGCTGTCGTCGAGATTGGTCCGGGATTTCAGCTCGTTCAACGCATTGGCCGCCATCCTGACGGCGGTCACTTCATGGAGGGAGCCGTCGGCCTTGCCCTTGCCGCGTGGAGAACGGACGGCGTCATAGATATAAACGTCGGTCATGGGGGCTCCTTCGAGGGTCAGGCTTCGCGGCGGCCAGGCATCAGGTCGTAAGGCGCCTTGTAGCCGGGCAGGGCTTCGATCCGGCTCAGCCACTTGTCGATATTCGGCCAGTCTGCGCGGTCGAAGCCGAACGGCTCAGGATAGAAAAGATAACCGCAGCAGGAGAAATCGGCGTTTGTCGGGCCATCGCCCACCAGCCAGTTCCGCCCCTCCAACGCCGCGTCGAGCGTTGCATAGGCGGCCTTGAGCCGCCCTTGCGAGAAGCCGATCACTTCGGCCGGACGTTTCTCTTCGGGCAGGAAATTCATCAGGAACCGGGTCATGCCGGCGGCGGAGGAAAGCTTGTGATTATCCCAGAGCACCCAGCGCAGCACCTCGCGGCGTTCGGCCGCGTCCTTGCCGCCGAACTTGCCGGATTTCTCGGAGACATAATCCTGAATGACGCCCGATTGGGTGAGGGTCAGGTCGCCATCCTGCAGCACCGGCGCTTCGCCCATCACGTTGAGGGCGCGAAATTCGGGCCCGCGGGAGGCGCCGTTGAAGAAATCGACGAAGACCGGCTCCCATGCCAGCCCCGAAAGCGCCAGCGGCAGCGCCGCCTTGTAGGAGTTTCCACTTTCGCCGAAGCAGTGAAGTCTCATGGTCATGGCGTTCTCCCGTTTTTCCTTGGCGGACCGCCCCACGGGCCGGCCCGTCATTCGATATCCCTGATCAGAGCTTGCGTCCGATCAGATCCTTCATGATCTCGTTGGTGCCGCCATAGATGCGCTGAACGCGGGCGTCGGTCCACATCTCCGCGACGTCATATTCCATCATGAAACCGTAGCCGCCATGAAGTTGAACGCATTCGTCGAGGATACGATTCTGGATGTCGGTGGTCCAGTATTTCACCATCGCCGCCGTCTCCACGCTCAGCTCGCCCTTCAGATGCGCCTCGATGCATTTGTCGAGGAAAGCGCGCGCCACGACGGTTTCGGTCTTGCACTCCGCCAGTTTGAACTTGGTGTTCTGGAACTCGATGATCGGCTGGCCGAAGGCCTCACGTTCCTTGCAATAGGCGATGGTCTTCCTGACCGCGCCCTCCATCGCGCCGACCGCGCCGCAGGCGATCAGCAGCCGCTCCTGCGGAAGTTGCTGCATCATCTGGTAAAAGCCGCGATTCTCCTCGCCGCCCAGCACGTTTTCCGGCGGGATCGGCACATTGTCGAAGAAAAGCTCAGACGTGTCCGCCGCCTTCAGCCCGACCTTGTCGAGATTGCGCCCCCGCGCGAAGCCTTCCGCGCCGTCCGTCTCGACCGCCATAAGCGAGGTGCCCTTCGCGCCCTCGTTCGGGTTGGTCTTGGCCGCGACGAGGATCAGGTTCGCGTGCTGGCCGCAGGTGATGAAAGTCTTCTGCCCCGACATCCGATAGCCGTTGCCGTCCTTCGTCGCGCGGGTCTTGATGCGCTGCACGTCGGAGCCGCCCGAAGGCTCGGTCATCGCCAGCGCGCCGACCATCTCGCCGGTCGCCATCTTCGGCAACCAGCGTTTCTTCTGCTCCTCGGTGCCGCAATTCAGCACGTAATGCGCGACGATGCCGGAATGGATCGACTGCCCCCAGGAGGCGAGGTTGGTGTGCCCCTGAATCAGCGACAGCACCGCCTCATGGCCGAAATCGCCGCCAGCGCCGCCGTATTCCTCAGGGATCGACGCGCAGAGGAGACCGTTTTCCCCGGCTTCGTTCCAGATTTCACGTTCCATGATGCCGGCCTTGCGCCAGCCTTCGGCGCGGGGGACCCATTTCTCGGTCAGAAACCGGGTCGCCGCGTCCTGAAACATGACGTGGTCTTCGTTCATCCAGTCGGATTTCAGGTTTTCGAACTGCATCGGGTCTCCCTTCCCTTCGGCATGGCCTGGTGTTGCGCCCCTGTATCTCCGGCCCAGACGATTCCGTCGAGCCGCGCGCGGCGTTATTGGCGGTAATTTCGCCTCAGAACGCCTCCGCCGGCAGCTCCATCACCGGCGCGGCGCCGGTGCGGATGCGCGCCAGCCGCAATCCGGTCTCGGGCAGCGCGCGCGCCATGTAATAGCGCCCGGTCTGCAACTTGTTTTCATAGAACGCCGCGTTCCCGGCGCCGGAGGTCAGCCCGGCCCGCGCCGCGACCGCCATCCGCGCCCATGCCCAGCCAAGGATCACGTGCCCGAAAAGGTGCATGAAGTCGGAAGAGCCGGCCAGCGCGTTGTCCGGGTTCTTGATGCCCTCGGCCATGAAATACATCGCCGCCGCCTGCATGTCCTTCGACGCCGCCTTCAACGGCTCCAGAAAATCCTTCGCCAACGCCTCGTCGCCCTCATGGGCCTTGATGAAGCCCTTGATGATCTCGAAAAAGCTCATCAGCGTCTTGCCGCCATTGAGGCCCAGCTTGCGCCCCACGAGGTCGAGCGCCTGAACGCCGTTGGCGCCCTCGTAGATCATCGCGATCCGGGCGTCGCGGACGAACTGCTCCATCCCCGACTCCCGGATATAGCCGGCGCCGCCGAACACCTGCTGCGCCTCGACCGTCATCGCAAAACCCTTGTCGGTGCAGAAACCTTTCAACACCGGCGTCAGCAGGCCGAGCATCGCATCCGCCTCCTCCCGCTTCGCCTCATCGGGCAGGCGGTGCGAGGCGTCGTTGATCTCCGCCGCGATCAGAAGCGCGGCGCGCGCACCTTCGACAAAGCTCTTCTGGTCCAGCAGCATCCGGCGCACATCGGGATGCACGATCAGCGGGTCCGCCGGCTTCTCCGGCGCTTCGGCGCCCGTCGCCGCCCCGCCCTGAAGCCGCTCCCTGGCGTAGTCGGCGGCGGCCTGATAGGCGGCGGCGGCCTGGAACAGCCCCTGGCCCGCCACATCCAGCCGCGCGTGGTTCATCATGGTGAACATCGCCGGCAACCCGCGATTCGCCTCGCCCAGAAGGTATGCCGTCGCCCCATCGTAATTCATCACACAGGTCGGGTTGCCGTGGATGCCCATCTTTTCTTCGAGATTGCCGCAGGCCAAGGCGTTGCGTTCACCCGGCGTTCCGTCGGCTTTCGGCAGGAATTTCGGGCAGATGAACAACGAAATGCCCTTCACCCCCGCGGGCGCGCCCGGAATCCGCGCCAGCACGAGGTGGACGATATTCTCCGCCATGTCATGCTCGCCGGAGGAGATGAAGATCTTCTCCCCCGAAATCTTGTAAGATCCGTCATCCTGCGGAACCGCCTTGGACCGCAACATGCCAAGGTCGGTGCCGCAATGCGACTCGGTCAGGTTCATGGTGCCGGTCCACGCGCAGGTCGCCATCTTTTCGAGATAGACCTGCTTTTGCTCATCGGTTCCGTATTCGTGGATGCACCGATACGCGCCGAGCGTCAGGCCCGAAAACATCATGAACGCCATGTTCGCCGCGGAATGATATTCCCCCGCCGCCGCATGCAGAATTCCCGGCAGGCCCTGGCCGCCGAAATCGGCGTCGCAGGCGAGCGAGGTCCAGCCGCCATCGCGCAGCTTGTCGAACGCCGCCTTGAAGCCCTCCGGCGTGCGCACCACGCCGTTCTCCAGCACGCAGCCGCCGTCGCCGACCGCGTTGAGCGGGGCCAGAACCTCCGCGCCCAGCTTGCCCGCCTCCTCCAGAATCGCGCCGGTGAGATCGGGCGTCAGTTCATCATAGCCGTCGATTTCAGTATTTTCGTGAACCCTCAGCACTTCGTGCAGGATAAAGAGGGAATCTTCGGTCGGCGGCGTGTAGGTCGGCATGGCGGCGGTGCTCCTCTGGCTGAGCCGGATGTTCGCGGGGCCGGGCGGCCCCGATTGTCAGTGGGAGATTATTCCGCCGCGCGCGCGGCGCTACGCTGGGTGAGTTCGGCCTCAGCCTCATCGATCAGCGCCTGAAGTTCGGTCATCGCGTCCTCAAGCTCGTCGCGCTGCGCGCGCAGCGCGTCCATCTGGTTGCGCGCGTTCACGACCCAGCTGGTCATCTGCTTCATGCCCCCGTCGCCGAGGTCATAGAGGTTCAGCCACTGGCGGATCGATTCGAGCGAAAAACCGAAGCGCTTGCCGCGCAGGATCAACTTGAGGCGCACGCGATCACGCTGGGTGAAGATGCGGCGCTGGCCATCTCTGACCGGCATCAGCAGCTCCCGCTGTTCATAGAAACGCAGGGTGCGCGGCGTCACTTCGAATTCCGCACAGAGCTCGCCGATAGTGAATGTCTGCTCGCTCATGGACCACGCTCCTGCAGCTTTCGCTCACAGGATCACTCTAGATTACGTTAACGTCAACGTCAAGATTCTTGAGGCCGCTCCGGCGCGCTTCTCGCGGCCCTGACCGGGCCGAAACGTCGCTCAGCCTGCCGCGGACAGCCCTTCGAAAAGCCGCGCCACGGCCTCCGCGCCCGGATCATTATGCCCGGCCAGCTTTTCCGCCGCGACATAGCTCGCGCGCCCGGCCTTGGCCCGCGTCATCGTGGCGGTCAGCTCGGCGCCCGCCCGCGCCGCCGAAGCCGCCATCGCCAGCCCGCCCGGCAAGGCGTTGAGCGCGGGCGCCAGCGCGTCGATCATCGTCCGGTCGCCGGGGCTGGCCCCGCCGACCTGCCGCACCCGCTCCAGCGCCGCCTCAAGCGCGCCGATCCACGTCTTGCCGCCGGCCGACGCATCCCCCGCCGCGGCGAAGAAGATCGCAAGCAGAACACCAGACGATCCGCCCATCGTCTGGCTCAGCTCCATGCCGATGGCCCGGTAAAGCTGGGTCGGATCCGCCAGCGGCAACCGGTCCAGCGCGGCGATCAGCGCCGTGGCCGCGCCAGCCAGCGTCGCGCCGGTGTCGCCATCGCCTGATTTGGCGTCGAGCGCGTTCAGGTCGGCCTCCGCCCCGATCAGGATCGCGCAGCACCGCTTGATCAGCGCCCGCCGCGCCGGATGCGGCGAAGCCGTGGGCCGGATCGGCGTCAGCCCCTCCGGCAATGGCGCCAGTTTCTGCGCCCCCAGCGCCGCCACCCCCGGCCAGGCGCGCGGGCCGACCGGCGCCGCCAGGGCCTCGACCTCCGCCGGCCCCACGGGGATGAGCGAAACGGAAAACCCTTGCATGTCGAGCGATGTCATCAACGCCGCCGGCCCGATCACCCATTTGACCCGTGACGCCAGCGCGGAGCGCGCCATTTCCTCGGCCAGCACGCCCATCTCCAGTTCCGTCGCGCCGCCGAGATTGTTCAGAAGCAGCGCGTGATCCCCCTCGCCGAGATGCGCAAGCAGCTTTTCCGCCACCATCGCCATCGCGGCCCGCGCGCCGGTATACGCGACCTGCTCGATCCCCGCCTCGCCATGAATGCCGAGGCCAAGCTCCGCCTTGTCGGACGCGATCCGATCCTCCTTCGGCGAGCCGGGCACCGCGCAGGTGTCGAGCGACATGCCGATGGAGACCGCGCCTCTGATCACTTTTCGCGCCGCCGCCTCGACTTCCTCCAGCCCCGCGCCCGCCTCCGCCAGCGCGCCGGCGATCTTGTGGACGAAAAGCGCGCCCGCGACGCCGCGCGCCTGCGCCAAATCGGGCAGCGCGATGTCGTCGTCGCCGACGACCATCGCCACCTTCAGCCCGAAGGCCCGCGCCCGCTCCGCCGCCAAGCCGAAATTCAGCCGGTCGCCAGTGTAGTTCTTCACGATCAACAGGCATCCCGCCTCGCCGGTCACCGCCAGTATCCCCGCCAGCACTGCATCGACGGAGGGCGAGGCGAAAACATCGCCACAAACCACCGCCGTGAGCATGCCCGCCCCAACGAATCCCGCATGGCTCGGCTCATGGCCGGAGCCGCCGCCGGAGACCAGCGCGACGCGCTCCCGATCCCAGTCGGCGCGGATCACCACCTTGATGTGCGGAAACCCGTCGAGCCGCGCCAGCTTTCCGCCCGAAAGCCGGAGCATGCCATCCAGCGCCTCGGTCACCAGAGTCTCACGCGCGTTCATGAACTGCTTCATCTCGTCAGGCTCCCTGAATCACGCGTGCGCCGGCCGCGTCGAAGTAATGCCGCGTCCGTGGCGCAATGGCGAGGGTTTCCCCCAGAGGTTTCCCCCGGAGGTTTCCCCGGCCGCGGCGGCGTATGCGGATCGGGTTCTCGTAAATCCCGCGCGGGGTGAAAAAGATGAGGCCGCTCCACTGCGCCTCTAAACAAAGGCATGAGGTGCGCGCCTCATTTTTCGCGTCGGAGAGGCGCGTCCGCCCGGCGCGCCACCTCACGCCCGATCAGCAAACCAAAAGCAGCAGCGGCTGGAAGTGGTGGAGCAGCGCGCGGGCCGAATGCTCCAGAAACAGAACCCGATCATCCCAACGGCTCCTCCAGCCACGGATTCGCCGCTTGGATCGCGAGCCTCACCCAGGCGCCGTTCCGCGCCGAAGAGCGCACGCAGGCGTCCACGAATGCGACCCCGGCCACACCTTCCGCCACGCCCGGAAATGTCACCGCCGGGTCCGGCGCGGCGCCGGCGCGCCGGGCGCGGATCGCCGCCGCCGCCTCGGCGTAGATATTGGCGAAGCCTTCAAGATAGCCTTCGGGATGCCCCGCGGGAATCCGGCTCATCCGCGCCGCCGCGTCGCTTGCCGCCGCCCCGGCGCGGGTCAAAAGCCGGGTCGGCTCGCCAAAGTGCGTGCACCAGAGCCGGTTCGGCTCCTCCTGCGCCCATTCGAGCCCGCCTTTCTCGCCGTAAACCCGCAGTCTGAGTGCGTTCTCATTCCCCGGCGCGACCTGCGAACACCAGAGCATCCCCCGCGCGCCGCCGCTGAGCCGCAACATCACATGCGCGTTGTCATCGACCCGGCGACCCGGAACGAACCGCTGAAGATCCGCCGCCAGGCTCTCAACCTCCAGCCCGGTCACGAAACAGGTGAGGTTGAACGCATGGGTGCCGATATCCCCGGTCGCGCCGCCAGCGCCATTCCGCGCCGGGTCGGTGCGCCAGGCCGCCTGCTTTTGCCCCGTCGCCTCCAGCGGCTCGGTCAGCCAGTCCTGCGCGTACTCGACCTGCACGACACGAACCGCGCCCAGATCGCCGGCTGCGATCATCTCCCGCGCCTGCCGCACCATCGGATAGCCGGTGTAATTGTGGGTGAGGACGAAAAGCGCGCCCGAAGCCGCCGCCGCCTTCGCCAGCCGCTTCGCCTCGGGCAAGGTCGCGGTCAGCGGCTTGTCGCAGATGACATGGACGCCGCGCTTAAGAAACGCCTTCGCCGCCGGGGCGTGCATGTGGTTCGGCGTGACGATGGCCACCGCCTCGATTCCGTCCTTGAGCCGCGCCTCGCGCTTCGCCATCGCCTCGAAATCATCGTAGACCCGCGCCGGCGTCAGCCCGAGCGCGGCGCCCGACGCGGCGGAGCGCCCGGCGTCGGCGCTGAAACACCCCGCGACCAGCTCAAACTGGTCGTCGAGCCGCGCTGCGATCCGATGAACCCCGCCGATGAACGCCCCCTCGCCGCCGCCGACCATGCCCAACCTGATCCGCGCCATCGCTCAGCCCTCCAGCCCGAGGATGCGCCGGTTCGCCGCGTCATCCGCGCCCGAGCCGGCGAAATCGTCGAAAGCGCGTTCGGTGACGCGGATGATATGCGCCTTGACGAATTGCGCCCCTTCCCGCGCCCCATCCTCGGCGTGCTTCAGCGCACATTCCCATTCCACCACCGCCCAGCCGTCGAAATCGCGGTGCGTGAGTTTTGAGAAGACGGCGCCAAAATCCACCTGACCGTCGCCAAGGCTGCGAAACCGCCCGGCCCGGTCCGCCCATGACTGGAAACCGCCATAGACCCCCTGCCGCCCAGTCGGGTTCAGTTCCGCGTCCTTGACGTGGAACATGCCGATCCGCTCGTGGTAAATGTCGATGTTGTCGAGATAATCCAGCCCCTGCAGCACGTAGTGCGATGGGTCGTAAAGCATCTTTGCACGCGCATGGCCGCCGACCCGCTCCAGAAACATCTCGAAGCTGGCCCCATCATGCAGATCCTCCCCCGGATGGATTTCATAGCAAAGGTCCACCCCCATCTCCTCCGCATGGTCGAGGAGCGGACGCCAGCGCCGGGCCAGTTCATCGAAGGCCGCCTCGATCAGCCCAGCCGGGCGTTGCGGCCACGGATAGATGAAGGGCCAGGCCAACGCGCCGGAAAATGTCGCGTGCGCCCCGATCCCGAGATTGCGGGACGCCGTCAAGGCCGCGCGCACCTGCTCCACCGCCCATGCCGCCCGCGCCTTCGGATTCCCCCGCACTTCCGGCGCCGCGAAGCCTTCGAACATCTCGTCATAGGCCGGGTGGACCGCCACCAGTTGCCCCTGAAGATGGGTCGAAAGCTCCGTCACGGCGACGCCATTGGCCGCCGCGACCCCGCGAAACTCATCGCAATAGTCCTTGGACCCGGCCGCCTTCGCCAGATCGAAAAGCCGCGCGTCCCAGCTTGGAACCTGCACGCCGACATAGCCGCATTCCGCCGCCCATTTCGTGATGCCGTCCCAGGTGTCGAACGGCGCCTCGTCGCCCGCGAACTGCGCCAGAAACAGCGCCGGGCCCTTGATGGTTTTCATCGTCTCGTCCTTTTTTTCATGATTCCGGCCGCAGGTTCTCGCGGGTCACGAACTCGATCCGGATCTGCTTCTGCGAATGGTTGATCGGGGCGCCGTCGCTCCGCGCGCTTCGCGCCACACGGCCGAGGTTCTGCGTGATCACCGCATCGATGGGGGCCGAGAGCAGCGCCTCCCGGCTGTGCGGCGTATCGAGGAACTGGATCCCTGCGTCCGGCAGCACGAAAACCGCCCGGCAATCGCGCCGGCGCGCGCGATTGGCGGCCGCGACAACCCGGACAAAACCCCGCCGCGCGGCCGCCTCCTTCACCGTCAGCATGGTTTTCGCGCGCACGCCCGGCCGGGCGTTCATCACCCTGTCCACCGTGGCGAGGCTGCCCCCCGTCACCCGCGCGATATCGTTGACTGTCGGCCGCGACACGTGCTTCCTCCGCTCTCCGGGACTATTCCGACCGGGCTGAGGTGCGTCAATCAGATGTTGCGCCGTCCGGCCCGCCGGGGCGCCCCGCCCAGCAACCTGCGGGAGCGCCCAATGGAAATCACCTTCTACGCCGTCGCCGTCTCCGCCTTCGCCGCCAAGGCGCGCATCGCGCTGGACTGGAAGGATCTGACCTACGCCGAGCTCGCGCCCCCTGACGGCTATGGCTCCCCCGCCTATCGCGCCATCGTGCCGGCCGGCTCCGTGCCCGGGCTGGTGGTCGACGGCCGCGCGCTGCATGATTCGAACGCCATTGTGGAGCTGTTGGACGAAATCGCGCCCGAGCCGCCGCTATTTCCCTCCGACCCCTTCGCCCGGGCTGAAACCCGCGCCCTTCTCGGCTTTCACGACACGCGGCTCGAAGCGGCGGCGCGCGCGCTCTTCCCTCTGGTGAAGCGCGACTGGCGGGCGGAGCCGGACGCGGTGATCGCCGGCGTCGGCGGGATCGACGCGGCGCTGGAACGCCTCGCGGACCTGGTCTCTCCGCGCCCGTTCCACCTCGGCGCGGCGCCGACCATCGCCGATCTCTGCTATCCGGTCACGCTCCAGATGGCGGAAATGCTGGCGGCGGAGATGGAGCGTCCGCTGTCCGTCGCCCCGAAACTCGACGACTGGCGAGCCGCCGCCGCCGCGGAGCCCGCTGTCGCGCGCTCGCTCAGGATCGCCCATGCGGCGATGGAAGCTTGGCTGGCCGGGTTTCGCTGAGCGCCAACAGCCGCTCCCTATCCATGGCGAAGGCCGACGACGCACGGGCTAGAGCTTCACGCCCGGCGCGCGGATCGCCTGCTCCAGCCACGCGGCGATCTGCGTCTCGTCCAGCGTATCTTCCTCATGGATATTGAGATAGCGGACGCCCTCCACCTTGGATGCGGTGGGTGGCGGAGGCGTCAGGGACGTTCCCTGCATGAAGGTCAGCTGGACGTGGTTCCTGTAGCAATACATGGAGAAGAACCAACCATCCTTCTTGCCGTAAAGCGGCGTGTTCCATTTCACCGCTTTCCGGACTTCAGGGAAGACCTCATCCACGATCCGGTCAAGACGGCGGCCGATAGCGCTCTTCCAGCCCGGCGCCGCATCGATCCACGCCTTGACCGGTGCGTCGCCTTCGCCCTTGGGAATCTGCGGGTTGCCGCTGGACAGCAAACCGGGTTCGCGCTTTTCAGCCATGCACGGAGCCTGACCTGGCCGGCCGCCGGAGTCGAGAACGCTCAGCCCGCCGCCCGCCGCGCCTTCACATTCGCGCCGATGAACGCGGCGATAAAGGCCACCGTCATCAGAAGAACGATCGTCGGCGCCGGCGCGCTGTCGATGAAAAAACTCAGCCAGACGCCAGCCAACGCGCAGATCACGGCGACCCCGACCGCCACCAGCAGCATATTGACCAGCCGCCGCGTCACCAGGAACGCCACCGCCCCGGGCGCGATCAACAGCGAAATGGCGAGGATGATCCCCACCGCCTTCAGCGCCGCGACGATGGTGAGCGAGATCAGCGCCAGTAATCCGTAATGCAGCCAGCGCACCGGCAGCCCCGACGCCCGCGCCTGCGCCGGATCGAACGCGTGCAGCATGAAGTCGCGCCATTTCAGCACGATCACCAGCGTCACGAACCCGGCGATCAAACCGCTCTCGGTCATGTCCGCCGGCCCGACGCCGAGGATATCGCCAAAGAGGATATGATCGAGATGAATGTTGGTCGGGATCTTCGTGTACATCACCACGCCAAGCCCGAACATGCCGGAAAAAACCACGCCCAGCACGGTGTCCTGCTTCACCCGGCTGTTCTCCTGCAGATAGCCGGTCGCCAACGCGCAGATCATCCCGGCCGTGAACGCGCCGATCGCCAGCGGCGCACCGATGATATAGGCGCCGACCACGCCCGGCAGCACGGCGTGGCTGATGGCGTCGCCCATCAGGGCCCAGCCCTTCAGCACCAGAAAGCAGGACAGCAGCGCGGTCGGAACCGCGATCAGCACCGCGATCAGCATCGCATCGACCATGAACGGCAGCTGAAAGGGGAGCAGCGCCTCTTCGATCATGACTCCAGCTCCGCCAGCGCCAGCGTCCGGCGACGGCGCGCCGCCAGCCGCCCATGCTTCGGCGCGAAAAAGAACGCGATCAGGAAAAGCGCGGTCTGCATCACCACGATCACCCCGCCGGTCGCCCCGTCCAGGAAATAGCTGAGATAGGCGCCGACAAGGCAGGTCCCCGCCCCCAGCGCGACGGCGATCATGATGAGCCGCGGGAACCGGTCGCTCAGGAGATACGCCGTCGCCCCCGGCGTCACCACCAGCGCGATGACGAGAAACGCGCCCACGGTCTGCAAGGCCGCAACCGTCGCCGCCGCCAGCAGGGTGAAGAAGACCCCCTTCAGCAGTCCGACGCGAAGCCCGATGGCCCTTGCGTGGGTTTCATCGAAAAACACCACCATCAGATCGCGCCATATCAGCATCAGCACCGTCAGCGCGACAAATCCGATCAGCGCCAGTTGCAGCGTATCGCCCGGCGTGATGGCGAGGATATTGCCCATCACGATGGTCTGCACATTGACCGAGGTAGGCGAGAGCGAAACCATGAACAGCCCGAGCCCGAAAAACCCGGTGAAGATCAAGCCGATCACCGCGTCTTCCTTCAACCCGCTGCGCTGGTTGAGGAACAGCATCGCCCCCGCCGCCAGCCCGCCGGAAAGAAACGCGCCGAGCGCGAAGGGCAAGCCCAGCATATAGGCCCCCGCCACCCCCGGCACGATGGAATGGGCGAGCGCGTCGCCGATCAGCGACCAGCCCTTCAGCATCAGGAAGGCGGAGAGAAACCCGCAGACCGCGCCGACCAACCCGCTGACCCAGATCGCGTCGATCATGTAGCGATAGGCGAAGGGCTCCAGCAGCGCGCTCATTTGTTCGTGTCGTCGTAAAGCACGAAGGGGCGTTCATCATCGGTCAGCACCGTGACGCGCCGCGCGTCGTCATCGTCATGAAGATCGGCGCCGCCGAGCACGAAATGCCTCAGGACGCCGCCGAAGGCGCGCTCCAGATTCTCATGCGTGAAAACCTCCGCCGTCGGGCCATGCGCCAGAACCGTGCCCTTCACCAGCACCGTCCGGTCGCAGAACTCGGGCACCGAGCCGAGATTGTGCGTGGAGACCAGCATCACCCGCCCCTCTTCGCGCAAAGCGCGCAAAAGCGCGATGATCGCCGCCTCCGTCTCCACATCGACGCCCGTAAAGGGCTCGTCCAGCAGGATCACCCGGCCGTCCTGCGCCAGCGCGCGGGCGAGGAATACGCGCTTGCGCTGCCCGCCCGAAAGCTCGCCGATCTGGCGGCTGCGATATGCGGTCATGCCGACGCGGGCCAGCGCTTCCTCCACCGCCGCGTGGTCGGCGGGGCGGGGCCGGCGCATGAAGCCCATCTGGCCATAGCGGCCCATCATCACCACATCCTCGACCAGCACGGGGAAGGTCCAGTCGACCTCCTCCGCCTGCGGCACATAGGCGACCAGATTACGCTTGATCGCCTCCGCCACCGTGAGGCCGAGGATGCGCACCTCTCCGCGTCCCGCCGGCAGAAATCCCATGATGGCCTTGAAGATCGTCGATTTGCCCGCCCCGTTCACCCCGACCAGCGCGGTGATGGAACCGGCGGGCGCCTCGAAACTCGCGTCCTTCAGCGCGGTGACGCCGTTGCGATAGGAAACCGTGACATGGCTGACGGAAAGCCCATCGGCGTTCGCTGCCCCGTCCAACGCCCCGTCCGCGCTCATTGCGAAAGTCCCTCCAGAATGGTCTCGGACGTGACACGAAGCAGGTCGAGATAGGTGGGCGCCGGGCCGTCCGCCTCGCTCAGGCTGTCAACGTAAAGCACGCCGCCATAATGCGCCCCGACCTCCCGCGCCACCTGCTCGGATGGCTTGGAGGAAACCGTGCTCTCGGAAAAGATCACCGGAATGTTCTCGGCCCGCATCACGTCGATGACGTTCCGCACCTGGCTGGGCGTGCCTTGCTGATCGGAATTGATCGGCCAGAGGTAAAGTTCCTTCAGCCCGAAATCGCGGGCGAGATAGCTGAACGCCCCTTCGCCGGTGACCAGCCAGCGCCGCTCCTCCGGCAGCGCGGCCAGCGCCGCGCGGATCGGCGCGGCCACCGCGTCGATCTCGGCGCTATAGGCCTCGGCGTTGGCGCGATAGATATCGGCGTTGGCGGGGTCGAGCCTGATAAACGCGTCGCGGATATTGGCGACATAGATCTGCGCGTCGGCCGGCGACATCCACGCATGCGGGTTCGGCTTGCCCGAATACGGGCCGTCGCCAATCCCGATCGGCTCCACCCCGGCGGAAGCCACCACCGCTGGCGCGTCGCCGAGCGCACGAAAGAATTTCTCGAACCAGAGCTCAAGCCCCAACCCGTTCCAGATGATGAGGTCGGCATCCTGTGCCTTCAGAATGTCGCGCGGCGTCGGCTGATAATTGTGAATCTCCGCCCCCGGCCGGGTGATGGAGGCGACATCGGCCGCGTCCCCCGCCACATTGGCGGCCATGTCGGCGATGATGGTGAAGGTGGTGACCGCCTTCAGCCGCTCCGCCGCGGCAGGAAGCGCCAGCGCGATCAGCGCTGCGAAAAGGCAAAGGGCGTGAAGTGCGGCGGTGCGCATTGGCATCGGCGGTTTCCTTGTTTCTCGCTATTCGTTAATGTTTATGAGAATGATTTGCAACTTGTCAATTCCAGATGCGACCCCTTCGCATTGCCCGCCGCCTCCGCAGACGATATAGCCAAGGGCATGAGAGGCAGGGCCGCGACAGCGAAGGAACTTGAAGACGCGCTCCGCGCCGATGGCGTGCGGATCACGCGCCAGCGCGCCGCGCTGTTGAAAGTGCTGACCGACGCCAGCGACCACCCCGACGCGAACGAGTTGCACCGCCGTGCGAAGGAAATCGAGGAAACCGTCTCCCTCGCCACCGTCTACCGCACCCTCTCGGCGCTGGAATCGCAAGGCGTGGTCCATCGCCTCGCCTTCGAAGGCGCCCCGGCCCGGTTCGAAACCACCGACGCCCCCCACCACGACCACATCATCGACGTGGAGACCGGCGCCGTAACCGAATTCCGCTCCGAGAAGATCGAAGCGCTGCAAGCCCTGATCGCCGAGGAACTGGGGTATGAAGTGGTGCACCACCGGCTGGAGCTTTATTGCCGCAAGCGGGGGTAGGGGTGGGCCGTCAGAGCAGAGATGGTGTTGACGTTTTGGGGACGGGGATTGGTCGTTCGCTGCTGGCGCGCCGAACTACCGCTCAGCGGGAGAAGCGGTCCTTCGCTGCGGTTGCGGACTGAGCTGAATTATATGGCGCTGATGCACAGTGCGCGGCGGCTTGCTAGTGCCCCATGATGGTTTACATCCGAGCCTGTAATGCGGTGGTCAACGCAGCGCGCCCCTCCACGTTGTTCAAGTAACGAACGTACCGTAGGTGTCGGAGGTCGAAGGGAATGTCATGCTCGCTTTGGGTTATAAGTATCACATCACGCCCGAGAGTGTGCGCAATACCCGCCTCGTAGAAGACGTTCGGGTTGCGTCCAGTGCAATCGCAGATGACAATCCGAGACTTGTCAATCAGAGCGACCACGTCCTGTATGATTGCAGCGTTCTCCCAAATGTCGTCCGCACGCCGACAACGCAGGCCAGCGCCTTCAGAAGCGTGTTGAATACTGTCATAAACAGCGGCAAAACCAGCATCAAAAGGCATCATAGCTGAGGCAAGAGTCGGTTCAATGTTCTCGTGCTCAGGTATCTGAAATACAGTGGGACGCTGGCGACGAGGCCGAGTATTTCGAAGCATGAACCTATACAGGTCAATGTCCTTAACTGCCCAATGGTTACGCGAGAATTCAAAGTCATGGGGCATATCAAGCTCCATACGATTCGCAAAAATCATCCTATTTTGCAGCGGCGGCACCTCGGCGTCGAAGCTAATCTCCAAGGCCAAGTCTTTGCCAGTAATGCGTGCCCGATTAATCTGACCAACGTAGGCAACTTCATCCGCGACCCCTTCTTCGCAGAACAAACACGGCAGGGCGGTGAGGCGGTCGAGTATTGGGTTATCTTCATGCCGGAACTGATTAGCAATGTGGTCGTCCGTGTACTCGAACATCCGTCCGACAGGTACGGTAGCCCTACCCGAAGCCCAATCTACGTTGAACATCAACAAATTAAACATCGTCGCTCCTGAATGTTCGGCTGGTCCTTTGTACTTTCAAGGGTGTCGGCTTGTCTACGCTCGGATTCACTGCGCTGCGAACGGATGTTAATTTTGCGACTGGCTTCCACCCGGTGCACCTGCGGCATCATAGTCTGTCCAACCGTCTGCTTTGGGCTCAAAGCCGTCATTCGCGGCGGTTAGCGGAAATGTCGGCTTTGAAGCGATCTCGCGTTAGGTCTTCGAAGCCGGCTCGCCTTCCTGCGCGAGGTCCCCGTCAGAACCGCGGCCGTCCGCTCGCCACCGCCACCACCCGCGCTTCGATCAGCGCGGCGCGGGCCTCGACCCGCGCGCGTTTTTCCTCCCACGTCACTTTCACCTCCGCCGCGTCGGCCCCCGCCGCCTCGGCGCGCTCCAGCGCCGTTGCCCGCGCCCAGTCCTCCGCCAGCGCTTTCGCGGCGGCGATCTCCGTCATCCGGCGCGGCGCGGCGCCGGCCATCACCTCAAAACTTTCGCCGTCGGTGGAGAGGATCAGCGCCTCCGCCTTCGCCGCCACCCGGCCGACCACCGCGCCGACCGCGTTGGCGACATCGGCGTGGTCGGGGATCAGCGCCTCCACCCCCGCCAGGCGCGCCACGCCGGGGTAATAGACCGGGGCGGAGGCGCCGAGCCCGATCAGCGGCGCGGTCAGGTTCAGCGCCGGCGCCGCGAAGCCGCGCCGCCCGTCCAGCGCCGCGGCGCCCAGCGGGGATTGCGCCAGCCCGTCGGCCTCGAACCCGTCCTCGGCGAGCGCCGCCTCCAGCACGAGTTCCGCCGAACGCCGCGTCAGCGCATCCACCACGCGCCGGGATAGCGTCGCGCCATCCGCCGCCAGCGAGGCGCCGTCGCCGCCCTTGCGCCGCGCGAAAAGCGCCGCCGCCAGCCGCGCCGCCTCCGTGTCCCACCCCTGATGCAGGCCGAGCACATGCGCGGCGTCCGACGGGGTGAAGCCGACGCGCCGCAAAAGCCCCCGCGCGATCAGCCGCTCCAGCGCGGAGCGCCCGCGCGGGCCGAGCGAAAGCGCCTCCAGCGCCGCGCCGTCGCCCACCGCCGCCAGCACCTCGCCCTCCCGCGCGTCCAGATCGCCGGCCGCGCGCCGCGCGCCGGGGGCGACAAAGAGCCCGTCATCCCGCTCCCATCGCCCACGCGCCAGTTGCCGCTCCAGCGCCGCGCGCGCATCCGGCCGCCCCGAGGCGTAAAGGCTGACCGGGATCGCCCGGCGGGGGCCAAGCGTCAGCCGCGCGCCCAGTCCCTCCTCCACCAGCCCGACTTCGCTGTCGCCGCCCAACCCATGGGTGCGCATCGCCGCCGCCTCGACCATGGTGCGCCAGCCGCCGACCTTCGCGCCCTCCGGATCGATACGCGGGCGCCCATCCTCCAGCACCGCGATATCGGTGGTGGTGCCGCCGATATCGGCGACGATGGCGCGGGCTTGTCCGGTCAGGTGCGCGGCGCCGACCAAGCTGGCGGCCGGGCCGGACAGGATCGTCTCGATCGGCCGCGCGCGCGCCACCGCCGCGCTCATCAACGCGCCGTCGCCCTTCACCACCATCAAGGGCGCAGCGATCCCGCGCGCCGCCAGAAGCGTCTCCGCGTCGGAAATCAACCGATGGATCATGCCGATCAGCCGCGCGTTCAAAAGCGTGGTCAGGGCGCGGCGAGGCCCGCCGAGCCGCGCCGAAAGCTCATGGCTGCAGGTGGCGGGCAGCCCCGTCGCGCTCGCGATAATCTCGCGCACACGGGTCTCATGCGTCGGGTTCCGCACCGCGAAAACCCCCGCGACAGCGAAGCTGGAGACCCGCGCCGCCGCCGCGATGGCGCCGGCCCTCAGCCCCTCCTCATCCAGCGCCGCCGCCGGGGCGCCGTCGCTCCGGTGCCCGCCCGCGACGATGATCGCGGGGTCGCCGCCCAACGCGTCGCCAAGGCCGCCGCGCGTCAGATCCGCCTCGCCAAATCCGATCAGCACCAGCGCCGCCGGGTCGCCAAGCCCCTCGACCAGCGCGTTGGTCGCCAGGGTGGTGGACATTGAGACCAGCGCGACCGCGCCCGGCGCCGCGCCCGAGGCGGCCAGCGCCGCATCCACCGCCGCCCCGATCCCGACAGCCAGATCCCGGTGGGTGGTCAGCGCCTTGGCCTTGCCGAGCACCGCGCCGACAGCCTCGTCATAGATCACCGCGTCGGTGAAAGTGCCGCCCGTATCCACGCCCAGAAGGATCGCCATGCCGTCCTCGCCTGTCCCGGACCAGCGGCGGGCGGGATCAATGGGCGGCCATGGCCGCAAGCGCATATGACGCGACCTGCTCACCTGCCCGGCGTTCCGGGCGCGCCGCCGCGGGGACCCCGGCGCTGTCGCCAATCCCCGCCAGTTTCGGCTTGCGTCTTATGTTACGAAATCCGCATGGGTGAGGCGCAGATCGCCACATATAGCGCCAGCGCGATGTGCCCGCGACGACGCCTCTAAATGGCTCGGGCTTTCGCTCGACGATGTCGGCCCAGGCTTCGCCCGCATGTCGATGATTGTGGCGAAGCATCACGCGCGGGGGCGCGACATGCGCCATGGCGGCTTTCTCTTCGCCCTGGCCGACAGCGCCTTCGCCTTCGCCTTCGCCTGCGAAAGCTAAAATCAGGTAACGGTCGCGCAGCACAACACGCTCAGCTTCCTCGCCCCGGCGCGGGAAGTTTTCCGGCGCGGGCGTTCGGGGCTTTACGACGCCACCGTCAGAAACCAGAATGGCGAAGCGATCGCGGGGATCCGCGGCGCCTCCAGAACCATGAAGGGGCGGCATTTCGACCCCGGGACCATCGAGGAAACGTAATGACCGAAGCCTATATCTGCGCCGGCATCCGCACGCCCATCGGCCGCTATGGCGGCGCGCTTTCCACTGTGCGGCCCGACGACCTCGGCGCCCATGCGATCCGGGAGCTGATGGCCCGCTGCCCGAATCTTCCGGGCGCGGCGGTGGAGGACGTGATCTTCGGCGGCGCCAATCAGGCGGGGGAGGATAACCGCAATGTCGGGCGCATGTCCGCGCTTCTCGGCGGGCTGCCGCAGACCGTGCCGGGCGCGACGATCAACCGGCTCTGCGGCTCAGGTCTCAACGCGGTCGGCCTCGCGGCGCAGGCGATCCGCGCGGGGGAGGCCGACCTCATCATCGCCGGCGGCGTGGAGAGCATGTCCCGCGCGCCCTATGTGCAATCCAAACCCACCGCCGCCTTCGACCGGGGGGTGGAGCTTTGCGACACCACGATCGGCTGGCGCTTCGTCAACAAGCGGATGAAATCGGAATATGGCGTCGATTCGATGCCGGAGACGGCGGAGAACGTGGCGGAGGAATTCCAGATCAGCCGCGCCGATCAGGACGCTTTCGCGCTCCGCAGTCAGGAGCGCGCCATCGCCGCGCGCGAACGCGGCCGTTTCGCGCTGGAGATCGCGCCGGTCTTCATCCCGCAGCGCAAGGGCGACCCGCTCATCGTCGAGCATGACGAACACCCCCGCGCCACTACGCTGGAAAAGCTCGCCAGCCTGCCGACCCCGTTCCGCAAGGACGGGACGGTGACGGCCGGCAACGCTTCCGGCGTCAATGACGGCGCGGCGGCGCTGATCATCGCCAGCCGCGAAGCGGCGGAAAAATACGGCCTGACTCCGATCGCCCGCGTCGTCGGCATGGCTGTCGCCGGCGTCGCGCCCCGGATCATGGGCATCGGCCCGGCTCCGGCGACCGAAAAACTGCTGGAGCGGCTCGGCCTTTCCATCGGCGATATCGACATCATCGAGCTGAACGAGGCGTTTGCGGCGCAGGGCCTCGCGGTGATGCGCCAGCTTGGGCTTTCCGATAACGCCGATCACGTGAACCCGAATGGCGGCGCCATCGCGCTCGGCCATCCTCTCGGCATGTCGGGCGCGCGGCTCGCGCTCACCGCCGCCATCGAAATGCGGGAATAGGGGACGAATCGCGCGCTCTGCACCATGTGCATCGGCGTCGGGCAGGGCATCGCCCTGATGCTGGAGGCGGCGTGAGCATTCCGCCCGAAAGGCCCTGAGGATCGAAAGCCGAAAACCTTCAGGTCGTTTTTTCCTCCATCGAACGTCCCAACGTCGCCCTGGCGCCAAATCGTCGCCGGTAGGCGTTGGGCGCGAGGCTGGTGACACGCTGGAATAGCCTCCGGAACGAGGCCGGGTCCGAATAACCGACATCGAAGGCGATCTGCTCAACGGAGCGATTGCTCGATTCCAGTTCCTCGCGCGCTTTCGCGATCCTGATCTGCTGCGCGTATTCGGCGGGCCGGAAACCGGTCGCCCTGCTGAACCGGCGCAGGAAAGTGCGCGCCTCCAGCCCGGCGGTCCCCGCGAGTTCGGATACGCTCAGACCTTTTCCTTGCGCGGCGTGCAGTCGCCGCTGCGCCATGAGCACGGCGGCGTCGCCATGATCGAAACGCGGCGAGAAGGCGCGGAACGGGCGCTGAGAGCGGCCCGGCGGCTCGACGAGCAGGAAACGCGCGGTGGCGAGCATGACGCTCGGCCCCATCAGCCGCTCGACCAGCGTCAGGCCGAGATCGGCCCAGGCCAGAATCCCGCCGGCGGTGATGATGTCCCCATCGTCGATCACCATCCGGTCGGCGTCGATCTTCACTGCCGGAAAACGTTCGGCCAGCGCGGCGGCGAAGGCCCAGTGGGTCGTCGCCGGGCGCCCGTCAACCAGCCCGGCCTCAGCCAGAACGAAGGCGCCGGCGCAAACCGAGCAGGCTGCGCCCCCTTCGGCGTGGCGCGCCGCGAGCCAGGCTGCGGCCGGGCGCATGTCCTGCATGTCGCCCGGCATCACGAGGCTCGGCGGCGCGATGACATAGGCGAGCTTGTGTTCCGCGCCGGGATGGCTGTCATGGACGCAAGCGACGCCTTCGTCGCCAGGCTCCGCTCGCCAATGGCTCACGCGGATCGCGGGCGGGGCAGCCCCCGGCTCGGTCGGCGCCCATTCGCCGGCGATGCGGAAGAGATCCGTCAGCCCATAAACGGCCGAAAGCTGCGCATCAGGATAGATCAGCAGGCCGATTTCGGCGACGAGACGCTGTTTCGCGACCATTTGTCAGTTCCGCCCCGGAAATTGTCGATTCCGCCACGCGCGAACCTGCGCTCCGGCCCCCAGTTTGTCCATATCGGAGGCGGCGAGGGGCCGCCTGAAAAGGAGAAGCGAGATGAGCACGATCACGACCGAAGACGGCGTCGAAATCTTCTACAAGGACTGGGGTCCGAAGGATGCGCAGCCGATCGTTTTCCATCACGGATGGCCGTTGAGTTCCGACGACTGGGACAACCAGATGCTGTTCTTTCTCGGCAAGGGCTATCGCGTGATCGCGCACGACCGGCGCGGGCATGGGCGGTCCAGCCAGATCGACAGCGGCCACGACATGGATCATTACGCCGCCGACGTCGCGGCGTTGGCGAAGGCGCTCGACCTCCGGAACGCGGTTCATGTCGGCCACTCGACCGGCGGCGGCGAGGCGACGCGCTATGTCGCGCGGGCCGAGCCGGGCCGGGTCGCGAAGGCGGTCCTGATCGCGGCGGTGCCGCCGCTGATGCTGAAGACCGAAGCCAACCCCGAGGGGCTGCCGCGCGAGGTTTTCGACGGCTTTCGCGACGCGCTCGTCGCCAACCGGGCGCAATTCTATCGCGATGTGGCCGCGGGCCCGTTCTACGGCTTCAACCGTGCGGGCGCTGTCGTCAGCCAGGGGCTGATCGACAACTGGTTCCGCCAGGGCATGGCCGGCGGCGCGAAGGCGCATTACGACGGCATCAAGGCTTTCTCCGAGACCGATTTCACGGAGGACCTGAAGGCGATCGACGTCCCTGTCCTGCTCCTGCACGGCGACGACGACCAGGTGGTGCCGATCCAGGCCGCCGCGCTCAAGGGAATCGATTTTCTGAAAAAGGGCGACCTGAAGGTCTATGAAGGCCTCTCGCACGGGCTCTTCGCCACGCATCCCGAGCGGGTGAACGCCGACATCCTCGCCTTCATCGCAAGCTGAGGCCGCCGCGAGCGCGCCCGGAAGCCCGCCCTCCGGCCATCCGGCGGGGGGGGGCCGCGCCGGGCCCGCCCCCTCCTTCACTTCACCAGAGCGCGACCGGGTTGATCATCATCTGGACGGCGCCTTTCAGCCGGGCCTGCCCGAGGACGAACATGAACTCGGTCACGCCCTCCTCCGCCAGCCTGCCGGTGTTCATCGTCTCCAGAATGTAGATCCCGTTATGGGCGAGGAATGTGACGTGACCGTAGAAGACCTTGTCGCCCGCGACCGGCGGCACGGCCTCCAGCCCCCAGGTGTCCGAGCCGACCGCAACCGGCTCCAGCTTCGCCAGCCAGGTCGCAGCCTCGTTGGTCAGTCCCGGCTCGCCGCTGACCCAGGTGGCGGGTTCGGCCTCAAGCATTGAGTCGGTCCACCCGGTGTGGAAGAGCACGACGTCGCCGGGTTTGATCTCCACACCCTGCGCCGCCATCGCCGCCTTGATGTCCTCCGATCCGAAGCCCATGCCGGCCTTCAGCTTGTCGGCGCCGAGCTGCTCGACCATGTCGATCATCACGCCGCGCGCCACGATCGGCGGAATCCCGTGGATGCCGAGCTTGGTCAGCCCGGTCAGGTTGGCGAAATCCGCGCCCTTGTTGCAGTTGTAATAAGTATCCTCTTCCCCGAGATGGCCGAGCCCGTCGATCTGCGGCCCGGTGCCCCACCAGAGCTGCGAGATGTCGTCATTATAGGAGCCGGGCCAGCCGAAACCCGCATCCAGCGTCTTGCCGCCGCTCTGGCCGGGCTGGACGACCTGAAGCTGCATCTTGCGCGGCGGGAAGGCCGGCATGTTGGGGTCGATGACGATGCCGAGGGGGTGCGTCTCGCCCTTCTTGATCAGTTGCGCCGCCATCAGCACGCTGTCGGGCGTGATCATGTTGGCGGCGCCGATCTCATCGTCCGCGCCGTATTTTGACGGCTGGCAATCCTGCGCTGCGACGGCTGCGGCCGAGGCCAGCAAGGCGCCGCAGGCAAGGCCTGCGAAGCGGGTGAACTTCATGTCGTTTCCTCCGTGTTCGTTATCTCTGGCGCGGATTTTTCACTGGCGTTCTGCAACCGCGCGGCGAAACGATAACAGAGCCTTCGCGCGCTGTTCAGCAAATTCGCGTCGCTGCGCAAAGCCCCCCCCTGCGCGCGCCACACCGCAAGAATCATTTCGGGCATGCACTTCCTCCAGCTATATTCGCGTCGCGACGATCAACCGTAGGCCGTCGCCAGACCTGCGCTCGGCCGAAGCCGCCGCAGACGGGAAGTAAAACCGACGGGACCAAGGGAGAATACCAATGTCGCCTGCGAAGTTCATTACTTTCGTCGCCGTTGCGGCGCTCGCCATGGCGGCATCCGGGGCGACCGACGTCGTCTCGG
>JBBDTD010000078.1:28558-31668 GCA_040904645.1 Paracoccaceae bacterium
TGGCGAGCGCGCAGACGGTCAACGACAAACCTTACGAGCAGAACTGGGCGCCCACCGAATGGGGCGCGGACGACAAGGTCGGCGCCGTCAACCGGACGACCCCGGAAATGATCATGAAAGCGGTCGGCCTGGTGAAGCAGGGCAAGGTCGCGACGCTTGGCAAGATCTACGCCGGCGACGCGCCGACCTTTGGCGGGCGCGGCTGGCGGATGACGATCCCCGGCCTGCCGACGGGCGGACCGTTCGGCGAACATCAGCTGGTCTATAACGACGAATACCTCGCCGCGGAGATCGGTCAGATCGGCACGCAGTTCGACGGCCCCGGCCATATCGGCGTGATCACCTCGAAGGGCCTCTATTTCTATAACGGGCGGATCGTCGGCGACGACCCGACGATCAATTCCTATGGGATGGGCCCGCTCGGCGTCGAGCATGTCGCCGAAAAGGGCTTTGTGTGCCGCGGCGTGCTGCTGGACGCCGTCGCGTATCGCGGCGGGCAGCTGCCGATCCCGGCTGGCGGCGCGGGCGATCCCGGCATCATCAGCGACGTCGACGTGAAGGCGATGGTCGAAGCGCAGGGCATCGCCCCGATCGGCGAAGGCGATTGCGTATTCCTCCATACCGGACACGGCGACATCTGGAGCGCGAGCGATTGGGACAAGTATGACGGGGCGGAGAAAGCCGCCCGCGCCGTCGAGTTCAATTCTGGCGAGCCGGGCTTCGGGCTTTCCGCGTGCACATACATGGGCGAGCAGAAGATCATCCTGACCGGCTCCGACACATGGGCGACGGAAGCGGTGCCGGGCGAAAATCCGGGCGACCCGTTCGAATGCCATCTCAACCTGCAAACGAGGCTCGGCGTCTGGAATATCGAGAACCTGGATCTGAGCCAGCTGGTCGCGGACAAGGCCTATGAGTTCCTCTTCGTCTGGTCGCCGCTGAAGATCAAAGGCGCCACCGGCTCCCCCGGCAACCCGGTCGCGCTTTACTGATCTGGCCGCGGCCGCTACGACTCGCGCGCGGTGGCGCAAGCCTCTTTGACTCGGCGAACTCCGCCACATACCGTCTCTGTCACGCAATCGGCGAGGCGCATGCCATGCACTCCAGCCCTATGATCAGCCGGGATCCGCTCCTGGGCGTCGCAGGGTAGGCGCGTGCCTCTCGCCCAGTTCAACATCGCCCGCGCGCGCTGGCCGCTTCAAGATGAGCGGATGAAGGTCTTCAACGACAATACGGAGCGGATGAAGACCCTCGCCGCCCGCAGCCCCGGCTTCATCTGGCAGCTTTCCGGCGACGGCGCGAAGCAGATTATCTGGGACGATCCGCAGATGACCTGGACCGTTTCGCTCTGGCGCGACGCGGAGGCGCTGGCGAATTTCGCCTTTCGCACCGTGCATCGCCAGTTCTTCCAGCGCCGGGCCGAATGGTTCCCCGTGCTCGACCATGTCTGGTTCGCGCTGTGGGAAATCGAGGAAGGCCGGAACCCGACGCTGGCCGAGGCGCTGGAGAAAAAGGCGCGCTTCGACCGGCAGGGCCCCTCCGAGGATGTGTTCGGGTGGGAGCGGTTCCCGCATCTCCGCGCGCTCAGGGACAGCGTCGCATGAATCTGCGAACGCCGCTCCGGGAAATGCTCATCAGGCCGCGAGGCGGGGCCGAGCGTTTCGGACTGCAAGGGCTGCCATGAACGTGGGCCATTCGATGGAGCCCCGGGCGATCGGGGCCGCTCATGTTCGGGCCGGCAAAACTCGCCCCGAAGGCGAGCGGCTGACTGCGGATTACACCGTCATCTGATCGCTAAATCCCTTGTGCAGCGCAATATTTTCCGCGGAGGCGCGATACTAGCGGTCGATTCTGCTTGGTTTTTGGGCGCCGAGGTCGATTTCTCTCCGAATGGCCGCTTCGTCGATTGACAGGGTTCGCACAAATCCGCTTAACCTGACTCCATAAAAAACAAGGGCGCGGCTAAAGCGCCCACAAGCAACGCGCAATATGGAAGGTAACGCATGCGATTCACCTATCTGACCAAACTCGGCGCAGTCGCCGCGACGGCGGCGATGGCGCTGTCGATGGCGCCGTCGGACGCCGACGCGCAGCAGAAAGTCCGCTGGAAGATGCATTCCGCTTTCGGGACCGAGATGTCGGTGCTCGGCCCGGTCGGCCCCTATCTCGCCGACACGGTGCGGACGCTTTCGGACGGCGATTTCGACATCAAGGTCTTCGAGCCAGGCGCGCTGACAGGGGGCTTCGGCTACTATGACCCGGTGAGCCAGGGCGCATTCGAGATCGCCTATGGCACGCCGGGCGCCAACGCGGGCAAGAACTCCATGTACGCGTTTGCGGCCGCTTGGCCGTTCGGGCCGAGCACCGGGCCGTTCCTCGCCTGGCTGAAACATGGCGGCGGCGAGGAACTGATCGCCGAGGTCTACGCCCGCGATAACATCAAATGGATGGTCTGCGGCCTGATCCCGCCCGAGACCTCCGGCTGGTTCCGGGAGGAGATCACCTCCCTCGACCAGCTCAAGGGGCTGAAGATGCGCTTCTTCGCGATGGGCGCGCGGGTGATGCAGAAGCTGGGCGTCTCCACCCAGCTTCTGGCGCCGGGCGATATCTATCCTGCGCTGGAGCTTGGCACGCTTGATGCGACCGAGTTCTCGCTGCCGTCTTCGGACCGGACGCTCGGCTTCTATCAGGTGGCGAAGTACAATTACTTCCCCGGCTGGCACCAGCAGTCCACCACGAACGAACTTCTTGTCAACATGGATGCGTGGAACGCGCTTTCCGACAAGAACAAGTTCATCCTGCAGACCGCCTGCGACGCCAATATCGGCAAGGAATTCGCCGATGGCGAGGCGTCGCAGGCCGCGGCCATGATCGCCAACCAGGCTGACGGCGTGAAGATCATGCAGTGGCCGCCCGAGTTTCTCGACGCGTTCCGCGGCGCCTGGGAAGAGGTGCTCGCCGAGGAGATCGCCGCCAACGAAGATGTGAAGCGGTTCTGGGAAAGCTGGACGACCTTCAACGACGAATACAAGGTCTGGGGCGACAACGGTTATCTCAAGTAGAACCCATCTCTCGGGGGGGGGGGGGGCCGCCCCCCCCAAGGCCCCCCC
>JBBDTD010000078.1:31678-41441 GCA_040904645.1 Paracoccaceae bacterium
GCCAAGGCGGCGCGAAAAACAGATCCAGATACGCCGGGAATTTATCCCTCGCCGCTGCGGGGCGGCGCGCGCGTAGCCGGACGGGAGAGGAAACATGCAGGCGCTTCTGAACATATCGGCGGTGTTCGACGCCATCGGCCGCTGGTTCGGCAAGGCGGTCGGATGGCTGATGCTGCCGCTCATCGCCGTCATCATGTTTGACGTGGTGACGCGCAAAGTGGAGTTCACCCGGCTTTTTCTCGCTGATCTGACCGTGCAATACGGCGTGTCGCTCTCCACCATCCTGCAGGAGCTGCAGTGGCACTTTCATGGCGCGATCCTGCTGCTCAGCTTCGGCTTCGGCTATCTCGCCAACGCGCATGTCCGGGTCGATGTGTTTCGTGAACTCTTTCCGCGTCGCCGTCAGGCCTGGTCGGAACTGGTGCTGCTGATCATCTTCGCCATTCCGTTCCTGATCCTGATGATTCAGTACAGCGCCACGCTCTTTTCCATCTCCTGGGGCCAGAACGAGGGCTCGGACTCGATGACCGGCCTGCCATGGCGCTGGTTCCTGAAATTCTTCATGCCGGTCGGCTTCGTCATCGCCATGCTCGCGGTGCTGGCGACGGCCTTCCGGCTTATCGTCTATCTCTTCGGCCCCGAATTCGCGAGCCGCGACGCCGAAACCGCGCTGTCGATCTTCGCCGACGACGCGGCCGAGCTGGAGCGCGCGCGCCTGGCCGCCGAAGAAGCCCTGAAGCGCGAAACCGGGAGCGCCTGATCGATGACAGAACTCTGGGGCGTCGTCTACGACCACCTTTACGTCTATATCGGCGCCTATATGTTTCTGGCGCTGGCCATGGCGCTCTTCACCGGCATTCCGGTGGCCTTCGCGCTTGGCGGCGTCTCCACGATCTTCGCGGTCGTTTCGATCGAACTCGGCTTTCTCAACTGGTCAGTGTTCTTTCAGGTGATCAACCGGGTCTGGGGCAGCAGCGCGGACGGCGCGATCTACAACCCGATCCTCGTGGCCATCCCCTGTTTCGTCTTCATGGGCACCATGCTGGAGCGGTCCCGCGTCGCGGAGGATCTGCTGCATATCCTGCAGATCATGATGCGGCGCATTCCGGGCGGCCTCGCGCTCTCCGTCACGGTGATGGGCACGATCATGGCGGCGACGACCGGCATCATCGGCGCCTCGGTGGTGATGATCACGCTGCTGGCGCTGCCGACCATGCTGGCGCGCGGCTACTCGCCTGCGCTGGCGACGGGCACCATCGCCGCCTCCTCCACCCTCGGCATTCTCATCCCGCCATCGATCATGCTGGTGCTGATGGCGAACCTGCTCGCCGTTTCGGTGGGCAACCTGTTCATCGGCGCCATCCTGCCCGGGCTTGTGCTTTCCGGCCTCTATTTCCTCTACATCATGGTCTACGCCTTCCTGAACCCGTCCAAGGCGCCGTCGATGGCCAAGGCCTCGATCAACCTTGAGCCGACGAATCAAGGCAACACGCTGCTCTTCTTCGTGATTTCGGGCGCGGCGATCGGCGTCGCGGCTTTCGCGATGTCGGCGGATCTTGCGGCCGCGACGATCAACTGGTCGCTCATCGCCTTCCTCGTGGTCTTCGCGACGGCGATGTGGATCGGCAAGCGCGAGGGCGATACCCTGCTCGGCGGCATCATGAAGGGCTTCGTGCCACCGATCTTCCTGATCTTCATGGTGCTCGGCTCGATCTTCGCCGGTTGGGCGACCCCGACGGAGGCGGCCGGAGTCGGGGCCTTTGGCGCAATGGTTCTGGCCTGGATCAATGGCACACTCAGCTACGAAGTGCTGAAATCGGTGATCCAGCGCACCGCGCTGACCACTGCGATGATCTTCTTCATCTTCGTCGGCGCCACTGCCTTTTCCACGATCTTCCGCAATGTTTACGGCGAAGATCTGATCATTCACCTGATCGAGTGGATGCAGCTTTCGCCCTGGCCGCTGCTCTTCGTCCTTATGGGGACGATCTTCCTGATGGGGTTCTTCTTCGACTTCCTGGAGATCACGCTGATCATCCTTCCGGTCTTCGCGCCGGTCATCAAGCTGCTCGCGCCGGCTTTCGCACCGCATCTCGGGCTCGATGCGCCAACCACCATGGCGCAGACGGACGCGTTGCAGGCGCAGGTCATGTACTGGTTCGCGATCCTGGTGGCGGTGAACCTTCAGACCTCGTTCCTGACCCCGCCCTTCGGGTTCGCGCTGTTCTACATGAAGGGCGTCGCACCGAGTTCGGTGAAGATGCAGGAGATCTATCTCGGCATCATTCCCTTCGTGATCCTGCAGCTGATCGGCCTCGCGCTGGTGCTGGAGTTCCCCAGCCTCGCGCTCTGGCTGCCATCGCTGGTCTTCGGATAGCGGCGGGGCGCTTTCGGGCGGGAAAGGCCGCCGGGCGGAAGCGCCAGTCAAGCGCGGCGTCGTTTCAGGCGCGGTCCGCCCCGTCGACCCCGGTCGGCGACCCGAGGACGGCGGCCCGAGCCCGGCGACGGAGTTGGCGCGGGTGACGTCGATGACGACAGCCGGCCGGCGCGCTCATCGCTTGTAAAGGCCGGTCGCCCGCCAGGCCCATGCGTCGGCGATCATCGTCGCCATGGCTGATCGCGCGGGGCGCCAGCCAAGCGTCCGTTCCGCCAGCGCGGAGCCGGAAACGAGGCGAGGCGGATCCCCGGCGCGGCGCGGCCCGATCCGGCACGGCGCGGGAAGGCCAGTCGCCGCTTCGGCGGCTTCAATCACCTCGCGCACCGAAAACCCCGAGCCGGAGCCGAGATTGAGCGTGAGCGCGCCGCCGCCGCCAAGGAGATGCTCAAGCCCCAGCACATGCGCCCGGGCCAGATCCATCACATGGATATAGTCGCGGATGCAGGTGCCGTCGGGCGTGTCGTAATCGTCGCCATTGACCACCAGTTCGGGCCTTGCGCCGGCGATCGCGTCCAGAAGGATGGGGACAAGATGGGTTTCCGGCTCGTGGTGCTCGCCGATCTCGGCATCGGGATCCGCGCCCGCGACGTTGAAATAGCGAAAGATCACCGCGCCGAGGCCGTGGACAGTGTAATCGGCGATCATCCGCTCCACCGCCAGTTTCGATTGTCCGTAAGGATTGATCGGCGCCTGGCCGTGGGTTTCGTCGAGCGGCGCGTCCGTGACGCCGTAAGTCGCGCAAGTGGAAGAGAAAACGAGCTTGTCAACGCCGGCGGCGCGCATCGCGTCGAGCAGGTTCATCGAACCGGCGACGTTGTTGCGCCAGTATAGTTCGGGTTTCTCGGCGCTTTCGCCGACATTCGAGAGGGCGGCGAAGTGCATGACCGCGTCCGGGCGCGTCTCGGCGAACGCCGCCCTGAGGGCGTGGGGGTCAAGCAGGTCGCCCTCGATCAGCGAGCCGAACTTCACCGCCTGCCGCCAGCCGGTGCTCAGATTGTCGAAGACAACCGACGAATGCCCCGCCGCTTTCAAGAGCTTGCAGGCATGGCTGCCGATATACCCGGCGCCGCCCGTGACCAGAACCTTCGCACACATTCATGCACCTTTCCCGGAACGACGCGACCATATCATCGCAGCGCGGCGACGCCAGCTTGCACCCCAGGGCCGGGCGCCAGCAGGGTCGGCGCCGCACCGCCATGCCGCGTCGGTTCGAAGGCGGGTCAGTGCGACGACCGAGCCCAGCGGCGCCTTGCTCATGCCCGGCTCACCTGGTGCCGCGAGCCCCCAGCGCCGCTTCGATTTTCGGCGTGTCCTCGGGGTTGTTCAGCTCCCAGAAGGTGGCGCCGCGAGCCTCGACCTCGACGCAGAGGATCTCCGCGCCGTTTTCGAGGAATCGGAGCTGCTCCAGCCCTTCGCGCCGCTCCAGCGGCCCTTCGGGCCAGGAGAGATAGGCGCGAAGCGCGGCCGGGCGGTAGGCGTAGACGCCGACATGGTGCCAGACCTCCGGCGCGGCGCCGGTCCAGCCGGCCGGGGTGTAGGGCAGCACTTCCTTGGAGAAATAGAGCGCGCGGCGGTCGGGGCGCATCACCGCCGTCGTGCCGCCGACCCGCCCGGCGGCGCGGTCCGACTGAAAGCCCGCCAGCGCCTCCGCATCGCAGCGAAGCACGGGGGTGGCCATGCCGACCTCGGCGGGCGCGGCGCGCAGGGCTTCTATCAGCGCCTCGACGAACCAGGGCGGCGTTAGCGGCGCGTCGCCCTGAAGATTGACGATGATGTCGCCCGATGCGGCGCCCTCCGCGGCCTCCGCGCAACGCTCGGAGCCGTTTCGCGCCCCGGAGGAAGTCATCGCCACCTCCGCGCCGAAGGCGCGCACATGCTCCGCGATCCGCTGATCGTCGGTGGCGACCGCGACGCGGTCGACTCCCTTGACCGCCATCGCCGCCTCCCACGAGCGGCGGATCAGGCTTTTCTCAGCCCCGCCCGCGCCCTTGAGCGGCGCGAGCGGCTTGCCCGGAAAACGGCTGGAAGCGTAGCGCGCCGGGATGAAGAGGGTGACAGCCATGACTCAGAGCACCTCCACGCCGGGGGCGTATGCGATGAAATGTGGGTTGTCGTCGCCGGGCTTGCCATAGCGGAGCGCCATATCGGGCGCTTGCGCCCGCACGACGCAGCCGCCCGCCGCCGCGAGGATGGCGTGCCCCGCCGCGGTGTCCCACTCCATCGTTCGGCCAAGCCGGGGGTAGAGGTCCGCCTCCCCCGCGGCCACGAGGCAGAATTTCAGCGACGATCCGGCGGGGCGAAAAGCCGCGACGCGGTAGCGGGCGATATAGGCGTCGGTCGCCGCGTCGCGGTGCGAGGCGGAAGCGACGATTGTCAGCGCGGCGTTGTCGGGGCGCGAGACGGCGAGCGGACGGCGCGGGCCGGGCGCCGCGCCGAAATCGCCGGTCTCCTCAACCGCGCCGCCTTCGTCCAAAGTCTGGAAAAGCCGCCCCTTGGCCGGGGCGTAGACCACGCCGGCCACGGGAGCGCCGTTCTCGATCAGCGCGATGTTGACCGTGAAATCGCCGCCGCGTTTGACGAATTCCTTCGTGCCGTCGAGCGGGTCGACGAGGAAGAACCGCTCTGCCCGGGCGCCGCCATGGGTGGCCGCGCGTTCCTCCGTCACGATCTGCATGCCTGGAAACGCAGCCTCGAGTCCGGCGTGGATCAGCTTGTCGGCGGCGATATCTGCGCGCGTCACCGGGCTGTGGTCGCTCTTTTCCATGACGCCGTAATCGTTTTGCGCGTATATCTCCATGATCGCGGCGCCCGCTTCGAGCGCGAGCGTGCGAAAAACCGTGTCGAAGCGCTTCGGCATGCAGATTCCCTTCTTGTCGCCGCGCAGGTACATATCCGACCAACGGCCATGTTAAACCTCGCATCGCGGCGAGCGATCCGCCGGGAGCATAGGACGCGGAGGATCGTGCTGAAACCCTATGACCCCCCACGCGACCATTTTAACGGGTGCTGAACCAAGGCTTCCTGCTCTGGCGCCGATCGCGGGGGACCCGCGTCAGGCGGCGCGGCGCGGCCCCCGTTTCATGCGACGGCGGAGGGGCGCTCTTTCAGATGCTCGCGCCATTCGGCCAACGCCTCACATCCTTCGGGCGGGCCGCGGCGGAGGACGCGCATGAAGTCGAGTCCGACCATCGCGGTGATATCCGCAATGGTGAACCGCTCGCAGGCGATGAACGGGCTTTCGCGGAGCCGGGCGTCGAGGGCGCGAAGCGCCGCCTCCATGCGCGGGATGCAGGCCTCGCCCCATTCCGGCACCTGCTGGCGCTCCAGCGTCTGCATCGCTGGGATGGTGTGGCGGGCGACATAGGCGATGTTCATCAGAACGGAAAACTCCATCCGCCGCTGCCACATCTCGATGATCGCCGCCTCTTTCGCGTCGCGGCCCATCAGGTTCGGTTCAGGATGGAGGGCCTCCACATAACGACAGATCGCGACGGTTTCGGAGAGGAACGTGCCGTCGGAAAGTTCGACCACCGGCACATGGTGGCTGCCGGCCTTCAGACGGTGGCCGTCTTTCAGATGCTCCCCGGACATGATGTCCACCTCCACCCGCTCCACTTCCAACCCCTTTTCGGCGAGGAAGATCGAGACGCGGCGCGGATTTGGCGCGCGGCGCGATTCGAAGATGCGGACGAGGGTGGGAAGGGCCATGGCGATCATGCTCCAATTATCTGAGGCTACGCGGCGTCAATTCATGGATAGGCGGTTTTCACACCCGCCGCCAAGCTTGTTCACACCCGCCGCGACAGCATCGTCGCCAGCCCCATCGCCATCAGCGCCCCGCCGCCGACGCGGTTGAACCAGCGGATCACGGCCGGGCGCTTCAGACGTTCGCGCAGCGCCCCGGCGGCGAGCGCATAGAGCAGCGCGTTGAGCGCGCCGAGCAGCGTGAAGGTCGCCACCATCAGCGCCAGTTGCGGCGCGGCCGGTGCGGCATGGTCGATGAATTGCGGAAGGAAGGCGATGAAGAAGACGATGCTTTTCGGGTTGGTCGCGGTGACGGCGAAGGCATGAAGGCACATCGCGCCCCCGGATTTCTCAGCGCCCTTCGCCTCGATCCGCTCACCCGTCGCCGGGGCGGTGAAGAGCTTCCAGCCGAGCCAGATCAGATAGGCGCCTCCAAGCCATTTGAGCGCGGTGAAGAGTGTGGCCGAGGCGGCGAGCAGCGCGCCGAGGCCGACGACCGAAAGCGAGATCGCCAGCAGATCGCCCAGAAACACCCCGAACGCCACCCAGAGCGCGACCCGCCGCCCGGCGCCAAGCGCATAGGCGGTGACCAGCAGCACGGTCGGGCCGGGAATCGCCAGCAGAAGCGCTGACGCGGCGGCGAAGGCGAGCCAGAGGTCGAAGGGCATGGCGGGCTCCATAACGTGAAAACGTCAGGAAACGTCCCCGCCAGCTTCGGGTCAAGCGGCTGAGAGGCGCGAAGATAATTGCGATCCACCGGGCAGGGCTTATAGGTTGATTCTCATCGGAAAAAGGTGCCGGGGCGCATGGCGAAGCAGTTTCAGACTCTCGAGCAGAAGCATCGGGATTTCATTCTCGGGCAGCATATCTTCTTCACCGCCTCCGCGACGGCTTCGAGTCGGGTGAACATCTCCCCCCGGGAGATCGCCGCGCTGCGGATCGTGGATGCGAACACGGCGCTCTATCTGGATCGCACCGGCAGCGGGAATGAAACCGCCGCGCATATGCTGGCCGATGGGCGGCTGACGATCATGTTCTGCGCCTTCGCCGGGCCGCCGATGATCCTGCGCCTTTACGGGCGCGGCGCCGCAATCGGCTGGGAACGCGACGAATTCAAGCAGATGCTGGCGCTTCACTATGGCGGCGAAGCCCCGCTCGGCGCGCGGCAGATCGTCAGGCTCGACATCGACCTCGTCCAGACATCCTGCGGGTATGGCGTGCCGCTTTTCGAGCATGAGGGGGAGCGCGCGGCGATAAACAACTGGCATGACGCCAAGGGGCCGGAAGGCGTCAGAACTTATTGGAAAGAGAACAATCTTTGCAGCATGGATGGGCTGGCGACCGGGCTGAAAGTCGAATGAGCGCGCCCGGAACATATCCCCTAGCCCCCCACCGCGCAGCCGCATATTCTGCGCCGCGATGATAGACTTTGCGACGCTTGAATGGATTGGAGAGGGGCTTCAACGCCCCGAATGCGCGCTTGCGCATGGCTCCGGCCTGATCTTCGCACCGAGTTGGGAAAGGAATGGCGGCGTTTCCGTCATTTCGCCCGGCGGGGCGACGAGAACCATCGGCGCCAAGGGCGCGACAGTCAGGCCGAACGGCATCGCGCTGGAGGCGGGGGGGACCTTCCTCCTCGCGGATCTTGGCGATGAGTTCGGCGCGCTCAACCGCATGGACCACGAGGGGCGCGTCGAGCCGGTCCTGACCGAGCTGGACGGGCGGCGGCTGCCGCCGGCGAATTTCGTGCTGCTGGATGGCGAGGGGCGGATCTGGCTGACCGTCTCCACCACGGTTCGCCCGCGCGCCGATGATTATCGCAAGGGCGCGAACACCGGTTTCATCGTGCTGATCGACGGCGCCGGGGCGCGCATCGTCGCCGACGGGCTTGGCTACGCCAATGAATGCGCGCTCTCCGCCGATGGGGAGACGCTTTTTGTGAACGAAACCTTCGCCCGGCGAACCTCAGCCTATCGTCTGGGCGCCAATGGCGCGCTGAGCGGGCGGCGGGTCGTCGCGGAATATGGCGCGGGAACCTATCCCGACGGTATGGCGCTGGATGTCGAAGGCGCGCTCTGGATCACCTCCATCGTCTCCAACCGGGTGATCCGGGTCATGCCCGGGGGCGAGCAGAGGGTGATGCTGGAGGATATGGACTCCGCGCATGTCGACTGGGCCGAAGAGGCCTGGGAGAGTGATCGGCTTGGCCGCCCGCATCTCGATCAGGCGAAATCCAGTGCGCTGCGAAATATCTCCAACCTCGCCTTCGCGGGCGAAGGGCTGGGGCAGGCGGTGCTTGGCTGCCTGCTCGGCGACCGGCTTGCGCGGTTCGACAGCCCGGCGCCCGGCCTCGCCCCGGCGCATTGGCGCGCCGATCTTGGCCCGCTGGCGCGTTTTCTCGACTGAAGGAGTCTTCATGACGCAGGATTTCAACATCGCCGTCTTTCCTGGCGACGGCATTGGCCATGAGGTGACGCCAGCGGCGGAGGCGGTGGTCGCAGCCGCGGCCGCGCGCTGCGGCTTCAGGCTGAACTGGAACCGGCTCCAGGGCGGCGCGGCTTGCTGGCGCGACACCGGCCATGAAATCCCGCCCGCCGATCTGAAAACCGCGGGGGAGGCCGACGCGATCTTCCTCGCGGCGATGGGCCTGCCGGAGGTGCGGCGCCCCGACGGGCGCGAGATCACGCCGCAAATCTCCATCCGCTTTCATTTCGATCTTTACGCCGGGGTGCGCCCGGTGCGCCCGATCCCCGGCGTGCGCCGGGTGCTGGCCGACGACCGAACCGCGAAGATGGATTACGTTATCATCCGCGAAAGCACCGAGGGCCTTTTCGCGCCCGCGGCGAAAGGCTCGGTCAACGCCGATGAGGCGCGCGAGACGATGCTGATCACCCGGCCGGTTTCCGAAAAGCTTTTCGATTTCTCCTTTCGTCTGGCTGAGGAGCGCAAGGCGCTGGGCCATCCGGGCAAGGTCACCTGCGTCGACAAGGCTAATGTATTCGCCGCGTTCTGGTTCTTTCGGGAAATTTTCGCGGAGCGGGCGAAGGCCTTTCCCGGAATCGAGACCGACGGTGCTTATGTCGACGCTTTCGCGATGACCATGGCGCAAAAGCCCTGGGCGATCGACGTCGCCGTGACCGAGAACATGTTCGGCGACATTCTCTCCGATCTCGGCGCGGCGCTGATGGGCGGCATGGGCTATGCGCCCTCCGCCGATATCGGCGACGAGCATGCTGTGTTCCAGCCCTGCCACGGCACGGCGCCGGATATCGCGGGCAAGGGGCTGGCCAACCCGACGGCGATGATCCTTTCCGGCGCCATGATGCTGGAATGGCTCGCCGTGCGGCGCGGCGCGCCCGAAGCGGCTGAAGCGGCGGCGCTGATCCGCCGGGCGGTCGACGGGGCCTTCGCGGGCGGCGGGCTGGTGACCTGCGAGTTGGGCGGGACGGCCGGGGTGGAGGCGGTGCAGGACGCTGTGCTTGCGGCGCTGGCGCGGCTGGACAAGTGAAGATCGCGCTGATCGGGGCCGGATATTTCGGCCGCTTTCACGCGGACGCGTGGGCGCGGGCGGAGGGGGCGGAA
>JBBDTD010000078.1:41451-47937 GCA_040904645.1 Paracoccaceae bacterium
CGCCATCGTCGACCGCGACGCGGCGAAGGCGGAAGGGCTTGGCGCGCCCGTATTCGCCGACGCGGTGGAGATGGCGAAGGCGGTGTCCCCCGATATCATCGACATCGCGGCCCCGCCTGCGGCGCATTTCGATCTGATCGCCGCGCTCACCCCGCTTTGCCGGAACCTGATTTGCCAAAAGCCCTTTTGCCGCGATCTGCAGGAGGCCGGGCGCGCAGTGGCGCTGGCGGAGACGGCCGGCGCGCGGATCATCATCCATGAAAACATCCGCCATCAGCCCTGGTACGCGGAGGCCGCGCGACTGATCGCGGCGGGCGCGGTGGGGCGGCCTTACGAAATCTTGTTCCGGCTACGGCCCGGCGACGGTCAGGGACCGGAGGCCTATCTTTCCCGACAACCCTATTTCCAGAAAATGCCGCGCTTTCTGATCCATGAGACGGCGGTGCACTGGATCGACCTCTTTCGCGCGATTTTTGGGGAACCCGCAGGGGTTTACGCCGATCTGCGCCGGCTGAACCCCGCCATCGCGGGGGAGGATGCCGGGATCGCGATCCTCGACTGGCCTGACGGGCGGCGCGCGGTTTTCGACGGTAACCGGCTTGCGGACCATGCGGCGACGGACCGGCGGCGCACGATGGGCGAGATGCTGATCGAAGGCGAAAGCGGCGCGCTGCGGCTGGATGGCGAGGGGCGGATATTCCTGCGCCGGGCTGGCGAGAATAATGAGCGCGAACATGGATTCGAGTGGACAGAGCGGAATTTCGGCGGCGACTGCGTTTATATTTCATGCTTAAACTATCTTGACAGCTTCAGGTCCGGCGCGCCTAATCCGACCGAGGCGGCCGCCTATCTCGCCAATCTTCGCATCGAGGAGGCGATGTATCTGAGCGCGGCCGAAGCGCGAAGGATCGCCCTTTGACCGATGAAATCGCCGAACTGGACGCCAAAGACCCGCTGGCCGGCAAACGCGCGGAGTTCCTGATCCCCGATGGGGTGATCTATCTCGACGGCAATTCGCTCGGCCCGCTGACGCGCGCCGCGCAAGCGCGGATCGCTTCGACGGTGACGGATGAATGGGGCGCGATGCTGATCCGCGGCTGGAACGACGCCGGCTGGTTCATCGCGCCAAGTCGGGTCGGCGACCGGATCGGGCGGCTGATCGGCGCGCCGCCCGGCGCGGTGACGGCGGCGGACAACACCTCCGTCAACGTCTTCAAATGCCTCTCCGCCGCGCTGGAGATGCGGGCGGGGCGCAAGGTGATCCTCTCCGACAGCGGCAATTTCCCGACCGATCTCTATATCGCCGAAGGACTGGTCGCCGGGCTGGCGCGCGATCACGAACTGCGCGTCGTTGCGCCCGAGGCGGTGGAGGCGGCGTTGGACGACAGCGTCGCGGTGATGATGCTGACCGAGGTGGATTACCGCACCGGGCGGCGGCACGACATGGGCGCGCTGACCCGGCGCGCGCATGAGGCGGGCGCGCTGGCGATGTGGGATCTGGCGCATTCCGCCGGGGCTTTCGAGGTGGACCTGACCGGCGCGGGGGCGGATTTCGCGGTCGGCTGCGGCTATAAGTACCTGAATGGCGGGCCGGGGGCGCCGGCGTTTCTCTATGTCCGGCCGGAATTGCAGGAACATGTGCGCCCGTTGATTTCGGGCTGGATGGGCCATGAGGCGCCCTTCGCGTTCGATCCGGGGTATCGGCCGCTCGAAGGCGTCGGACGGATGCGGGTCGGCACGCCGCCAGTGCTGTCGCTGGCCGGGCTCGACGCGGCGCTCGACCTTTTCGAGGGCGTGGAGATGACGACGATCAGGGCGAAGTCCGTCTCGCTCGCGGAGCTTTTCATCCGCGAGGTTGAGGCGCGCTGCGCGGGGTATGGGCTGAAGCTCATCTCCCCCCGTGACGCGGCGATCCGCGGCAGTCAGGTATCGTTCGCGCATGAGGAAGGCCATGCGATGATGCAGGCGCTGATCGCGCGCGGCGTCATTGGCGATTTTCGCGCTCCCGACGTGATGCGCTTCGGCTTCGCTCCGCTCTATCTTTCCCACGCCGAGGTCGCGGCGGCGGCGGGCGTTCTGGCCGAGGTGCTGGACGGGCGGCTTTGGGACCGGCCGGAATACAAGGCGCGGGCGGCGGTCACATGAGCGCAAGCCACGACGCGGAGAAGGACGGCGCACGCATGTCGTTCAAAGGCGCGATGGCTTATGGCGACTACCTCCAGCTCAACAGGGTTCTGGACGCGCAGGCGCCGCTTTCCACCGCGCATGACGAGATGCTGTTCATCATCCAGCACCAGACCAGCGAGCTCTGGATGAAGCTCGCCCTCCATGAAATGGAGGCGGCGCGACGCGCTGTGATCGAGGGTGAAGTGCAGACAGCGCTGAAGATGATGGCGCGACTTTCGCGAATCTTCCAGCACCTGAGCGACGCCTGGGATATCCTGCGCACGATGACGCCAAGCGAATACACGCAGTTTCGTGACGATCTGGGGCAGTCATCGGGGTTTCAGTCGCATCTTTACCGCTCCATCGAATTCATGGTCGGCAACAAGGCCCGCGGGCTTTTGAAACCGCACGCCCACCGGCCGGAGATCGTCGTCGATCTGGAGCGGCGGCTGGCCGAGCCGAGCCTTTATGATGAGGCGATCCGGCTGCTTTCGCGTTCCGGCTTCGCCATCGCGCCAGGGGCGCTTGAGCGGGATTTCACCCTGCCCTATCAAGCGGATGAGAGCGTTCTGGCGGCGTGGGGGGCGGTCTACCGCGACCCTGATGCGCATTGGGCGCTTTACGACCTGGCGGAAAAGCTGGTCGATTTCGAGGACTGGTTCCGCCGCTGGCGCTTCAACCATGTGACTACGGTGGAACGGGTGATCGGCTTCAAGCGCGGCACCGGCGGCACCTCTGGCGTCGTCTATCTGCGGCGGATGCTGGAGGTGGTGCTGTTCCCGGAGCTTTGGGACGTGCGGACCGGGCTTTGATGAGGCGCCACGAGGGCGATCAAAGCGGCATCAGCGCCCAGTAGTCGAGATCGAGCAGCACGCCGGGCGCGTATTTGCCGTCCGGCCCGCGCAGCGTCATCGTCTCGTCCCGCCCCTTCGTCGCCACCAGCCGCAGCCGAAGCGCGCCGACGCCGGGGGCTGCCGTTTCCGCCTTGTCCAGGACTTCCGACCAGGCGTAGACGGTGTCGCCTGCCTGCGCCGGGGCCGCATGGGCGCCGGCGTTGATGGCGGAGACCATCGCGGCGTTGGCGAGGCCGTTGAAGGAGAGCGCGCGCGCAAGGCTGATGATGTGGCCGCCATAGATCAGGCGGCCCTGACCGGGGCGGGCGTCTTCGTTGAAATGGACCCTGGCGGTGTTCTGCCAAAGCCGCGTCGCCATCATGTGCTCGGCTTCCTCCAGCGTCGCGCCATCGACATGGTCGATCTTCTCGCCGAGGGCGTAATCGCCCCAACGGTGCGGCTCACCCGCAGCTGCGAAATCATAGGCGCTGAAATCCAGCCCATCGGGGATAATCAGATCGCTAGCCGCCACTGAGGGGGCGAGGACGGGAACCACCGGCGCCGGTGTTGGCGCGGCGGCGTCGCGCTTGCGCACCATCACCCAGCGCGCCCAGTCGAGCAGGACCCGCCCGTGCCGATCCGTTGCGGTGGAGCGCACCCAGACGACGCCGGTTTTCCCGTTCGAGTTTTCCTTGAGGCCGATCACCTCCGACGATGCGCTGATCGTATCGCCCGGCCGCACGAGGCAGTGGAAGCGGCATTCCGCATAACCGAGATTGGCGACGGCGTTCAGCGAGACGTCGGGCACCGTCTTGCCGAAGGCGATATGAAACCCGATCATCTCCTCCATCGGCGCGGGAGAAAACCCGCAGGCGGCGGCGAAAGGCGCCGAGGAGGAAAGCGCAAAACGGCTGGGATAAAGCGCGCTGTAAAGCGAGCGGTCGCCTTCGGTCACCGTGCGCGGGGTCGCGTGGGCGATGATCTGGCCGAGGCGGAAATCCTCAAAGAAATTGCCGGCGTTGGTCTTGGTCATCGCGCGCCCCTTTTGTGCCGGGGCGAGCTTAACGGGCCGAAGCGGCGCACGAAACGCGACCTAAAGCGCGCCGAGCTTCATTTCCGCGTCATAGGCCGCGCCCACATCCTTCACCACGGCCTGCCCGCAGCGCATCACGCCGCGCGTGGCGTCGAAGGCGTAGACCGGATCGCCGTGCAGCGACCAGCCGGCGGCCAGCGCCGCGGTGACCTTGTGGCAGAAGGCGGAGGTGTCGTCCTCGGTCAGCAAACGATAAGCGAGCATGGCCTCACACTGGAAAAGGCATGACCCCGAAGAGCCAGCCATGGGCGAAGGTGATTACGGCGAACACTGCAAGGGTGATGAGCACGAGCTTGATCTCGGCGCCGGCGCCGGCGGATTTCTTCGGCGCCCAGGCGCCGACGCGGCGGTTGATCATCCAGATCATGCCGACCGCCCAGAGGCCAAGCCCGCCGAAAAGAAGGATGGAGGCTTCGTCACCATTGACCAGAAGATGCGCCGACGCCCAGACAATGACGCCGGTCAGCATCGGATGGCGGATTCTGGTCGCCAGCCAGCCCTTCGCACCGCCGACGCCGAAGAGGTAGACGACGAAGAGCATCATCAGGTTGTTGAGGTGAACGCCCCAGGCGGGCGGCTGATAGACGTCAACGAAATCAGCGCTCCGGTAGCCCCAGATCATCAGGCCGAGCGCCGCGAGGATGACGAGCGAGAAAACCCCGCGATAGATCTTCGGGCCGATCTCGTCGATCAGCCGCTCACGCAGGCCCGGCGTCGCCGAGGGCAGGAAATGCCCGGCGGACCAAAGCGAGAAACCTGCGGCGAGGATCATCATGGGCGGCCCCCTTTCGCCGCGAACATGAACTCAGTCAGCGGCGTCTTCAAGGCGGCTGATCGCTTCGGCCTCCGCGATCATGCGTTTGGCGGCTTCAACATGAAGGTTCTCGACAATGCGACCGTTGACCACGGCCACGCCGCCACCCTTCGCAGCCGCGGCCTCATAGGCGGCGAGATGAGCTTGCGCCTCCTCCAGCGCCGCTTCGGAGGGGCCGAAGACCTCATTCGCGATGGCGATCTGACCGGGATGGATCAGGGTCTTGCCATCGAATCCCATGGCGCGCCCGGCTTCACATTCGGCGCGAAGAAGATCAGCGTCGCGAAAGGCGTTGCAAACCCCGTCGAGGCAGGCCAGCCCCTCCGCCCGCGCCGCCAGCATGGCGAGGCCGAGCGCGGCGGCGACCGGGGCGCGGCCGGGGACATGCTCGGCCCGCAGCTCCTTCACCAGATCGTTCGTGCCCATCACCAGCGCCGCGAGGCGCGGATGCGCGGCGGCGATCGACGCGGCGGAGAGAAAGCCGCGCGGCGTCTCCATCATCGCCCAGATCGCGGTGCGATCGGGCGCGGCGGCGATCAGGGCGGCGACGGCGTGGATCATCGCCGGGCTTTCGACCTTGGGAATCAGGATGGCGTCGGGCCCGGCGGCGGCGGCGGCGGCGATGTCCGCCGCGCCCCATGCCGTGTCGAGCCCGTTGACGCGCACGATCACTTCACGCGCGCCGTAGCCGCCGGCGAGCACCGCTTCCTCCACCAGCGCGCGGGCGGCGGTTTTCTCGTCGGGGGTGACCGCATCCTCCAGATCGAGGATCAGCGCATCGGCGGGAAGGGCGCGGGCCTTTTCCAGCGCGCGGGCGCGGCTGCCGGGCATGTAGAGGACGGAGCGACGGGGACGGGCGCTGGCGGGCATGAGGCATCCTTTCGTTTCGCACTTGCGGAATAGGATGGATTCGCGCGGCGCGCAAACCGGGCGGCGCGGCGCAGATTCGCGGCGCGCGCCTCAGTTGGCCCCGCCGATATGGTCAAACGACCAGGTGAACTCGGTCTGATCAAGCGGCTGATGGCATTCGCGGCAGGCGGTGGTGTCACGGTTGAGGTTCTCGCCCGCCGGGCTGAACACCTCAAACTCCCAACCGCCAACCTTCAGATCGTCGGGATACTGATCCGCCCACTCCGCGCGCCGCTCCATCATCACGATGGCGACGAATTCGCCGGGCACGCGGCGGCCGATCTGCGATTCGATCGGGTCGCCATCAGCATCAAGCTTCGGCGAGTAAATCTCTCCGACCAGGATCGAGCCGTCGGGGAGCGGCTCCCCCGCACGCGCCGCGTCGCGCACCACATCATTGGCGAACATGGAAATCACCTGATCCGATCCGACCCGGTCGGCGGTGAGGTAAAGTTCAAGGCTTCGGCGGTAATCCGCCGGCAGGTTCAGAACGCGGTCCTCAGCCGCCCCGGCGCCAACGACGAAGAGCGTGAGGAGCGCGGGCGCGATGAAAAATGAAGAGCGCATGAAGAGATTCCTTCCCGAATCTGTGGATGCTCAGCTCATGAACCATACGCTGGAAAACGGCGGAAAACGGCGGAAAACGGCGGAAAACGGCGGAAAACGGCGCG
>JBBDTD010000079.1:0-8397 GCA_040904645.1 Paracoccaceae bacterium
AAGCGCGGGAGCGGCGCGCGCCGCTCCATCTCGACCTGCCGGAGCGGAGGATCGAACTAAGCCCGGAAGGCGAAGTCACTTCGGTGAATTTCCGCGAACGGCTGGAGGCGCACAAGCTGATCGAGGAGTTCATGATCCTCGCCAACGTCTCGGCCGCCGAGACGCTGGAGAGAAAGAAACGCCCGTTCCTTTACCGCGACCACGAAGAACCCAACCCGCTGAAGCTCGACGCGCTGCGCTCGCTGGCGGAGGAATCGGGCTATCGGCTGGCCAAGGGTCAAGTGCTGCAGACGCGGCATCTCAACGAGTTGCTCGACGCCGCGGCGGGCGGCGCGGATGCGGAACTGATCGGCATGGCGGTGCTGCGCTCCATGACGCAGGCCTATTACGCGCCGGAAAATTTCGGGCATTTCGGCCTCGCGCTGCGCTCATATGGCCATTTCACTTCGCCGATCCGCCGCTACGCCGACCTGATCGTGCACCGCGCGTTGATCACGGCGCATCGCTGGGGCGATGACGGGCAGAGCATGGAGGAGGCTGAAGGCCTGGCCGAAATCGGCGAGCATATCTCCATGACCGAGCGCCGTTCGATGGATGCGGAGCGCGACACGATCGACCGTTATCTCTCCGCCTATCTGGCCGAGCGGGTCGGAGCGGAGTTTACCGGCCGGGTTTCCGGCGTCGCGCGGTTCGGGCTTTTCGTGAAGCTGGACGAAACCGGCGCCGACGGGCTGGTGCCGATCTCGACGCTCGGCGCGGAATATTTCCGCTATGATGAGACCCGCGCGGCGCTGGTCGGAGAGAAATCCGGCAAGACCGTCGCCATGGGCGCCCACGCCCGCGTGCGGCTCGCCGAAGCGGCGCCGCTGACCGGCGGGCTTCTTTTCGAGTTGATCGAAGCGGAAGGCTTCGGGCGGCCGGCGCATGGCGGCGGGCGGGGCAGGGCGCCGCGCCGACAGTTGGGACGCGCGAAGATCAAGCGGGCGAAAGCCGCGAAAAAGGCGCGGCGCACGACCTGAGCCGCGGATTGACGGAAGTTTGGCGCCCTTGCGCACCGCGAACGGTGATAGAATGAAAGCGCGAAAAGACTCATCGCTCCACTTAAGGGCTCTCGACATGCTTCCTCTACGCAGCCTCACCCCCGCCCTCTATTTCTCGCTGATCGCCGCCGCCGCCGCCCAGGAGCGGATCGAGTATTCCAGCGATTCCCAATATGCGCAGGCGGCTGCGGAGTATGCGGTGAGCGGCGGCGCGCCGGCGGACGGGCTGGTGCGGGGCTGCCCCGGTTTCGCGGCGGATACGCCGGCGATCTCAGTCAGCGCGCTCGATTCGTTCGATGAGCTGCATGTCTATCTCGTCGGCGAGGGGGCGATAGGCCTTCTCGTCGCGCGCCCCGACGGCGTGCATGGCTGCGAGACGATGGATGAATACGGCATCGCCCATGTCGGCTTCAGGGGCGCGGGGCCTGGCGATTACCTGATATCGCCGATCGCGGCGGACGCGGCGCAAGGCGCGGCCGGAGTCGCGGTCGTATCAGGGGTGGAGTTGACCCCGCGCGATATCGTCAACATCACCGGCCTGGTGGTGGACCCGTCGATCCTGCCGCCTCTTCTCGGCGAAGTTCCGCTCGATCCGACGGCGGAGCCCGCCTTCGGCCGGGTGAAGCTGCCCGATGAAGGCGAAATCGAGCTGGCGCTGACGCTGGAGGGCAAGGTCCCGGCTTCGGACGCAGGCATGAGCTGCGCGGGGCTGATAGACCAGACCCGGCCGGACGCCGTGCTGACCCTTGCCGCGCCCGAGCCGACATTGGCGATCAGCGCGCATGCGGATGTGGACACCGCGCTGCTGATCTCCCGCCCAGACGGCGTGGTCGAGTGCGTCGATGATTGGATGGGGTTCGATCCCGCGCTCATCCTCACCGACGCCGCCGCCGGGGAGTACGCGATCTGGCTCGGTGTCTATCAGGGCGGAGAGCACGCCCCGGCGACGCTTCGCATCGGCCGCGAAGCGCCGGAGAGCGGCGCCTCCTCCGCCGGCATGAACGCCGCCAACCTGGACCCGAGCGCCCCACCGGCGCTTGGCTCTCATGAGATGCCGGCCGAGGGCGATCTTTCGTTCCCGCTCATGATCTCGGGCGGCGCTTACGCAGGCTCGTTCAATTCGTCCTGCAGCGGCGACATCAATCCGACGCGGCCCGATCTCGGCCTCACTGTTGGCGCGGCGGAACCTTCGCTCTGGCTTCGCGCGGATTCGGACGCGGCGGACACGACGCTGCTGATCCTGGGGCCGGACGGCGTCATCACTTGCAATGACGATCATTTCGGCAGCAACGCCGCGATCGGCTTTCAGGGCACCGAGCCGGGCGAATACTCGGTCTGGGTCGGCTCCTTCGGCGGCGGCGAGGGCGCGCAAGCGACGCTCACGGTCTCGCGGGAGGCGCCCGAAGGCATGATGGCCGACGATCAGGCGTTTCAGACGCATCCCTTTGCCGGCGTCGAGTTGACCAGCGCGGCGCAGGCGCTCGAAATCCTGATTAACGACGCCGGGCTGGGCGAAGCGCTCAGTTTCGCGCGGATGGAGGAAACCGGGCCCGAGGGCGTGATCCTCCATGACGTGACGCTTCTCGATCCGACAGGACAGCATGAGCCGGTCCATATCGGCCGGATCGTCGTCGCCGATCTGGATCTCGCCGGGTTATCGGCGAACGGCGCGCCGGAGCGGTTTTCCTTCGCACTGGAGGATGTCGCCTATGAAGATCTGGTGAACGCCGCCGCGGTGGATGGCGCGCCGCTGCCGGCGCTGGATAACCCGCCGCCGCTTTCCGTCTCGGTGAGCCTGCTGCCGCCAGGGGGCGATCTGACGCGGCGCGATATGCGCCTCGGGCTCAATTTCGAAGGGCTGTTCGGGCTGCGCGCCGTGGCCAGCATGCGCTGGCCGGAGGGCGGCGTCGGCGCCATCGGCCCGATGGGCGCGGCGGCGACGGTTGAGACCGACGCGCTGGAGTTGGAGCTGGACGACCGGGGCTTCCTCGCCGCCGTTCTGGCCGAATTCGCTGCGGATATGGGGCAGCAGCCCGAAGCGTTGGTTCAGGAGGCGCTGGAACAGCTCGCGCTCGCGCTCGGGCCCCCGGCGCCGGGCAGCCCGCGCACCCAGTTGCTCGAAGCGCTGAGCGCGCGGCTCAACGATCTCGACAATCCTGGAATCGTCCGCGCGCGCCTCAGCGCCCCGGACGCGCTCGACGGGGAAACGGCGATGATGGAGCTGATGAGCGACGCGCCGAATCCCACGGTGCTGACGGTGGAGGTTGTTTACGAGGCGGTTCAGTAGCTGGGCGCGCCACTCACGCGGCGCCGTCAGGCTCCACGGTTACGAAACCGCCAGGCTCGGGCGCCGCGAGGGCGAGCGACATGCCGCAGGATATGCCGGGCGCGAAGGCGGCGGCGTAGATCTCCATCGCCGCGCCGTCGATGCGGAAGCATTCTGCGATGGCGCCGGCGGCCGGGCTGGTGATCTGCGCCCCGGTCGCTACAGGTGTAGCGGCGCGAAACGGGGGCGGCGATGCGCCGGTCAGCTGAGCGCGACCCGCTCCATATGCGCGGCGATTTCCTTCGCCGCGGCCAGGAACCTGGCGACGAGCGCCGGGTTGGCCGGCGCGGCGCTGACGCCAGGCGCAATTTCGCCGTCTAGCGCCGCTTCGATGGCCAGCGAAAGCGGGATCGAGACGAGGCGCGCCATGGCGGAGCCTTCGGGCCCGCCAATCGCATCGAGCCGCCAGCCCTCCGCCCAGACGGTCTTGCCGCCCCGCGCCGCGTGAAGCTCGACAGACAGCACGACACGGTCCGCTTCGCCGTCCTTGACGGCGTGAAGGCGCCAGAACTCTTCGCTCATCTCTTTCAGGCGCGCCTCTCCCTCGGGGCCGCTGAGGCCCTCGACCTCCTTGAAAATATCCGACCAGGCGTCGGACCAGCCGCCATAACGCAGCGTGCCGCGGACGAAATCCTTCACCCGCCAGGCCGGGTCGAACCCGTATTCCTCGATGAAGGGCAGACTGTCGCGGTTCGGATAAACCTCGAACGTCTCCGCGCCGCCGGGCAGGTCCAGCTCATAAGCGCTGATCGCGTCCCAAGGCCGCGCGACGTCGAGCGTCTCGCCCCCGCGCAGGCTCCGCGAAGGAGAGCGCAGCGCCTTCAGAACGCCGAGCGGCGACCAGGAAAACTTGTAGCGAAACTCGTTCGGAACTTCCGAAAGCCCGCCGCAATAGGAATAGAAGGAAAGCTCATTCGCGGCGTCGAAAGCCGGGCTCTCGCGATACCGCGCGACCAGATCATGCGCCATCATGTGATCCAGCCCGGGGTCGAGCCCGACTTCGTTCACAAACACCAGTCCGGCGTCTTCCGCCGCGCCGCCAAGCGCGCGTATCTCGGGCGAGACGTAGGAGGAGGAGGCGAAATGCGCGCCCGCCGCCAGGCAGGCTTTCGCGATCGCCGGATGCCAGTCCCCCGGCAGCATCGAAACGGCGATATCGCCGGGCTTCAGCGCCGCCGTCAGATCGCCCAGATCGAAAACTCGGTGGTTGAAATCGCCCGAAAGCCCGGCGGTCGCCGCTTTCGCGCGGTCCAGCGTCCGGTTCCAGACCGTCATCGAATGTCCGGCCGCGATCAGGCGGCGGAGTCCCGGAACCGCAGACAGGCCGGCGCCGCACCAGTGGATTCGGGGCATCGCGTCTCTCCTCATTGCTTGATCGGCGTGATAGGCGAGGATGAAGGCGCTGTCACGCGCGCGTATGAGGGAGACGGAGATGCAGGATTTCGAGGGGCGCGTCGCGCTTGTCACTGGCTCGGGCACCGGGCTGGGCCGGTCGATGGCGCTGAAGCTGGCCGAACGCGGCGCGACGGTGATCGTCAATTACTCCCGCAGCGCAGCCGAGGCCGAGGAAACCGCCGCCGAGATCGCCGCGACGGGGGCGCGGGCGGTGGTGGCGAAGGCCGATGTCTCCACTCCCGAAGGCTGCGCGGCGCTGCGGGCGGCGGCGGCGCCATTCGGCAAGCTCGATATTCTGATGAACAACGCGGGCATCACCCGCAACGCCCGCGACCATAGCGATCTCGACGCGCTCAGCCGCGAAGATTTCCTCTCGCTCTACGCGGTCAATGTCGTCGGCCCCTATCTGGCGATGCAGGCGCTGAAGCCGCTTCTGGTGGCCGCCTATGAGGCGAGCGGGCGGGCGAGCGCGGTGCTCAACACCTCCTCCATCGCCGGGACCACCGGTATCGGCTCGTCTGTCGCCTACGCTGCGTCGAAGGGCGCGCTGAACACCATGACGCTCAGCCTTGCGCGGGCGCTGGCGCCGGCGATCCGGGTCAACGCCATATGCCCCGGTTTTATCGGCACCCGCTGGTTCAAGGACGCGATGGACGAAGAAAGTTACGCCGCGACGGTGCGCGGCGTTGAGGCGAAGTCGCCGCTGAAGGTGGCGAGCGGACCGGACGATATCGCCGACTCAGCGCTTTTCTTCGTCTCCGACGCCGCGCGTCATGTCACGGGCGAGTTGCTGCACGTCGACGCCGGTTATCACCTCGGCTATGCGCCGCTCAAGGCCTGACAGGGGCGCTCAGCCGGCCATGGCGCGGGCGTCGAGCATGGCGGCGGCCCATTCGGTGGGCCGCTCCTGCGGCAGGTTATGGCCCGCGCCGGGCAGAATGATCCGCCGATAGAGGCCGGCGAACCTTGCGTCGCGCCCGCTGACGTCGCCTGCGGCAGTGGGTGAAACGCCGTCGGCGTCGCCGTCGATGACGATCGTAGCGACAGCAATCGGCGGCTGCGCCGCGAGCCGCGCCTCGATTTCCGCCAGCGCCGGATCGCCCGGAGCCAACGTGAAACGGTGGCGATAAGAATGGATCACGACATCGACGAAATCCGGGTTATCGAAGGCGTGGGCGCTCCGCGCGAAGGTCGCGTCGTCAAAATCCCAGCGCGGCGACCACATGCGCCAGAGCAGGCGTGCAAGAGCGCGCCGGTCGGCGGCCAGCCCCGCCCGCCCTCGCTCGGAATGAAAGTAATACTGATACCAGAACGCCGCCTCCTGCTCCGGCGAAGCAGGCTCCCCCGCGCGGGCGATGTTCTGGATGTTGTAGCCGTTGCCGCTAACCAGCGCCGCGACCCGTTCGGGCCAGAGCGCGGCGACGGCGCAGGCGGCGCGCCCGCCCCAGTCGTAGCCGCCTACGACCGCGCGCTCGATCCCGAGCGCTTCCATCAGCGCCAGAAGATCGGCGCCGAGCGCGGCCTGCTCGCCTGAGCGCGGCGCCTCGCCTGCGCGAAACCGGGTCGCGCCAAAGCCGCGCAGCCAGGGTGAGATCACCCGCGCCCCGGACCCGGCGAGGATCTGCGCTGCGCCTTCCATCGCGTAAGCGTCATAAGGAAACCCGTGGAGCAGGATGCAGGGCCACCCCTCCGGGGCGCCGAATTCGAGATAGGCGACATCAAGCGCGCCGGCGGCGACCATTTTCTGTTTCATTCCCGCGCCCCGGCTCAAAGCCGCGCCAGCGCCTTGTCATAGGCGCCGCGCGCCCGCGCCCAGATCCCCGCCTCGTCATTCTTCAGCGTCATCAGAGCAGGAAGAAGCTGGGCCGAATAGTCCTCGGTCGCCTCAACCGGCAGGAGCGAGGGCAGATGATCTATCGCGATCACCGACAGCGGCGCGCCTGCGCCGGGAACGTTGATGACCGGCGCGTCGAAGGTCGTCGTGTCATGATAGATTTGGATCGGGTTATAGGCCGAATGCGGATCGCAGCTGACATCGGCGATCACGCGGAGGCGGCGGTCCGTGTCATCCGGCGCGTCCTTGGCGACGAAAACCGGGCAGGAGGGGGAGGCGAGGACGGCGTTGAGGAATATCTCGTGCGCCAGAATCTCCGGGAACGGCCCGCCGGATGCGGTTTCCGTCATGTCCCAGCCTGTCTGCGCGACGCCGGCCTCGGAGAACATCGCCGCCGCGCCGCGCCCGCAGCGCCCCAGGACGCCAGTGACGATGGCGCTGGGCCGTGCGCCGCCAAGCGCGGCGCGGACAAACGCGACCAGTTACGCGCGCCCCGGATAGGCGCTGACCGGGCCGAGCCCGCCGCGCCCCATCAGCGCAAATTGTTTCAGGGCCAGCGCCGCGCCGGCGAAGCCGGCCCAGTATCCGAACGCGGCCACCCGACGGCCATGCGCATCGGTCAGATATTCAAGATCGAGAAGCGCGCCGCCCCCCTCGCGGAACCGCGAAAGCCCCTCTTGCCAGCCAGCCTGGCCCTTGAACATATGCCCGAAATGAATGTGCCGGCGAGTGAGCGAACAAGCGTCGTCCGGCAATTCCTTCACCGCGAGGATAAAGGCCTCCGCCGGCGCGTCGCGCCATGCGCCTTCCGGCGCGATGGAGCAACCGGCCGCAGCGTAGGCGCCGGTCGGGATCGCGCGCGCCGGGCTTTCCTCCACCGTCACTTCGTATCCGGCTGCGATCAGCTTCGCGGCGTCCCCCGGCGCGACTGGCGCGCGGCGTTCATTGGCCTTCATTTCGGCCCGGATCCAGATCGTTGTCATGGTGACATTCTTTCATTCGGCGCCGGGTTTGGCAATCTCCCGCGCTTGGATACGCCCCCTCGACGGCATGGGCGCAGGCGCCTATCCTGGCGCGAGCAACTTCCAGAGGAGACTTGAAATGACCCTCCGTATCGGCGACGTCGCCCCGGATTTTGAGGCCGAAACCACCGAAGGCCCGGTTCGCTTTCATTACTGGCTTGGCGACGGATGGGCGCTGCTTTTCTCGCACCCGAAGGATTTCACACCGGTCTGCACCACCGAACTCGGCCGCATCGCGCAGATGAAGCCGGAATTCGACAAGCGCGGCGTCAAGCTTATGGGCCTCTCCGTCGATCCGGTGGAGAACCACGCGAAATGGGCGGAGGATATCGCCGATGTCTCGGGGATTGCGCCCAACTATCCGATGATCGGCGACACGGAACTGAAGGTGGCGAAGCTCTACAACATGCTGCCCGCCACCGTCGGCGGGACTTCCGAAGGCCGGACCCCGGCCGACAACGCCACTGTGCGCACCGTCTATGTGATCGGCCCGGACAAGACGATTCGCCTGATGCTGGCCTATCCGATGACCACCGGGCGGAATTTCGATGAGCTGCTGCGCGTGGTCGACTCGATGCAACTCACCGCCAAGCACAAGGTCGCGACGCCGGCGGACTGGAAGCCGGGCGAAGATGTGATCATCACCGGCGGCGTCTCGAACGAGCAAGCGGACGAGATCTTCCCCGGTTACAAGACGGTGAAGCCTTATCTGCGGACCACGCCGCACCCGAAATGAGCTGTTTGCGCGTTCCCCGCATGTAAGGAAGCGCATGGACGGGG
>JBBDTD010000079.1:8407-8957 GCA_040904645.1 Paracoccaceae bacterium
GTGAAAACGTCGCCGGCGGCCCTGAAGTGCGCGTCCGCGCCGGCAACGTCTTGTGGAGAATCCATCCCCGGCGGCCATCCTCACGCCGGTAAACAAGCTCAGCCGACTTGCACGCGGGCTTCAGCGAGTTCCAACGCAGCCGGAAGCCGCCGTTCGCGCAGAGCGCGGCGAATGTCTCGTTTGAGCCCTTCTTATCATTTCGTCTGAGCGTGGCGAACGACCGCTCCCGCGATGAGCTGGAAACGTGCCAAAACCTCATAGGTTTTGCCCTTGGGTTCTGTCCGGGCTACATCTTGTCGTGACCGGGCGGTGCGAGGAGGGACAAAAACGATCGTTTGTGACCGTAGAGTTCTGGCAAGGGGTTTGTGTCCGACAGCAGCCATTCCTGTCTCGCGCAGCGAATGACCGCTTCGAGCCCTTGTTGACCAATGCTGCCTAAAGTTCGAGTGTCCGTTTTTGAAAAATAGTTTCCCTATCGGTAAACTTTCTATATAATTTGCTATATGGAAAACTATCAAGCCGCACTCGATACTGCCTTCCATGCTCTTGC
>JBBDTD010000080.1:0-8916 GCA_040904645.1 Paracoccaceae bacterium
CCGCCGGCCTCAATCGCTTCGATATCCGCGTCGGGCGTGGGGTCGCCGACCGCAAGCGCCGCCGCGCCCTCAAGCACCTCGCGCGCCTCGTCAAGCTTGCCGACGTCGATCAGCGCCGCGGCGTAGGCGCGCGCCATGCGCCCGCTCGGCGCGGTCAGTTCTTCGGCCAGCTTGGCGAAAGCCTCCACCGCGCCGGCGGGGTCGCCCGCAGCGTGCCGCATGAGGCCGGTGTGATAGGCGGTGAAAACCCGGAAGATCGCCCGCCCGTCGAGCGCCGCGAAGGCGGCGGCGGCGGCGTCTTCATCGCCTTCGCCTTCGGCGGACCACCCGTCGAGGAGCGCGCCGACCAGCGGGTGAAACGCCTCAGGCGCCGCGGCGATCCGGGCGCGGGCGGCCGCGTTGTCGCCGCGTTTCATATCCGCCGCCACAAGCAGAAGATTGGCCATGCGGTGTTTCGCGTCGAAGACGCTCAACCGCTCCGCGAGTTCGATCGCCGTCTCGATCCGGCCGGAGGCGGCGAGATAGACCAGCGTCTGCTCCATCAGCGCCAGATCGCCGGGATCGCGGTCGAGCGCGCGCGAGAAATATTCCGCCGCCATCTCCATGTCGCCACGCTTCGCCGCCTGCAGCCCGGCCAGATAGGCGCCGGAAAGCGAACTTTGCGCGATCGAGCCGCCCGCCGCCATGGCGCCGAGCGCCGCGCCAAGGACGAGGCGCCTGCCGAAGCGGTTCAGATGCATCATGTCGATCCTTCCGTTGTCTTGACGGTAATATAGGCGCCCTTGGGCGCAAGTCTCCTGAATAGTTCGCGATCAGGCGCCGTTATGGCCGGGTTGCGGCGTGACGACGCGGGCGATAAACGCCCCGACATGAAACCCGCGCCCGACCTCCTCTCCCGCCTTAGTGGCCGCACGATGATTCTGGGCGTCGGGGCGCAAAAAGCCGGCACGAGCTGGCTTTTTGACTATCTGGCCGCCGACCCGGCCGTCTACGCCTCGCCGATCAAGGAGCTGAACTTCTTCAACTCCTGGCTCCGTCCCAACATTGGCGGGCGCGCGAACGACCACTACCGCGAAAAGATGATCTTTGCGAGCCGGCTCTGGCGGCGGAGCGTCGATCCGGCCTCGTTCCGCCTGATGCGCGAGCGGGTCGCCATGATCGACGATCGCGACGCCTATCTGCGCTATTTCGGACGCCGGGTGGAGGATGAGACGCATCTCCTTGAGATCACACCCTCCTATTCGATCCTGCGCGGCCGGGATTTCCGGGACCTGCGCCGATATTTCAACGCCGCCGGGATCACGGTGAAGCCGGTCTTCCTGATGCGCGATCCCGTGGACCGCTATTATTCGCAACTGCGGATGCGGCAGGCGGATTCGCGCGGCGCGTTCGTCGCCAAGGACAATTTTCTAGCCTGCCTCAACCGGGTGCCAGCTACAAGCCACGGCGCCTATCACCAGACGGTGACCGCCCTTTGGCGCGCTTTCGGGAAGGATGCGGTTGGAATCGCCTTCTATGAGAACATCTTCGCGGATCCTGACACCCACCTCCGTCGGCTTACCGATTTTCTCGGGCTTGAATGGCGCGCGCCCGACACCGGGCGGCGGATCAACACCTCCCCCCGGCCGACCAAGCTGGAATCCGCAGAGATATCAGCGGCGCTGGATCGGTTTGCTGATGTTTACAGCTTCGTCAACGCACATTTCGGCGCCGCGAAGCCAGCCTCCTGGAGAGCTTGATGTGACGCCCACGCATAACGGGCATGCAAAATACTCCTTTATTTTGTGGCCCCAATGCTCCATATACGGCTCCCTACAGCATAACGAAATGACGACCCGGTGGAGGAGCCGATGGCTCTTGACGATGACGCTTTGAGTTTTACGAATGAACAGGGTCGGCGGGCGCGCAAGCTGTTCGCCGCCGTCGTCCTTGCCGCGCTTGATGACGCGATCAAGGACGAAAAGACCTACGGACTTGGCAAAGGCGCCGAGGGTATCGCCCGTTGGGCGAATTCTCGCGACGGCATGGAAGTGCTGATGAACGCCGGGATCGAGGTGAACAGCCGCACGGTTGACGGGCTCGTCGCCTTCGTCAAGCGCGGCGTGCGCGTGTCCAACGCGCTGTCCCTCAAGGACGATCAGGACAAAGCCGCCGCCTGAGCGGACGGGTTCGATATGATGGGGGCGCCTGACGGGCGTCCTTTTTCATTGCGCCGGCCTGCGCCGCCCGCTCTTATCCCGCCAGTAATGTGAGGGAGCGGGAATGAGTTGGTCGATTCATCATGTGAACCTCGAGAGCCGGAACGTGCGCCGCACGGCGGCTTTTTACGCGTCGATTCTCGGCATGGCCGAAGGCGAGTGGGCCTTTCCGGCGACGCGCGGCTATATCCCCGGCGCGCCTGACCGGCTTGCGCTATTCCCTGACGGACGGCAGGGCCATACCGGCCTTCACCTGATCGCGCCCGACGACAGCTTCGCCGAGAAGAACAACCTGAAGCACAATCCTTCGGTCGGCGGCCATTTCGCCATCGAGGTCACCGATATCAAAGCGGTGATTCGTCGGCTGGAGGCGGCTGGAATCGCCTATTCGGACGCTGGCGTTTTCGCCATTCCGGGCCTCTGGAACATTTATTTTGAAGATCCGGACGGCAATCTCATCGAAGTCGACCAGCGCGTCTGAACGACGCTGGGCCGGAGGAGGACGCGAATGGCGAAGATCGCGCGAGTCGAGATCATGATGGTGGACCTCAAGCCGAAGGTCCGCCGTTCCGACGCGATCCAGAGCTTCACCTGCCAGGAAACGCCGATCGTCAGGTTGACCGACGCCGATGGCGCGACCGGCGCCGGCTATTCCTACACCATTGGCGCCGGTGGCCCGGCGGTGATCGCGCTGCTGGAGCATACGCTGGCCCCGCTGCTGATCGGGCGCGAAGCGGAGGAAATAGAGCGGCTCTGGCGCGATCTTCTCTTCGCCACCCACGCGACCTCGGTCGGCGCGATCACCTCCCTCGCCCTCGCCGCCATTGACACCGCGCTCTGGGATCTGCGCTGCCGGCGCGCGCGCCTGCCGCTCTGGCGGATGGCGGGGGGCGCGAAGCCCTCCGTGCCGCTCTACACCACCGAAGGCGGTTGGCTGCATATCGAAACCGCAGCGCTGGTGGACGACGCGCTGGCGGCGAAGGCCGCAGGTTTCGGCGGCTCGAAAATGAAGATCGGCCGCCCGCACCTCTCCGAGGATCGCGCCCGGCTTCGCGCGGTGCGCGACGCGGTCGGAGACGCCTATGAGATCATGACCGATGCGAATCAGGGCTTTTCCCGCCCCGAAGCGCTCCGCCGCGCGAAAGTGTTGGAAGAATGCGGAATCGCCTGGTTCGAGGAGCCGATGCCAGCCGACGACGTCGGCGCGCACGCCGCGCTGGCGGCGGCCACCTCGGTTCCGGTCGCGGTGGGTGAGAGCCTTTATTCGATCAGCCAGTTCAAGGATTACCTTGTTGCGAACGCCTGCTCCATCGTTCAGGCTGATGTCGCCCGCATCGGCGGCATCACCCCCTGGCTGAAGGTCGCGCATATGGCGCAGGCGCATAACACGCCGATCTGCCCGCATTTCCTGATGGAGCTTCACGTCAGCCTGACCTGCGCGGCGACCAACGCGCCATGGCTGGAATATATACCGCAACTCGACCTCATCACGGGCGAGACGATGCGGATCGAGGCGGGACGGGCCTATCCGTCTGACGCCCCCGGCCTCGGAATCGACTGGGACTGGACGGCGATAGAAAGGGAGCGGGCGATGACCCCGATTGATATCCGATGAACCTGCGCGAACGGGTCCGGGGCGGCGAGCAGGTCCCGGGCGCCATGGTGTTTGAATTCTTCTCCCCCGGAATCGCGCAAATCATGGCCCTCGCGGGGGCGGAATATATCATCTACGACATGGAGCATTCGGGCGCCGGGCTGGAGACGCTGAAAAATCAGGTCGCCGCCTGCCGGGGCCTGCCGATCACGCCGCTCGCTCGCCCGCCTGTCGGGGAATATCATTTCCTCGCCCGGCTGCTCGATATCGGCATGAAGGGCGTCATGGTCCCGATGGTCGAAAGCGGCGCGGAGGCGGCGGCGATCGTCGAGGCGTGCCACTATCCCCCCGCCGGGCGCAGGGGCGCCGCCTTCGGCTTCTCCCATGACGATTACGAGCCGGGCGAGCCGGCCGACAAGATCGCGAAAGCGAACGAGGAAATCCTCGTCATCGCGCAGGTGGAGACCGAGCGGGGCCTCGCCCATGTCGACGCCATCGCCGCCACCGAAGGCGTGGATGTGCTCTGGATCGGGCAGTTCGACCTCTCGAACTTCCTTGGCGTGCCGGGCGATTTCAAAGCGCCAGTCTATCTTGAAGCCTGCAAGAAGATCGCCGCCGCCGCCCGCCGCCATGGCAAGGCGCTCGGCGCGATGTCCGCGCATCCGTCATGGACGGCGGACTACCGGGCGCAAGGCTTCGAAATGATCGCCGCCGGCACCGATCAGGGGCTGCTGATGCAGGGCGTCAAGGGGCTGCTCGCCTGAACGGGCGGTCTTGACGGCCCCCTTGACGCGGGCGGCGCCCCGGCCCATGGCCACCGCCGGTAAAGGCGGTGTTCCATGATCCTGATCGCGGCGATGATCCTCGATGCGCTTTTCGGTGAGCCGGAGCCGCTCTGGCGGCGCCTGCCGCACCCGGCCGTGCTGATGGGCCGCGCGGTCGGCGCGCTGGACGAAGCGTTGAACAAAGGCGGATCGCGGCGGGCGAAGGGGGTTTTCGCAATTATCGTTCTGGCTGCTGGCGCCGCCGCCATCGGCGCGTTGATCGCCGCCTTGCCGATTTCTCCACTGCCGGAAATCGCCGCCGCCGCCATCCTTCTGGCCCAGAAAAGCCTGGTCCAACATGTGCGGGCTGTCGCTGACGGCCTCGCGGGTGGGCTCGACGCCGGCCGGGCCGAAGTCGTCAGGATTGTCGGGCGGGATGTCGCCTCGCTGGACGAGGCCGGCGTATCGCGCGCCGCGATCGAAAGCGCGGCCGAGAATTTCTCCGACGGCGTCGTCGCGCCGGTGTTCTGGTTCGTCCTTTTCGGGCTGCCGGGCATGCTGGTCTACAAGGCGGTGAACACCGCCGATTCGATAATCGGGCGCCGCACGCCCAGGCACGAAGAATTCGGCTGGGCCGCCGCGCGGCTCGACGATGCGCTGAACCTCGCCCCCGCCCGGCTTTCGGCGTTGATCCTGTCGCTGGCCGACGCCTCGCTCCGGGGCTGGCGCATCGCCTGGCGGGACGCCCGTCAGCATCGCTCCCCCAACGCCGGCTGGCCGGAGGCGGCGATGGCCGCCGCGCTCGACGTCGCGCTTTCGGGCCCCCGCGCCTATCACGGGCGGATGAGCGACTATCCGTGGATCTTCGCCGAAGGACGGCGCGACGCCAACGCCGCCGACGTCTCCGCCGCCGCCGCCATGCTCTGGCGCGGCTGGGCGGCGCTTCTCTTTCTCGTCGCGGCGTTGGCGCTGATCTGACCGCGGCTTTCCCCGGATCGGTTTTTCCGCCATCAAGGCTGCGCACCCCACCGGAGGCCCCATGCTTCATCATCTCGTCGTCTCCCCCCTGAACGAAACGCTCCGCGCCGAAGTCACGGCGATGATCGACGGCAAGACCAAACCGCCCGGCTCACTCGGGCGGATCGAGGCGCTGGCGCTCCAGATGGCGCTGGCGCAGGGGCGCGCGCTGCCGGTCTCGCACGCTGCGCTCCTCCTCTGCGCCGGCGATCACGGGCTGACGGCGGAGGGGGTTTCCGCATGGCCGTCCGAAGTCACGGCGCAGATGGTGCTGAATTTTCTGGGCGGCGGAGCGGCGGCCAATGTTTTCGCCCGCGTCGCAGGGGCGGAGATCCGCATTCTCGACTGCGGCGTCGCCGCGCCGCTCCCCGATCACCCGGCGCTGATCCGCGCCGGCATCCGCGCCGGAACCCGCAACGCGCGGCGCGAGGACGCGCTGACGGCTGCAGAGGTCGCCGCCGCGCTGGAATTCGGGGCGGCCGAGGCGCTGAAAGCCGTGGAGACTGGTGCGGGCGTTATCGCCCTCGGCGAGATGGGGATCGGCAACACATCCTCCGCCGCCCTCCTCGCGCACGCCGTCGCCGGGCTGCCGCTCGGGCCGCTGACCGGCCCCGGCGCCGGGCTGGACAGGCCAGGCGTGGCGCGCAAGCTGGCGGTGCTTGAGGCGGCGGCGGCCCGCCGTCCGGGGCCGCTGACGCCGCTGAACGCGCTGGCGGTCTTTGGCGGGCTGGAGATCGCGGCGATGGCCGGCGCGCTGATCGGCGCCGCCTCCGCCGGGGCGGTGACGCTGGTCGACGGCTATATCGCCACGGCGGCGGCGCTGGTCGCGCTGACGGCCCGCCCGGAAGCCGCGCCGTGCGTGGTTTTCGCCCATCGGGGCGCCGAAGCCGGGCACCGGCTGATGCTCGATCATCTCAGGGCGGAGCCGCTCCTCGATCTCGATCTCCGGCTCGGCGAAGGCTCCGGCGCGCTCCTTGCGCTGCCGCTGCTGACAGCCGCCGCGGCGATGTTGGCGGAGATGGCGACATTCGAGAGCGCCGGCGTAGCAGGCAAATCCGGCTGATGGCGCTCCAGGTCCGGCTCTTCCTCGTCGCGCTTCGGTTCCTCACACGGCTGCCGACGCCGGGCCGGATCGGGCATGAGCCGGACGATCTGGCGCGCGCAAGCGGTTATTTCCCCGTCGTCGGGCTTCTTCTTGGGGCGCTGGCGGGCGCGGTCTGGCTCGGCGCCGGGGCTGTTCTGCCCACACCGCTGGCAGCTGGGCTGACGCTTTCGGCGCTCCTCCTCCTGACCGGCGCGCTGCATGAGGACGGCCTCGCGGATTGCTGCGACGGACTCGGCGGAGGCCGCAGCCGGGAACGCGCGCTGGAGATCATGCGCGACAGCCGCATCGGAGCTTACGGCGCCGCCGGGCTGGCGCTTTCGCTCGGGCTGCGATGGGCCGCGCTTGCCGGCATGTCACCGCTTCAGGGCCTGATCGCGCTCCTTATCGCGCTCGCCGGAGGCCGCGCGGCGATCGTGCTGATCCTCGCGACCGGCGCCTACGCGAGGGCGGAGGGACTGGCGAGCGGCGCGGCTTCGGCCGGGCGGCGCGAATGCCTCATCGCGGTCTTCGTCGCCCTCGCTGCGGGCGCTCTGGCGGGCCTCGCCGGGGTTTGCGCTGTTTTCGCGGCGCTGGCCGCCGCGCGGGTATGGCTCGCCTGTCTCACCCGCCGTCTGGGCGGCTATACCGGCGATGGTCTGGGCGCGGCGGAGCAACTCGCCCAGATCGTGGCCTTTCTTGTTCTGGCGGGAGCCTGGCGATGATCTTCTACCGGCACCCCACCCCCGACGCCGCGCCCGGCCTGTGCTACGGGCGCTGGAATATCGGCCTCGGCGCCAAGGCGGCGGAGGAGATCGCAGCGGCCTGCGCGACGCCGCCCGCCTTCGCCTATATCGTCTCCAGCCCGTCGTGGCGGGCGCGCGAGCTGGCGGAGGCGCTGGCGAAGGCCACCGGCGCGCCGCTCGAATTCGACGACCGGCTGATGGAGATGAATTTCGGAACCTGGGAAGGCGAGTTCTGGGCCGAGATCGACCGGGCGGAAAGCGACCCCTGGGCGGCGAACCCCTGGGACAACGCCCCGCCGAAGGGGGAAAGCTTCTCCATGGTCCACTCGCGCATCGGCGCCGCGCTGCTGGAGGCGCCGCCGGGCGGGTGCTTCGTCACCCATGCCGGCCCGATCCGCGCCGCGATGATGATCCAGCGCGGCCTCAGCTTCGCCGAAGCTTTCGCCGACAAGGTGCCTTTCGCCGCCCCGTTGGACATGGCGATGCGCGATGACCCCTGAAATCACGCTGATCCTCGGCGGCGCGCGTTCCGGAAAATCGGCGCGCGCGTTGGCGTTGGCCGCGCCGCCTCGCGCCTATGTCGCCACCGCACAAGCCGGAGACGCGGAAATGGCGGCCCGCATCGCCCTCCACAAGGCGGAACGGGGCGCGGACTGGGACCTCATGGAAGAGCCGCTCGACCTCCCCGGCGCGATCGGCGCCGCGGCCGGGCGAACCCTGGTGATCGACTGCCTGACGCTCTGGCTCTCCAACCTGCTTGAGGCGGGGCGCGAGCCTCAGGCGGAGACGCAGGCGCTGGTCGCCGCCCTGCGCGCGGCTGAGGCGCCGGTGATCCTCGTCTCCAACGAAATCGGCCTTGGCCTCGTGCCGATGGAGCCGCTCTCACGCCGGTTCCGCGATGAGCAGGGCCGGCTCAATCAGCGCGTCGCCGCCGCCGCCGACCGGGTGGAGTTCATCGCCGCCGGGCTGCCCTTGCGGCTGAAATGAGCCGCCAACGCCCGATTCAGCTCTGAAACCCGCCGCCGGCATTGAATCCCCGCCCCGGATGGCGACTTAAAGGCGGAGGGAGGAGCGCCGCGCATGTTTCTATCTATTTTCGAGATCTTCAAGGTCGGGATCGGGCCTTCGTCCTCCCACACCATGGGGCCGATGACGGCGGCGGGGCGGTTCCTCGATACGCTTGCCGCCGGACGCGACCGGGTGCCGGGCGGCGGGGCGCCGGCGCGGCTGTCCTGCCGGCTCCACGGTTCCCTCGCCTTCACCGGAAAAGGCCACGCGACGGACCGCGCCGTCCTCCTCGGCCTCGCCGGCCAGAACCCGCGCGATATCGACCCGGACGAGGCGGAACGCATCGAGGCGCGCGTGACGGAGGAAAAGGCGGTGGAGGTCGAGGGCCTCGGCCGGCTCGCATTCGACCCGGCGCGCGACATCGTCTTCGACTATGGCGACCCGCTTCCGGGCCACGCCAACGGCATGCGGCTTTTCGCGCATGACGCGGACGGCCACCTGGCGCTGG
>JBBDTD010000081.1:0-8913 GCA_040904645.1 Paracoccaceae bacterium
ACCCGGCGCTCCAGTTCGCGGTCGATGGGGCTGTGGGGCGGGTTGTAGGTGTAGTTCGAATAGGCCGGCTCGAAATCGAGGTTGTCGATCACGCCGTCGCCGTTCGAATCCTCCCTCGCGCCGCTTGCATCATAGGAAAGACGGGTCTGGATCTGCGACGTGAACTGGTTCGGCGCCGCCAGGTTGGTGTCGAGGGAGCCGTCCTCGCCGGTCCAGGCGGTGGATTGCCCGGCGACGACGCTGACGCCCGAACTCGTGGTGTAGGACGCGGAACTGTGCAGCCAATCCCGCCGCTCGGTCAGGTAGGCCTCGTAGAATGAGGTTATATCCCCCGCCGGCGTGGCGAAGTCGCGGTCGAAGCGCAGTGGGAACGCATCGATGAAGTATTGCGTCACGCTGCTATTGGTCGATGGCTCCGTGACATAAGGGATGATGTCGCCTTCGGTGCTGATGAAGCAACTCGACGCCACGCCGCCGCCACTCGTCGCCGGGCGTATGCAGGGATTGAGGACCAGATCGATTCGCTCGCTGTCCGTGCGCTCAGGATAGTTCAGTCGTGAGGAGGCCGGAACGCCGCGCATCTTGTTGTCGATCGCGGTCGGCTCATCCCAGACCCGCCCCTTCAGAACGTCGAGATCGGGCTGGAAGAACGGCGACAGGTCGCGCAGCGGATGCGCCGAGGCCGTGTCGAACAGCGACGCCCCAAGCTCGTCGACCGCCTGACTCTGATCGCCATCCCCATCGCGGTCCCAGTCGAGGACGGCGGAGATCGGCTCATCCCAGAGGTCGAAGGCCGTGCCCAGCGCGGTGGTGATCTCTTCGGGTGAGGCGGGGACCACCGCGATCGTGTCGCTGACGCAGAACTTGTCCTCCAGGGCGGAGGCCATCATGCAGATCGCGAAGGCGGTCGCCGCTTCGTCTGCAGACATCGAGGGGTTGGCGCCCGGCAGGGTCAGCGGATCGCTGCATATCTGTCGGACGGCCGCGGGCCCTTCGAGGGAAAGGCGCCGCGCCAACCCGTCTCCGGTCTGAATCTCGCCGGTATCGACATTCTGGCGGCGCGCGCGGTGGCGAAACTGAACGCCGGCCGCGCCCGGCTCGTCCATCACCGACTCGAACGAGGCGCCGGCGTCGCCCTCCCAAGGGTTGCAGATCACCAGATTGGAGAGCGCGCCGCAGGCTATGCGGCTGTGCTTGGCGGCGGCTATGGTGCGTACGACATTGGTCTCGCGAACCGAGTCCGAGCCGGCGGCGTTGATCAGCCGCATCAGCGTATTGCGGACCGAGCGTTCCTCCGCGACCGCGACGACGTATTTCGCCTGCGTTGCAGCGATGGCGACATCTCCGCCGGCGCCGCCGCCATTCGCGAAAGCGGTATAGAGGAGGTTCGGGCCGCCGATATCGGCGGTGAGATCGTATTGCGCCCCGGAATCGCTCGTCAGATCGGAGAGGAAGAAGAGATGCGAGATGCGAAACTCGTCGCCGTCCCCCTCGCTGAAACTGGCCGCTTTCGGGATCAGCGCGCGTCCGTCCTCGCTGAAAACGGCGGCGATCGCCCGGTCGATCGCGCCCGGCCCGCGGTCCAGCTCCGCCGCCGCCGAGAGCGCGGCGTGATCGGTGAAGATCTGCATCTGCGAGTGCTCGGAATAGACGCGCCCGAAGTCCAGAACCACGCCGGAAGTGCCGAAAAGCAGGACAGAAAAGATCACGACCTGCGTCGCCATCGACGCGGCCTCATCTTTCAGGAAGCGAATGCAGCCACCAAGCCCGGCCACGTTGAGATCCCAGAAAACTGAAAACACCTTTAGCCGATTTATATCAGCCCGATGCGTCCTTAGGAAGCGCGGAGCGATCCGGGCGCCGGATTATCGTTTCGGCGCGCCGGGCGACAGGATAAGAGCGCGGTGAAAGCCGGCGGACGAGGAACCAGGCGATGACGATTTTCAGCGCGATAACCACGCTGCCCGGCCTGGCGCCGGCGGAAGCATTGGCGGAGGCGCTCGAAGGCATGGATCCCGCGCCCTACGGCGTCGGGGTGATGGAGATCGAAGACGGCCGCGGCCTCTGGGAAGTCGCCGCCTGGTTCGAATCTCCACCGGACGAAGTGGGGCTGGCGCTGGCCGCCGCCGCTTTCGAAGCCCGGCCTTTCGCGGTTTCCGAAGTCGGAGATCGGGACTGGGTCAGCGACGTGCAGCGCGAGCTTGCCCCTGTCGCCGCCGGGCGTTTTCTTGTCCACGGCTCGCACGACCGGGCGGCGGCGAAGAACGTCCGCCACGCGCTGGAGATCGAGGCGGCGATGGCCTTCGGCACCGGGCATCACGGCACGACGCGCGGGTGCCTCATGGCCTTGCATCTGCTGGCCAAGGCCGGGTTTCAGCCGCGGCGGATCGCGGATATCGGCAGCGGCACCGGCGTGCTCGCGATGGCGGCGGCGATGCTCTGGCGGCGCCCGACGCTCGCTTCCGACATCGATCAGGTGGCGGTGGAGACGGCGCGCGCCAACGCGGCGGTGAATCGGCTCGGCCCCTGGATCAGGTCGGCCCGGGCGACCGGATTCGCCGCTGAAGCGGTGCGGGCCGGCGGTCCTTACGATCTGGTGCTGGCCAATATTCTCGCCAACCCGCTCAAACGGCTGGCGGGGGCGATGCGTACGCACACGGCGCCCGGCGCCGTGATCGTGCTGTCAGGGGTCTTGAACGAACAACGCGCCGGGGTTGAGGCGGTCTATCGCGCCCACGGCTTCGCGCGGCTTCATATCGGGCGCGACGGTGACTGGTCGACGTTGAGCATGCGGCGCTGACATCGGGGCGTCGAAACAAGAACGCCGCCCCGAAAGGCGGCGTTTATCCGGCTCTGACCGAAAGATTCAGCCGCGGCGGCGGGCGATCTCGGCGCTGAATTCCGAAAGATCGCGGTCGCCGAGGCCGATATCGCGCAACTGGGGGGGCGACAGCTGCGCGAGTTCGCTATGGGTCCGCTCGGCGATCAGCTTTGCACGGACCGCGCCGATGGCGCGCTCGAAAAACTGGACGACTCGGAAGATCGAAATGGCGCCGACGGGAAGGGCGCGGGGGGTGTTGTCGATAACGGCCATCTTCTTTAGCTCCGGTTCCAGGGGCGCCGCCCACATTGCGTTCTGAGGCGCATCTATTGTCATTGAATCGGTTGCGCAAATGCCGGCCAAGCATGTCGGTTATGCGCCGCGATCATGGGTCGGAGGGCGGTGTCGGCCGCCACTGTCAGAATGTCGGAATCAGCGTTTTCACTGTCATTCGTTCACGCTTCGTGCTAACAGCGATGAACGAGTAGTGAAAAAGAGATTTCCAATGCGCGTCATCGGAATCGACCCGGGGCTGCGGCGCACCGGCTGGGGCGTCATCGACATGCGTTCCGGGGGGCGTCTGGCGCATGTCGCGAGTGGCGCGTTGGCGACCGCCACGGGGGAGCTTGCGCCCCGGCTCGTCATCCTGGCGGCGGGCTTGCGGCAGGTTCTGGACACCTATGGACCCGAGGTCGCTTCGGTCGAGAAAACTTTCGTCAATCGCGACCCGGCCGGCGCGCTGAAGCTCGGCCACGCACGCGCCATCGCCTTGCTGATACCGGCGGAGACCGGGTTGCCGGTTTTCGAATATGCTCCAAACGAGGTGAAGAAAACCGTGGTCGGCGTCGGCCACGCCGACAAGGCGCAGGTTCTGCACATGGTGCGGATTCTGCTGCCCGGCGCCACGCCGGAAAGCCCGGATGCGGCGGACGCGCTGGCGATCGCCATCTGCCATGCGCAGCATTGCGGTGTTAGCCGCATGAGGATCAAGGCGTGATCGGCAAGATCACCGGCCGCGTCGATTACATCGCCGAGGATCACGCGCTGATCGAAGCCGCCGGCGTCGGTTACGAGGTCTGGTGCTCCGCGCGCACCCTCGCCTCGCTGCCGCGGACGGGGGAGGTCGCGGCGCTCTACACCACGCTTCTGGTGCGCGAAGACCTGATGCAGCTTTTCGGCTTTCGCAGCCGGGAGGAACGTGAATGGCACCGGCTCCTGACCTCCGTCCAGGGTGTCGGCGCGAAGGTCGGGCTGGCGATCCTCGGCGCGCTCGGCCCTGAGGGCGCGGCGCGGGCCATCGCGCTTGGCGACGCGGCGGCGGTGAAGGCGGCGCCGGGCGTTGGCCCGAAACTCGCGCAGCGGATCGTGATGGAGCTGAAGGGCAAGGCGCCGGCGCTGATGGCGCTCGGGCAGGCTGCTACCGCCGTCGCGGCCCCCGCCGGCGCGCGGAAGGTCGCCATCGCTGCGGATGAAGCCGCGGGAATGCGCAGCGGCGCGCGGGCGGATGCGCTCTCCGCGCTCATCAATCTCGGCTATCATGAAGGAGAGGCCGCCGCCGCCGTCGCCCAGGTTGAGGCGGCGGATGAAATCGAAGGCGCCTCCGCCCTGATCCGCGCGGCGCTGAAGGCGCTGGCCCGCTGAAGATGGCCGGCCGCCGCTTCACTCGCCCGCGCCGCGCGCCGGGGACTTGCGCCCTGCCGGCGTTCCGGGCGAGAGGTCGGCGATGAGCGAGCCTGACCCTTCCCTTCGCCCCGCGCCTCTGTCAGAGGACGCGCCCGAGCGCGCGCTTCGCCCGCAAAGTCTGGCTGAGTTCGTCGGCCAAAGGGCGGCCCGCGCCAATCTGGAGGTGTTCGCCCGCTCCGCTCGCCAGCGGGGCGAGGCGATGGATCATCTGCTGTTCTACGGGCCGCCCGGCCTCGGCAAGACCACGCTGGCGCAGATCATGGCGCGCGAGCTGGGCGTCGGCTTCCGGATGACTTCGGGCCCCGTGCTGGCGAGGGCCGGCGACCTGGCGGCGATTCTCACCAATCTCGAAGCGCGGGACGTGCTTTTTATCGACGAAATCCACCGCCTCAGTCCGGTGGTGGAGGAAGTGCTCTATCCCGCGATGGAGGATTTCGAGCTTGACCTCGTGATCGGCGAAGGGCCTGCGGCGCGCACGGTGCGGATCGAATTGCAGCCCTTCACGCTGGTCGGCGCCACCACGCGGCTCGGCCTGCTGACCACGCCGCTCCGCGACCGGTTCGGCATTCCGGTGCGCCTCGAATTTTATGATGAAGCCGAACTGATTCAGATCGTCGAGCGCGGCGCGCGGCTTCTGAAAGCCCCCGCCACGCCCGACGGGGCGCGCGAAATCGCCCGCCGCTCACGCGGCACTCCCCGCGTCGCCGGGCGGCTTTTGCGCCGGGTGATCGACTTCGCGTTGATCGAGGGAGACGGACGCGTCGGGCGGGAGATCGCGGATATGGCGTTGACCCGCCTCGGGGTGGATGCGCTGGGTCTGGACCGCGCCGATCTGAAATATCTGACCATTATAGCGGAGAATTACGGCGGCGGCCCGGTCGGGGTGGAGACGATCGCCGCCGCGATGGCCGAGGTGCGCGACGCGGTCGAGGACGTGATCGAGCCATTCCTCCTGCAGCAGGGCCTGATCCAGCGCACCCCGCGCGGGCGAATGCTTGCGCAGAAGGGGTGGAGCCATCTCGGCCTCACCGCGCCCCGCGCGCCGGGCGTGAGCGATCTTTTCGAGGATGGCTGATGGCCGAGCCGCGCAAACCCGCCGATTTCGGGGAGCCGGCCCCGGCGGTATGGAAGGCGCCAGATGAGCGCGATAGCGATGCGCTGGCGTGGCGCCGCCGCCGGTGATCGCAGCTTCGCGCGCGCGCGTCCCGCCGTCGGCGCATTTTCCACGATCCGGCCGGATGAATGGCCGCGCGTATCCCAGCCTCGCCCCGCGCGGTCCTCTCGGTTCTTGCGGTGTCGGTGAATTTCGCGATTGTGTCGGTTCACCTGTACCGGAGCGCTGATGACCGCCGACGAGACCAATGAAACCGCCGCCCGCATTCGCCGCCTCTTCGGCGACGAGGGGCGCGAGACGTTCAAGTTCGCACGCTGGGGTTGCGCCATCGCCCCGGCGGTGATCGGCCTGGACGAGCCAGGCGGGCGGCTTTTCGGCGAAGCGATCAAGCTGGTCGCCAACGTCGCGGGCGTCCAGATGGAGGATATCGACCAGGAGATGGGGGCGAATTTCCTCATCTATGTCATGCAGGATTGGGCGCACGCCTCCCGCGCGCCGAACCTGCCGGGGTTCCTGCCCGATCTTCCGGCGTTGATCGAGCGGCTTCAGGCGGCTTCCGCCAATCGCTACCGGGTATTCGCCTTCGACGATCAGGGCGCGATCCGCGCGGCGATCACGCTTTTGCGCTATGATGATCAGATGCGCGCCGCGCCGGTGGACTACATTGCGATGACCGAAGCCGCGCTGGGCATGCTGGTCTATGACGAAGCCGGGGTGGCCGCCGACCGGCCGGTGGTGATGACGCGTCTCGACGAAGATGGGGAGGCGCGGGCCGCGCTTTCCCCCTGGCACGCGCGGCTGTTGCGCGCCGCTTATGATCCGGCGATTCCGGCCGGCTCCAAGGACCCGGCTCTGGCGCTGCGGCTCGCGGCGCGGCTCGGCGTCATGGATCAACATGATGGTGTATGACGATGGCGCATGAAGCGTCATTTCGGGTCTATTACGAAGACACCGACATGGCCGGCGTCGTATATTATGCAAACTACCTCAAATACATAGAGCGCGCCCGCTCGGATGCGCTGCGCGACGCCGGGGTGGATCAGCGGGCGATGCGCGATGCTGGCCTCGTCTTCGTCGTGACGCGGCTGGAGGCGGATTACCTCTCCCCCGCCCGCTACGATGATGTGATCCGCATCGAGACCGAGACGGAGGCGGCGCGCGGCGCCTCCGCGATACTGGCGCAGCGGGTCTTCCGGGGGGCGACGCCGCTCTTTCGCTCGCGTGTCACATTCGCCTGCATGACGATAGAGGGGCGGCCCGCCCGCCTGCCGGCGAAGACCCGCGCGGCGCTCGCCGAAATGCGAGGGACGACGACATGAGGTGCGCAACGTTCGACGCGCTTTCGGCGCGGGGCTTTTACGGGTGGTGGATTCTCGGCGCGGCGGCGCTCGGGCTCTTCGCTTCCGGCCCCGGCCAGTCCCACACTTTCTCCGTCTTCATCGCGCCGATCTCGGCCGATCTCGGCGTCACTCCGGCCGAACTGGCGACAGCCTACGCCGCGGCGTCCCTCGTCGCCGCCTTTGGCCTGCCGCTGATGGGCCGGCTGACGGACAGGCACGGGCCGCGGCGAATGACGCTGCTGATCGGCGTTCTTCTCGGTTTCGCCTGCCTCTTTTTCGGCGCGGCGGCGAATCTGGTGATGATCGGCCTCGGCTTTGCGATGCTGCGCTTTCTGGGGCAGGGCTCACTGATGCTGAACTGCTCCAACCTTGTCAGCCAGTGGTTCGACCGGAAGCGCGGATTCGCGATGAGCCTGATGGCGCTTGGTTTCGCCGCCTCGATCGCCATACATCCGCCGCTCGGCCAGGCGCTGATCGAAGCCTTCGGCTGGCGCTGGGCCTGGGTGATCCTTGGCGGGCTCACCTGGGCGCTGATCCTGCCGGTCTATTGGCTCCTGGTGCATGACAAACCCGAACCTCTCGGGCTGGAGCCCGACGGCGGCGCGGCGACGGCCGGCGGGCCGCAACTCGGGCCCAGGCCGGTCGGCGCCGGCGTGGGGTTGACGCTTGGCGAGGCGGTGCGCACGCCGACCTTCTACATCGTCCTTTTCGGCATGTTCTCGATCTCCATGCTGGTGACGGTCCTTCACTTCTATCAGGTTACGATATTCACCGCCCGCGGCCTCGCCGCGGCGGACGCGGCGCTGGTCTTTCCAATCGCGGCGGCGGTGATGGTGCTGACCATGCCGCTGGTCGGTCACCTGATGGACACTCTTCGCACCCGTTTCGCATTCGCCCTCGCGCTCTGCGTTCAGTCCGCCGCGCTTTTCGCCGCGACGCTGGTGGAGAGCTTCGCCGCCGCGGCGGTTTTCGCGGCGATCTTCGGGCTCAACAATGCGTTCTCGATGACGCTTTTCGGATATATCTTTCCGCGCTATTTCGGGCGCAAGCATATCGGCGCGGTGCAGGGGGCGGCGCAAACCGTGATCGTCGTCGGCGCCTCGATCGGGCCGCCGTTGATCGGTTTCGCGGCGGAAGCGGCGGGCGGATTCGACGCGCCGCTACGCTACGCTGCGCTCTATCCGCTCGCCGCGGCGCTGCTCGCCGCGTTGTTTCTGCGGACGCCCGCGCCGCTTGGCGCCGACCGGCCGGGAGACTGATCTTCGCTCCGCTCGCGGAGTTCTGACGATCCGTTTCAGAGCGGATCCGCCACATTGACGAAACCGCCGGGAAACCTCATGTTATTGGCGGATCAGGCCGTAGTCTGCGGCCGGTCTGCGTTAACACGCCACATGAGATGGCGAGAGCGAGGCGAGCATATGGAGACGGAAGCGATTGCGGTCGCCGGCGCGGCGGCGGCGAGTGTTGATTTTTCGCTGGCTGCGCTGTTCTGGCGTGCGACACTGATCGTACAGCTGGTGATGATTATTCTTGTTCTGGCGTCGTTCTGGTCCTGGTCGATCATCATCGACAAGTTCATCACCTTCCGGCGCGCGCGCCGGGAAACGGGCATGTTCGAGGACGCTTTCTGGTCCGGCCAACCGCTGGATCAGTTGTTCGAGCGCCTCGGCGGGCAGCCGCGGTCGGCGCTGGAGCGGATCTTTGTCGCAGGCATGACGGAATGGCGGAAATCCTTCGGATCCGCCGGCGGCGTCGCGCCCGGCACGCAGCAGCGGATCGACCGCGCGCTTTCCGTCGCCGTGGCGCGGGAAGAGGAAGCGACCGCCTCACGGCTCGGCTTTCTCGCCACCGTCGGTTCGATTTCGCCCTTTGTCGGGCTTTTCGGCACCGTCTGGGGCATCAAGAACGCGTTTGAAGAGATCGCGATCCAGCAGAACACCAACCTCGCCACCGTC
>JBBDTD010000082.1:0-8905 GCA_040904645.1 Paracoccaceae bacterium
CCCCCCCCCCCCCCAACTCGTCCCGGAGGGTCCGCAGGCGCACCAGTTCGGCATCGAGCCGGGCCAGATGCTCCGTCGCCATCGCCTTCACGTCGCGGCTGGCGCGGGCGTTGTCCTCGTAGAGGGAAAGCAGGCGGCGGCATTCCCCGACCGAGAATCCGAATGCGCGGGCGCGGCCGATAAAGCCGAGGCGCCGCGCGTCAGCGCGCGAATATTCGCGGTAGCCGTTTGATGACCGATCGGGCGTGACGAGACCGATATCCGCATAGTATCTTACGGTTTTCACCGGCAGTTCCGCGATGGCGGCGGCCTCTCCGATCTGCATCCCGGCTCTCCCTATTGCTGGTTCACGTTAAATTATGGTCAGAAATGCGCGTTGACTGAAGCGCTTTTCGATCATTCCGGATAACGTGACGCTGCAACGCCCGGTAAGGCTACGGCCCGGGGGGCCAGCTACGTTACGGTCAGGCGAGGGATACGATGGGGCGCGGGGCGTTTTTCATTCTGGCGGCGGGGCTGCTTTATGGCGCCTGGCTGTTCTGGAGTTCCAGCAATGATCAGCATGGCGCCGAGCTGGCCTATGAGAATGCGCTCTCCGTGCCGCGCTTGAGCGCGGCGGGCGAAGCCGGGCGCATCGCTTTCAACGAAGAATGCGCCGCCTGCCACGGGCGCGACGCTTTCGGCGGGGAGGGTGGCCCGCCGCTGATCCACAAGCTTTACGAGCCGGGCCATCACGACGACGAGGCGATGCGCCGCGCCGTCAGGGGCGGGGTCGCGGCGCATCATTGGCGCTTTGGCGACATGCCGGCGCAACCGCAGGTCGCGCCGGACAGTCTCGAAGCGATCGTCGCCTTCCTGCGCGAGACGCAGGTCGCCAACGGAATCCGCTGAAATCAGTAGCCGATCGCGGCGCCGTCCTTGCGGGGGTCGGACGCGCCTTCATAGACGCCGTTGTCGTTCAGGCGGATCATCTGCGCGCCGCCGATCGGCGTTTCCGGGGTGTGGAGCTTGTGGCCCTTGGCTTCCAGCGCCGCGCGGACATCGGGGAAATAGCCGCGCTCGATATGCAGCTTGCCGTCCTGCGGGTCGGAGAAGCAGCGCGGCGCGTCGAGCGCCTCCTGCGGGCTCATGCCGAAATCGGCGATGTTCGAGAGCACCCGCACATGGCCGGTCGCCTGATACTGGCCGCCCATGACGCCATAGCTGGCCAACAGCTTGCCACCCTTGCGGATCATCGCGGGGATGATCGTGTGGAGCGGCCTGCGCCCGCCGACCAGCTCGTTCGGGCGCCCCGCGGTCAAAACGAAACCGGCGCCGCGGTTCTGGAAATTGATCCCGAATTTCGCGGAAGCGAGGCCGGAGCCAAACGGGTGAAAGATCGAATAGATCATCGAGACCACCATGCCGTCCTTGTCGGCGGTGGTCAGGTAGACCGTGTCCTTGTGAACGGCGCCGGCGCCTGGCGGCGGGGTCGGCGCGGCGCGGTCCGGATCGATCAGCGCGGCCAGCTGGGCCGCCACATCGTCGGAGAGCATGCGCGCCGTCAGCGCGGTGGCCGGGTCCGCGACGAAGCGGTCGCGCGCGTCATAGCCCAGCTTGGTCGCCTCCGCTTCCAGATGCGCGCGCTCCGCGCCGAATGGGTCCATCGACGCGATGTCGAAATGCGAAAGGATATTGGCGATCAGCAGCGCGGTGACGCCCTGACCGTTCGGCGGCAGCTCCACCAGCTCCAGGTCGCGATAGGTGGTGGAGACCGGCTCCACATAATCGGCGGCGGTGTCCGCGAAATCACTGGCTTCGTGCAGGCCGCCGAGCGCGCGGAGGCTGTCCACCATGTCCTCCATCACCTCGCCCTCGTAAAAGCCGGCGCGGCCCTGCTCGGCGACGCGGCGCAGGACTTCGGCCTGCCCTGGCGCATGAAACACCGAGCCGGCCTCATAGGGCTCGCCGCCGTCGAGGTAATATTTCGCGGCGTCGCCTTTCAGCCGGCCGCCGGAATTGCGCCAGTCGAAACTGGTGCGCGGCCCGACGGGCACGCCTTCCTCCGCGTAGCGGATCGAGGGAGCGAGGCAGGCGGCGATACCCTTCGCGCCCCAATCCTCGGCCAGCTTGCAAAAGCCGTCGACCGCGCCGGGCACGGTGATGGAATGGGGGCTGTCGAGCGGGATCTCCTTCATGCCCTGCTCGCGCAGGCGCGCGGCCGACAAGGCCTTCGGCGCGCGCCCTGAGGCGTTGAAGCCGACGATGCGCTCCTCCCCCGCCGGGCGGATCAGCGCGAACATGTCGCCGCCGATTCCGGTGGAGGACGGCTCGGTCAGACCGAGAAGCACGGCGGCGGTGATCGCCGCGTCCATGGCGTTGCCGCCCTCTTCCATGATGCGGACCGCGGCGTGCGCGGCCAACGGGCTCGACGTGGCGCACATGCCATTGCGTGAGAATACGCCGGACCGGCCGGGAAGATGAAAGTCGCGCATCGTGATCTCCTTCGTGCAGGGGCGAAGGAGTAGCGCGCCGGCGCGAAGGAGGGAAGGGGGGAGGGTGAGGTTCCCGGCGCCGCGGTTCGGGGTGGGGGCTGAATGACGCGACGCCGGGTCAGCAATTGCTTGCCGAGTAACATAATTCGTCGCCGATCAGGGCGGGGCCGCGTCCGCAATGCGGCGTATTCGTGATTTCTTTCGATCCGCGAGCTGCAAGAAAGGCTTGCCAATTCAGGCCCCGGCGGGTCAGATTCAGGCATGAATGTGATTTCCACCAACGCCTTCGGGCGCGGCGACGATAGAGGCGGGTCCGGCGGCGGCGTTCAGCCGGAGCGGGTCGCTTTCCACAGAACCGAGCTTTCGGTCATCCTCAACACTTATGGGCGCATGGTCGCGGCCGGAGAATGGCGCGATTACGGCATCGACTTCCTCCCCGACAGGGCGGTCTTTTCCGTGTTCCGGCGCGCGACGGAACATCCGCTTTACCGGATCGAGAAAGACCCCCGACGCGCGCAGCGTCAGGGCGCCTATTCGGTAGTCGCGCAGGACGGGCGCGTGCTGAAGCGCGGCGCCGATCTCACGCAGGTCATGCGGGTTTTCGACGCCAAGCTGCGTCTTATCGACTGAGCCGTAGGCGGGCCCGGCGCGACCGGGCCCGACCGCCGGTCAGAACCGGTCTTTTCGCCGCCTGATTTCCGCGAAGACCGCGGCGTCGTCCGCGCCCGACAGGCCGATGGCGGCCTTCACCGATGGCTCCACCGCCCGAAGAAACGGGTTTGTCGCCAGTTCCTCCGCCAGGCTCGCCGTGCAGATTGGCGCTCCGGCTTTGTCCGCCTCGGCGATTCGGCGGATCCGGTCCTTCAGCGTCGCGTTGTCCGGCTCGATCGACAACGCGAACCGGCCGTTCGCGGCGCCGTAGTTATGGCCGGAATATATCTGCGTCTCAGGCGGCAGGGCGGCGAGCTTGGAGAGGCTTTCCCATGTCATCAGATGCGTGCCTTCAAAGATCCGTCCGCAGCCGAGCGCCATCAGGCTGTCGGCGGTGAAGGCGGCGCCGTCGAAAATATAGGCGATTTGGCCGACGGTGTGCCCCGACACGTCGAGCACCCGCGCCTTGCTTTCGCCCAGCGCCAGCTCGTCGCCTTCACTCAACGCCCGGTCTAGCGGCGGCAGCCGCCTGGCGTCGGCGGCGGCGCCAAGGACCTTCGCGCCGTAGCGGGCGCGGAGCGGCTCCACCCCGTCGATATGGTCGCCGTGGTGATGGGTGATCAGGATCAGATCCAACCCCCAGCCCCGCGCCTCCAGCGCTTCGATCAGCGGCGCGGATTCGGGCGCGTCGACGCAGGCCACTGCGCCCGTTGCGCCATCGCGCAGGATGTAGCCGTAGTTGTCATCGAGGCAGGGAATCACGATCGTCTCAAGGGTCATGGCATTTCTTTCTCAATTGACTAGATTCGTCTCAAGACTAGCGGAGGCGGCTGAGCGATGCATCTCGACGTGATCGAGCTGAGGCGGTTCTATTACCGCACGACGCTCGGCCGGATGGCGCAAGCGGCGATCCGCGGTGCGGTCGCCGCGCATTGGCCGGACGTGAAGGGCGGCAATATCGCCGCATTCGGCTTCGGCCAGCCGTTCCTGCGGCCTTTTCAGGCGAGCGCGCAGCGCGTGGTGGCGCTGATGCCCTCGCAGATGGGCGCGTTTCACTGGCCGGTGGAAGGCGCGAATATCTCCGTCCTCGCGGATGAGCGGCGCTGGCCGCTGGCGACGGGGTTTGTCGACCGGCTGCTGATTGTCCACGCGCTGGAAAATTCGGAGCGCCCCGGCTCGGTACTGGCGGAAGCGCACAGGGTGCTGGCGCCGGGCGGGCGGGCGCTGATCATCGCGCCGAACCGCGCCGGTCTCTGGGCCAGAAGAGAGACGACGCCCTTCGGTCATGGCCGGCCCTATTCCGTCGGCCAACTGGAGCAGCGCCTGCGCGAGCATCAGCTGGAGCCGATCCAGAATTCCGCCGCGCTTTACGTCCCGCCCTCGCAGCGGCGTTTCTGGCTCAGACTGGCGCGGATGGCGGAGGCGACGGGCCGGCGGCTGGACGCGCGGCGTTTCGCCGGCGTCATCCTCGTCGAAGTGGTCAAGACCGCCTACGCGGCGCCGCGCTCCGGCGCCGCCGTCACCACCAAGACCCGGCTTGAGGTTCTGGGCGGGCTGGGCCGGCCCGCGCTGAAGCCGGCGCCGAAAGCGGCGGCGTTTCGGGCGCCGCGTTCCGCTCTGGAAGCTGAGGACGGGAGCGGTTAAACCCTCGGCGCGAGCCGAGGGAGATTGACCATGACCATCACGGAATCCTGTGGGGAATCCCGCGTCGCGCCCCGTCCGGGCGTGATGGAGATCGCGCCCTATCAGGTTGGCGGCAGCCATCTCGACGGCGCGGCGAAAATCATCAAGCTTTCCGCCAACGAAAACCCCTGGGGGCCGAGCCCGCGCGCCATCGAGGCGATGCGCGCCGCAGGCGAGCGCCTCGCGCTCTATCCTGACGCCGACAGCAGCGATCTGCGGAGCGCCATCGCGGAGATTCACGGGCTCGACCGCGCGCGGATCGTCTGCGGCAACGGCTCGGACGAGTTGTTGCAGCTTCTCGCCTTCGCCTACGCCCGCGACGGCGACGAAGTGCTCCATTCGCGGCACGGCTTTCTGCTTTACCCGTCCTACGCGCTGATGAACGGCGCGACGCCGGTGGCGGCGCCTGAGACCAACCTGACTTCGGATGTCGACGCGCTGCTCGCAGCCTGCACCGAAAGGACGCGGCTGGTATATCTCGCCAACCCGAACAATCCGACTGGCACGAGGCTGAACTCGCAAGAGGTCGAGCGGCTCGCGGCCGGGATACCTGAACATGCGCTGCTGATACTCGACGCCGCCTATGCCGAATATGTCGACGCAGACGATTATGACGGCGGCGCCAGCCTGGTGGAGCGACGGCCGAACGTGGTGATGTCGCGGACATTCTCGAAGATTTATGGCCTCGCGGCGCTTCGCGTCGGCTGGATCTACGCGTCGGCGGACGTCGTGGCGGTGATCAACCGCGTGCGCGGCCCCTACAATCTGAACGCCGCGGCGCAGGCGGCGGCGGCGGCGGCGATGCGGGATGTCGAGTACACCGCGCGCATTCGGGCGGAGACGCTGCGGCTTCGCGCCCGTCTTGTCGCCGATCTCGCCGCGTCGGGTGTGTCAACCACGCCGTCGCATGGAAACTTCGTCCTTGCGGCGTTCGGAGAGGGTGAGACGGGCGCGGCTGCGGCCGACGCGTTCCTGAAGTCGCGGGGCATCATCGCGCGGCGGGTAGACGCCTACGGGCTGGCGGGCCATCTGCGGATCACCATCGGGGACGAGGCCGCCTGCGACGCCGTGGCGGCCGCCATTCGCGAATTCCGGGGCCTGACGTGAGCGTGATATTCGAGCGCGTGGCGCTGATCGGGCTCGGCCTGATCGGCGGTTCGATCGCGCTCGCCTCCCGCCGGGCGGGCGCGGCGGGGCGGGTGGTCGGACACGCGCGCACGGACGCGACGCGCGCGACAGCGCGGCGGATCGGGCTCTGCGACGATATCACTGAAAGCGCGGCCGAGGCGGTCGCGGGCGCTGATCTGGTGATCCTCTGCGTGCCTGTCGGCGCGATGGCGGCTGTCGCGGCGGAGATCGCGCCGCATCTGGAGACGGGCGCGGTCGTTTCCGATGTCGGTTCGGTCAAGGGCGCGGTTTTCGAAGCGCTCGCGGGATTGCCGGATCATGTCCATGTCGTGCCGGCGCATCCCCTGGCGGGCACAGAGCATAGCGGGCCGGAATCCGGCTTCGCGGAGCTTTTCGACAATCGGTATTGCCTGCTGACGCCGCTGCCCGAAGGTGATGCGGCGGCGAAGGACCGCCTGGCGCGGTTCTGGACCGCGCTCGGCGCGAATGTGGAGGAGATGGCGCCTGAGCGGCACGATCTCGTCCTCGCAGTCACTTCGCATGCGCCGCATCTGATCGCCTATACGATGGTCGGCGTCGCGGACGACATGCGCCGGGTGACGAAATCCGAGGTCATCAAATATTCCGCCGCCGGGTTCCGGGATTTCACGCGCATCGCCGCCTCCGACCCGACGATGTGGCGCGACGTCTTCCTGAACAACAAGGAAGCGACGCTGGAGATTCTCGGCCGATTCACGGAGGAGCTTTTTGCGCTCCAGCGGGCGATCCGCACCGGAAATGGCGAGCTGCTTTTCGATTATTTCACCCGCACCCGCGCGATCCGGCGCGGGATCATCGACGCGGGGCAGGACACGTCCGCCCCCGATTTCGGCCGCAACCCGTCCAAGGCGACGCGGCCGGAACCGGGGGGGACGTGAAATGAAGCGCTGGTTCGCGCTGGTTTGTCTGATGGCGCTTGCGGCGTGCGACACTTCCGGACCCGAGATAGAGACCCCCTCGCGAGCGCCCGCCGCGCCGCTCGTGGCCCCTGCGCCAAGCCCGCGCGGCGTCGCGCCGAAGGTGATCTCGGGGTTTCAGCGCGTGCAACCGGCCAATTCGGGCCCCGTCGGGCCGGTCTGCGGCGATCCGCGGCTTATCGGCGTGAAAATTCCAGCGATCCAGAACCCGCGCGACGGCTGCGGGGTGGCGGAGCCGGTGAGCCTCATCTCCGTCGCCGGCGTGGCGATGGCCGGCAAGGTCGAGCTGAACTGCGCCGCCGCCAGCGCCCTCGCCGACTGGATGGAGACGGCGGCGAAGCCCGCCGCGGTGAGCATCCTCAGGGCAAGGCTGATTTCGATGCGGCCGGCGGCCTCCTATGTCTGTCGCGGCCGGAACGGGCGGTCCGGCGCGCGGCTTTCGGAGCACGCGAAGGGTAATGCGGTCGACCTCTCCGAATTCATTCTGTCGGATGGCCGCGTGCTGGATGTGGAGAGCGGCTGGAAGGCGGGCGCCGGCGTGCAGAAATACATGCACAGCGTCTGGAAGGCGGCCTGCGGCCCCTTCGGCACCGTGCTCGGCCCTAACTCAGATCGCCATCACCGCGATCATTTCCACTTCGACACGGCGAAACACCGGAGCGGCGCCTACTGCCGCTAGGGCTGGAGCAGTCGCGGCGCCCGGCCGACAGGGATCGGGCCGATCCGCGCCAGGCCGTCGGCGAAGACCAGCCCGACATCGAGCCGCTCACCATCGCCGGAAAGCCGCGCGACGAAGCCGAGCCCGGTCTTGAGCGTCTCCGCGAAGGCCGAGGGCATGGCCCCCGCGGCGACGGCGGCGTCGAGCATGTCGCGCCAGTTGTCGGCCTCGATGTCGAATTTCCCTTCGGCGTAGCCCTTTTCGTCGGCCTTCATCGAGCCGGAAACGACGAGCCGCAGCGCGCCCCATTCCGCTGTCGCCTCCGACAGGGAAAGCGCAGTCATGCCGGGCTTCGGTCCCTCGAACGCCAAGCGGTCGAGCGGCTGGTCGAATGCGGCGCGGCCCTCGAACGTGGCGGTCTCGATGGCGGGGGGCAGCGCGCCCGCCGGGTCAAGCTGCGCGCGGATGAAGTCCGGCAGCCGCAGCCTCAGAATATCTCCGCGAAATTCATAGGTGTTCTCAGGGCCGGCGTCGGGCGCTTCGCGAATATGGGCGCCGATACGGTCCGCCCCGGCGGTCCAGCCTGCATCGGCGACGAGCGCGGCGTTCAGGATGTCGAATGAAACGCGGCGGAGCGGCAGGTTCGCACGCGTCCCCGTCTTCAGGCTCGCCTCCATCTTCTCCGTGCGCAGGATCGCCCGCGCGCCGGGCGCGGCCAGCCTTTGCTCCGCCGGCCAGGTGGCGACGAAAAATGTGGGGTCGTAAATGACCTGCGCGATTTCCAGCCAGGGCGCCGACCACGCCCAGCCGGATACGGGGTCAGCCAGCGCCGGATCGGTCAGCGTCACATCGAGCCGATTCGGAAACCCGAGGATCGAGACCTCCGCCTCCGCCTGCCAGCCGGCGTCGCGGCGCTGCTGAAGCCAGGTCTCCAGCGCCGCCTCCTGCGTGCGGGCGGCGAGCAGCCACCAGACCGCGGCCCCGACGATCACCGTGACGATCAGTCCCGCCAGAAGTTTGAACTTCAGCATGTGCATCCTCCGACTGGCGGCCCCGGCGTCGGCGCGCTAGAACCCCGACATGGACGGGAACGCACGCGATCTATGGGTCTTTGCATATGGCTCGCTGATGTGGAAGCCGGGTTTCGAACATGCGGAGCGCGTTCGCGCGCGGCTGCCTGGCTATGTCAGGCGGTTTTGCCTGGATTCGATCACCTATCGCGGCACGCCGGATTTCCCCGGCCTCGTGCTGGCGCTGGATGAGGAGCCGGGCGCGTTCTGCGAGGGGGTGGCGTATCGCGCTCCCTCCGCGCTTCGGGACGACGTTCACGAGTATCTGAGGGCCCGCGAGCTTGT
>JBBDTD010000083.1:0-8895 GCA_040904645.1 Paracoccaceae bacterium
CATGACCGACCATGTCGGGATTGGCGTAGTTCACCACGATCAGATCGTGCTTCCCGCCCCCAATGCCTTCAACCAGCGCCGCCGTCACCTCCGCCGCCGCCATTTCCGGCGCGAGGTCATAGGTGCGCACTTTCGGGCTCGGCGCCATCACGCGATCCTCGCCTGCGTTCGGGGCTTCTTCGCCGCCGTTCAGGAAGAACGTGACATGCGGGTATTTCTCCGTCTCGGCGAGGCGAAGCTGGGTCTTGCCGGCCGCCGCGACCCAGGCGCCAAGCGTGTTCACCAGCGCATCGGCGGGAAAGAGCGTGGTCATGTAAGTCTTGTGGCTGTCGGAATAATCGACCATGCCCGCCATCGCCGCGAAATCCGGGCGTCCGCTCACATCGAAGCCATCGAATTCCGGATCGCCCAGCGCCGCAAGTAGCTCTCGTGCGCGATCCGCCCGGAAATTGAGGAAAAGAACGCCGTCGCCATCCTTCGCGCCCGCGTAGTCGCCGATGATCGTCGGGGTTATGAATTCGTCGCTCTCCCCGCCCTCATACGCCGCCTCTATGGCGGCGGCGGCGTCCGGCGCCCGCTCGCCTTCCCCCTTGACGATCGCGCCCCAAGCCGCCGCGACCCGCTCCCAACGCCTGTCGCGGTCCATCGCGTAGAACCGGCCGGCGACAGTGGCCACCCGGCCCGCGTCGCCGAGATCGGCGAGGAATCTCTTCAGATATACTGACGCGGCTTTCGGCGGCGTGTCGCGGCCATCGGTGAAGAGATGCAGGAGGACGGGGACATCAAGCGCATGCAGCGCCTTGGCGGCTTCGGCGATATGGCGCTGGTGGGCGTGGACGCCGCCCGGGCTCATCAACCCCATCAGATGCGCCGCGCCGCCGCTGGCCTTCAGCGCCGCTGCGAAATCCAGAAGCGGCCGATTGGCGCGGAATGATCCATCCTCGATCGCCGCGTCGATTCTTGGCAGATCCATCCACACGATGCGCCCCGCGCCGATGGTCATGTGCCCGACCTCGGAATTGCCCATCTGGCCGGGGGGGAGGCCAACATCGGGGCCGGAGCAGGCCAGCATCGCCGCGCGTTGCGACGCCGCCAACGCATCGTAATTCGGCGTATCGGCCAGCGCGGGCGCGTTCCCCTCTCGCGCCTCGCGCCAGCCCCAGCCGTCGAGAATGCAAAGCACGACGGGCGAGACGGCGGGCGAGACGGCGGGGTGGGATGCGTGGGTCACAAAACGGATCTTTCTCACTGCGATGCAGGGTTTAAGGCGGCAGGCGTCCCGCTTCAATCCCGATGGTAGGGCGCGCCGGAAAGGATGGAAGCGGCGCGATAGAGTTGCTCCGACAGCATCGCGCGCGCCAGCATATGTGGCCAGACCATCGGCCCAAAACCGAGAAGCCGGTCGGCCCGCCCGCGCAAGGCGTCCGAATGGCCGTCCGCGCCGCCAATCATGAAAGCGAAGTCCCGCCGCCCCTCGTCGCGTTTCGCGGCCAGCAACGCCGCGAAATCCCGGCTTGAGATCGCTTCGCCGCGCTCATCCAGCGCCACCGCGAAGGCGCCGTCGGGAAGCGCATCAAGCAGAAGCCGGCTTTCACCGGCGCGCTTTTTATCCTCGATTTCGCGCAAGCTGGCGGGGCCGAGCCCGAGCGCGCGCCCGGCCGCATCGAACCTCGCCAGCCAGCCGGCGGTCAACGCGGCCTCCGGCCCGCCTTTCTGGCGGCCGATGGCCAGTACGGCGACGCGCACGGGCGGCTTTCAGACCATGCCGGCCGGGGTCCGGGCGGCTTCCGGCTGCGGCTGCCACATCTTCTCCAGCTGATAGAATTCCCGCACTTCGGGGCGGAAGATATGGACGATCACGTCGCCCACATCGACGAGCACCCAATCGCCGGCGCCCTTGCCTTCGATCCGGGCGGAGCGCCCAAGCTCCTGCTTGATCGATTCGACAAGCCGGTCGGTCAGCGCAGAGACCTGACGCGTCGAACGCCCGGACGCGATCACCATATGGTCGGCCATCGCGGTCTTGCCGCGAAGGTCGATGGAGACGATATCCTCAGCCTTGTCCTCATCCAGTCGCTCAAGAATATGGGCGAGCAGCGCATCGCTGGCCTCGCCCCCCATGTCGCCGCCCTTGGGCGGCATAACATTCGAGCCCGTCATGGAGCCCGCTTCAATCCGTTCATACAGAACGAAATCCTCCTAAGATCACGCTTTTCATTCAGCGCCAGATGGAACGAATATAGCGTTTCCGCGCCTTATCCTCAACCAGAGCCGGGACCAAGGTGAAAATATCGCACCCCTCGCCAAGAAACCGCCAGACTGGCGCGTCATACAAGTCGAGATGCGAATGGAAACCGATGATGAGGAATTGGCGATTGCAGCCGGTCAGGGCGACCGTGCGGCTTTCGCCGTTCTGATCGACCGCCATTACGACCGCATCTTCCGGTTTGGCTGGCGGTTGAGCGGGTCGAAAGAACGAGCGGAGGATATCGCGCAGGATATCGCGCTCAGGCTGCCGCGCGCGCTGCGTGGCTTCCGGGGCGAGGCGCGGTTCACCACATGGCTGCACCGCCTCACGATCAACGCCGCACGCGACGCCGCAAGGCGTGAGGCGGCGCGGACCAGGGCGATGAGCGGCTACGCCGCCGAGGCCGCGCTCCATGCGCCGGACGGGGCGGGAGAGACGCGAGCGGAGTGGCTGCTGCGGGCTTTGGCGGCGCTGAAGCCGGACCTCGCCGAAACCGCTGCGCTTTTGCTCGGCGAAGACATGACCCAGTCCGGCGCGGCGGAGATCCTCGGCGTCGCGCCGGGCACCATCGCCTGGCGCATGTCCGAGGTGAAGAAGACGCTCGCCGCGATGGCGGAGGCGGAGGAGCTATGAGCCACGAAATCGAAAAACTCAGCGCCGCCATGCGCGCCGCGCCGTCGCCGGAAGCGAAATCCCGCGCCATGGACGCGGCGATGCGGGCCTTTGACGAAGAATTCGACGCCGCCCGCCAAGAAACCGGCGCACCAGCGCGTCAGATCTCTCGCAAGCCATCTTACGGGAGCAAACTGATGACGATGCTTAAATCCTTCGGCCCGCGCCGGCCTGTCCTGCTTGGCGGCGCATCCCTCGCGGCGATGTCGCTCGCGCTGGTCGTGACGTGGCGCGCGGCTCCGCCGGAACCGGCCTTTGAGCGACAGGAGCCGGCGCGGACAAGCGCAGCCGATGCGCCCACGGAAAAGGCGGAGGCGATGGCGGAGGCCGATATCGCCGCTGCGCCGCCGCCTTCCGCCGCCGGCGCGGCGCGACTCCGCGCGGCCTCTCCCTCCGACATGGCGAGCAGAGCCGATTCGGCGCCCCGGCCGATCGTCGAAAGAGAGCTCGCCGCGCCCGGTTTCTCCGGCGAAGCGACGCGCGGAGACCGTTTTGCGGCGCATGACCCCAACCCGGTGAAGCGCGTGGCTGAGACCCCGGTCTCGACCTTCTCCATCGATGTCGACAGCGCCTCCTACGCATGGATGCGGCGCAGTCTTCGCGAGGGGCATATGCCCGATCCCGCCTCGATCCGCGTCGAGGAGTTGATCAACTATTTCCCCTATGACTACGCCGCCCCCGCGAGCGCCGGGGCGCCCTTCGCGGTGACGACGACGCTCATGGACGCGCCCTGGGCCGAAGGGCGCCAGCTTTTACATGTCGGCCTGCGGGGTTACGCGCCGGCGGAGCGCAAGCGCGCCAACCTCACCTTCCTGATCGACACCTCCGGCTCGATGGGGGAGCCGGACAAGCTGCCGCTTCTTGTCACCTCGCTTCGGTTGCTGATCGATGCGCTCGACCGCGAGGACAGCATCGCCATCGTCACCTATGCCGGATCATCCGAAGTGACGTTGCCGCCCACGCGCGCGGCGGAACGCGGCGCCCTTCTGGACGCGCTGGATCGGCTGCAGGCCGGGGGCGGCACCGCCGGCGCCGCAGGGATCGAAACCGCCTACCGGTTGGCCGAGGATCGGTTCGATCCCGAAAAACTGAACCGGGTGATCCTCGCCACCGATGGCGATTTCAACATCGGCGCGGGCTCGGAAGCGGAAATGAAAGCGCTGATCGCAAAGAAGCGGGAAAGCGGCGTTCTTCTCTCGGTGCTGGGGTTCGGGCGCGGCAACCTCAACGACGCGCTGATGCAGACGCTGGCCGAGGCGGGCGATGGGCAGGCCGCCTATATCGACAGCCTCGCGGAGGCGCAAAAGTCGCTCGTCGAAGAGCTTTCGACGCTCGAACCGATCGCCAGGGATGTGAAAATCCAGATCGAGTTCAACCCCGCTCTGGTCGAGGATTACCGGCTGATCGGCTATGAAAGCCGGGCGCTGGCGCGTGAGGATTTCGGCAATGACCGTGTCGACGCCGGTGAGATCGGCGCCGGCCATCGCGTCACCGCGATCTATGAGATCACGCCGGCGGGCGGGCCGTCGCGCGTTGACCCGCTTCGCTATCAGCCCGCCGCGCCGGCGGCGGCGGCAAAAGCGCCGGCGGGGGAACTGGCTTTCCTGCGGCTGCGCTGGAAAGCCCCCGAGGGCGGCGAGAGCCGGCTGATGGAAACCGTGATCGGCGCGACCGCTGAAACCCCCGGGCGCGAAGCGAACTTCGCCGCCGCAGTGGCGGGGTTCGGCCAGATACTGACGGGCGGCGCGCATCTGGGCGGCTGGTCTTATGACGCGGCGCTGGCGCTGGCGTCAGGCGCGCGCGGCGAAGACCCGTTCGGCTACAGGTCGGAGTTTCTGGACCTGATCCGTCTCGCGCGGGCGCTCGACAGATAGGCGCGGGCGCCCCTGCCCGCCTGGCGGCGCCTTCGCGGGGATGATCCGCAAAGGCGCCGCGCTCACTTCTTTCGCGTCAAAACCTCGCCCGCGCCGGTAAGGATCAGATCCATCGGCACATCATGCGGCAACGGGAAGATCGTCGGCAGCGCCGCCGAAGCCAGGCCGACGCCGATCACCTTCGGCCGGACCGCAGCCGCGGCCAGCGTCCGGTCATAGAAGCCGCCGCCATAGCCCAGCCGAAAGCAGCCCGGATCGAACCCGACAACCGGCGAGATGACGATATCGGGGGCAAGCTCCGCGCCATCGGCGGGAACCGGAATATTCCAGACGCCGCGCGCCAGCTTGCTCTCCGGCGTCCATTCCCGAAAAATCAGCGGCTGCGCCTTCGCTACGACAATCGGCAGCGCAATGCGCGCGCCGCTCTCAATGGCGGCCTGCATCCAGCCGCGAAGATCAAGCTCGCCTTTGAACGGCCAATAGAGCGCGATCACCGGGCCGGCGTCAAAATCGATCATCGCATCCAGCGCGCTTCCGATTTCAGCCGCGACCCGCTCACGCTCAGCGACGGGAGTCGCTAGCCGCGCTGCGATCAGTTCTTCGCGCCGGGCCTTTCGCCAGCGCCCGACATCAATGGCGGTCTGGCGGTCGACGACTGCGAAACCGTCCGCGCCCTCCTTCAGTTCATGCGCGAAACAAGGCGGCGAGGCGAAGCCGCCGCCATGATCTGCATCGTCGTTCATCTTCGTTCACCCCCGATCCTGCCGCTTTCAGGCGACCGTGGCATGGCGCGAGCGCATGGCGCATGTCAAATTTCGCCGGTTATCCGCGCAATATCGACCACGGCTCAGCCAAGGGCGGATTCCGGCGCGGCGCGAGCCGGGTTCGACCGGCGGAACAACGCTGTTCGCCGCCAGCCACGATCCGTCTTGAACTCATGGCTCTGTGCTGCTCATATCCGGACCAAGAGCTGCGCGAACGACGCGGCGTGAAAGGGAGAATACAATGAAATTCCAACGTACACTCGTCAGCGCCGCAATTGGCGCGCTGATCGCCGCGGGCGCCGCGGCGCAGGAATTGCCCGAACAGATGGCCTGGACCGCCTATGACACCGGTTCCGCCGGCTACAATCAGGCCGTCGCCATCGGGGCCGCAATTCAGAACGCCACCGGCACAAACCTTCGCGTCCTGCCCGGCAAGAACGACGTCTCCCGCACGGAGCCTCTTCGCCAGGGCAAGGTTGAATTTTCAGCCACCGGCGTCGGTGGCTCGTTCATGGCGCAGGAAGGCGCCTTTGAATTCGGCGCAGAACACTGGGGGCCCCAGCGCGTGCGCGTGCTTGTCGCGAATAACGGCGGCGCGGTCGGGCTTTCGGTCGGCGTCGCCGGCGATATCGGCGTCGAGACCTATGCCGACCTGAAGGGCAAGCGCGTCGCCTGGGTCAAGGGCTCGCCGTCGCTCAACGTCAATTCGAGCGCCTATCTCGCCTATGCCGGTCTGACCTGGGACGATGTGGAGCGGGTCGAGTTCGGCGGTTTCGGCGACAGCTGGAAAGGCCTGACCAACGGCCAGGTGGACGCCGCGTTCGCCTCCACCAATTCGGGGCTCGCCTACGAAGCCGCCGCCGGCCCGCGCGGGCTGATCTGGCCGCCGATCGATCCGGACGACGCCGAGGGCCTCGCCCGGATGACGGAGATTGCGCCCTTCTTCTCGCCGACCACGGCGACTGTCGGCGCGGCGATCGACGGCGGGCCGGGCGCGCCGACCGCGACCTACGCCTATCCGGTCCTGATCGCGATGGACACGCAGGACCCCGATCTCGTCTATGCGATGACCAAAGCGATGGTGGAGCTCTTTCCGGAATATGACGGCAAGGCCCCCGGCATCGGCGGCTGGGCCATCGGCAAGCAGGACTTCAGCTGGGTCGCCCCCTACCATGAGGGCGCGGTTCGGTACTTCAAGGAAATCGGCGTCTGGGACGAAGAAGCCCAGGCCAATAATGACCGGCTCATCGCGCGCCAGGACGCGCTCGGCGCGGCCTGGGAAGAGCTGAAGGCGGCCAAGCCCGAAGATTGGGAATCCGCTTGGGCGACGAAGCGCAAGGAAGCCCTCGCCGCAGGCGGATTCGGGCAGGTTTTCTGAGCCGTCTACAGCTGAGCCGGGCGCGGCGCGAGACGACGCCGCGCCCTCTTCGCCGCGCCCTCTTTCTTGCAGGTACCGCCGATGGACGCCTCCGAACGACGCGAAGCGACGGGCGCGCCGCTGCCGCCAATGCCGCTTTCCGCGCAACTCGCGGTCGCCGTGCTGACGCTCGCCGCAATCGCGCTTTCGATCAATCAGCTCTTCAACATTCAGCTCTTTGGCGTGGTGCTGATCGAAGGGCGATATCTCTATATTCTTGCGGGGTCTTTCCTCGCGCTCGCCTTTCTGGTCTTTCCGTTTCGGCGCGCGCAGGGGCCGGGCTGGCCGGACTGGGCGCTTTTCGCCCTCTCGTTGATCATCAGCGCCTATTTCGTCGCGACGGCGGAAACCTCGCTCGAACAGGGCTGGGAATTCGCCGCCCCGGACGAAGCGCGCTGGGCCTCGATCGTGCTCTACGTCCTGATACTGGAGGCGACGCGGCGCGCGGGCGGGCTGGTGCTTTTCATCATCGTCCTTCTCGTCTCGCTCTACCCGACCGTGGCGGACAAGATGCCGGACCCGATCTCCGGCTACGCCTCGCCGTTCTGGGACCTCGCCGCCTATCACATGATTTCATCCGAAAGCTCTTTCGGGATTCCGATGCGGGCTTTCGGCTCTCTCGTCATCGGCTTCATCGTCTTTGGCGCGGTGCTGCAACAGACGGGCGGCGGCAAGTTCTTCAATGATCTCGCGCTCGCGCTGGTCGGGCGCTATCGGGGCGGGGCGGCGAAGGTCGCGATCTTCGCCTCCGGTTTCATGGGCTCGATGTCCGGCTCGGTCATCTCCAACGTGCTGACGACCGGCGCGGTCTCCATCCCCGCAATGAAGCGCACCGGCTTTTCAGCCCGCTACGCCGCCGCGACGGAGGCTTGCGCCTCCACCGGGGGCGTGCTGATGCCGCCGATCATGGGCGCGACGGCCTTCGTCATGGCTTCGTTTCTCTCACGGCCCTATATCGACATAGCGATTGCGGCGGCGATCCCGTCGCTTCTGTTCTATTTCGGGCTTTTCGCGCAGATCGACGCCTATGCGGCGCGGCGCGGGCTGAAAGGCATGGAGCGGAGCGAGGTTCCGCGCCTTAGCGGCGCGCTTCGCGAAGGCTGGCCCTATATCGCGGTTTTCGCGGTTCTGATCTTCCTGATGGTCGCATGGCGGATGGAGACGCTGGCGCCCTTCTACGCCACCGGACTCCTCCTCATCATCAACCAGATGCTGAAGCGGCACCGCTTCACCATCGTCAACTTCGGCGTGCTGATCGTCGGCGTCGGCCGGGCGTTGGCGGAGCTGACCGCGGTCCTCCTCGGGGTCGGGTTGATCGTCGGCGCGTTTTCCGCCACCGGGCTCGCCGGAACGCTGGTCAACGAGCTGATCTTCATGGCCGGCTCCTCCACCATCGCGCTGATCCTGATGGGGGCGATCACCGCCTTCATCTTCGGCATGGGGATGACGGTGACCGCCTGTTACATCTTCCTCGCCGTGGTGCTGGCGCCGGCGCTGGAGCAGGCCGGGCTCAACCAGCTCGCAGTGCATCTCTTCATCCTCTACTGGGGCATGGTCAGCTATATCACGCCGCCGGTCGCGCTCGGCGCCTTCGCGGCCGCGACGATGGCGGGGGCCGGGCCGATGCGCACCGGGCTGGAGGCGATGCGGCTCGGCGGCGTCATCTATATCGCGCCCTTCTTCTTCATCCTGAATCCCGCCCTCGTCGGCGAGGCTCCGGCGATGGAGGTGATACTCACGCTCACCACGGCGCTGACTGGCATCTGGCTGATTTCGGCGGCTCTGCAAGGCTATCTCAGCCTTGTCGGCGGGCTCGGCCATGGCGTCCTGGGGCTGGCCCTGCGGGCGGCGCTGGCTGTCGGCGGATTCCTGCTGGCGATGCCGGGCGGAGGAGAGAACGGGCATTCGCATACCGCCCTC
>JBBDTD010000084.1:0-1479 GCA_040904645.1 Paracoccaceae bacterium
GGCCGTCGCGGCGCATCCGGCCGAGCAGCATGTCATGATGCCGCGCCGCCATGAAGAGCGCGGCGACGCGCTGGTTCATCCCCGGAGGATGGCGGAACATCAAACGGCGGAGCGCGCGCGCCTCGGCGATGAATTCGCGCGCGCCGACAAGAAAGCCCAACCGCAGCCCCGGCATCATGCTCTTGGAGAGCGAACCCGCATAAAGCACCCGCCCCCGCTGGTCGAGCGCACGGAGCGCGGGGCGCTGCGGGCCCATCGCGCTCGCCTCCGGCTCATAATCGTCCTCCAGAATCACCGCGTCCTCTTCCTGCGCCAGATCGAGAAGAACGCGGCGGCGCTCCAGCGTCATCGAGACCAGCGAGGGGTGCTGATGGCTCGGCGTCACATAGATCAGCCGCGCGCCCTTCAGTCGGGCGTCCACGACCATCCCGTCCGCATCGACCGGCTGCAGCGTCAGCCGCCCGGCCCGCGCCGCCATGATCGCGCGCGCATCGGGATAGCCCGGATCCTCTATCGCGGCGGCTTCGCCTTCGGGGATCAGAAGGCTGACGGCGAGGAAGATCGCATTCTGCGCGCCAAGCGTGATGAGGATCTCGTCCGGCTCCGCCGCCACGCCGCGCCGGGGCAGGATCCGCCGGCGGATCTCTTCGATCAGCATGGGATCGTCCTCGGCGTAGCGATCCTCGGTCCAGTCGTCGAGCCAGCGCCGCCCCATCGCCTTGCGCGAAGCGTCACGCCATTCCGCGATCGGGAAAAGCTCCGGATCGAACTGACCGTAGATGAAAGGAAACGGCGCAAGCCGCCAGTCCAAAGGGCGCGGCACCGATTCGAACCCCGCGCTCGGCCCGGCCATGCGCCGGCTCCAGTCGATGCCCGGCCCGGCGGCGACGAAAGCCGGCGCAGCCGCTACGCCGAAGCTGGCGATGTAATATCCACTGCGTTCCTTCGCTTCGAGCACGCCCTGATCGACAAGCGCCTGAAAGGCGAGCGACACCGTGTTACGCGATACGCCGAGCGCCTCAGCCAGCCGCCGGGTCGAGGGCGCGGCGTCGCCCGGCGCGAAAGAGCCGCTCGCCACCGCACGCTCCAGCGCGCCGCGAATCTGCGCCTGAAGCGTGCGGCCGTCGTCACGTTCGATGGGAAACAGGAATTCGCGCACTGGCACTTCCGGATTGCGGTGATCTGGCGCTATTCTAGCCCCTCATCGCGGCGCTACTCTAGGGCCGATCATCAAAATTCCGGAGTCGACCGATGCATGACCTGCCGAATGGCCTGAGCGCCCGCCCGAACAGCCTCGAAGAGCATTGGCTGCCCTTCACCGGCAACCGGGATTTCAAGGAAAACCCGCGCCTCGTCGTGCAGTCCGAAGGCGTCTATTGCTGGGACCACAAGGGCGGCAAGCTGATCGACGGCTCATCCGCGCTTTTCTGCTGCCCCGCCGGGCATGGTCGCCAGGAGATCGCAAAAGCGGTCTATGAC
>JBBDTD010000085.1:0-8843 GCA_040904645.1 Paracoccaceae bacterium
CCCCCCCCGCCGCGCTGGCGACCGCCGCCGACACTTTCGACGCCGCGCTCGCCGCGGCGGCCGATACGCCGGAAAGCATGGCCCTCCTGAGCGGCGCGGTCTCCGCCGCCGTCGATTACGGCGCGGCGGTCAACCGTATCGCCGCAGAGGCGATGGCCCTCAGAACCGAGGCTGACAGCTCGATCGCCAGCCAGGTCCGCACGATCAACGACACGCTGACCAAGGTCCAGTCGCTGAACGCGGAGATCAAGTCGCGGACCATAGGCGGCGGCGATACTTCGGCGCTGGAGGATCAGCGAGAGCGGCTGATCAAGGATATCTCCAGCATGATCCCGGTTCGGGTCGTCCCACGCGAGTTGGGAGCCGTCTCGATTTTCGCGACCAATGGCGCGCAGCTTCTGGACGGCAAGGTCTTCGAGCTTGGCTTCGCCCCGACCACGCTGGTCACGCCCGAACAGACGCTGGCGAATGGCGCGCTTTCGGGCATCACTGTCAATGGCGTCGCCATGCGCATCGGCGAGGGGAGCGGACGCGGGCTGCTTGACGGCGGCTCGCTCAGCGCGGCTTTCGAGATGCGCGATGTCGAGATCCCCGGGATCACGTCCGCGCTCGACGATCTCGCCGCCGACCTGATCACCCGCACCCAGGGCCTCGGCGCCGACCCGACGATCGGGGCGGGCGCCGCCGGACTTTTCACCGATGAGGGCGGCGCCTTCGATCCGGCCGATCTGACCGGAGTTTCGCTCCGGCTTTCCGTCAACGCCGCCATTGATCCGGCCGCAGGCGGATCGGTGTTCAGACTTCGCGACGGAATCGGCGCAGCCGCCCCGGGCGATGTCGGAATCTCCTCCGTCCTGCGCGGCCTTCAGGACGCGATGGAAGAGCTGCGCGCGGCCCCGCCCGGCTCGGCCCTTTCCGGGCTGCGCAGCGCGGCCGGTTTCGCCGGCGTTTTCTCCGCCGACGTGGTCTCCCGCGCGAACGCAACTGAAAATGAAGCCAACTTCCGCGCCGGCCGGCAATATGAGTTGATCGACGCGGAGCTTTCGCGCACCGGCGTCGATACCGACCAGCAGATGGCGCGGCTGCTCGTCGTCGAGCAGGCCTTCGCCGCCAACGCCCGCGTCGTTCAGGTGATCGACGAGTTGCTTGAGCGCCTGATCAATCTTTGACCCCCAGTTTGAGAGAACCGCCCGATGACCGTCACTGGAATTCCCGATCTTCTTTCAGCAGGACGCACCGCGCGCACGCTCGCTCAGGTCCAGACGGATTTCACCCGCGCCGCGGAAGAGCTGTCCACCGGGCGACAATCGGATGTCGTCGCTGCCACCGGGGGCGATCCTGTTCGGCTCTATGCGGTGGAGCGCGATCTGGCGCTCAACGCCGGCCGGGCGATCAATGTAGACATGGCCGTCAGCCGCGCGGCGGTGACCCAGACGGCGCTGGCCCGTGTGGAGGGCGCCGCCAACGCGGTAGGGGCCAAGCTTCTGGCCGCGGTGACCATCGGCGATATGACCGCCGCTGAGCTTGAAGCCGCCCGTTCCCGCGACGCCTTCGAGGAGGCGGTCTCGGCCCTCAACTCCCGATTCGGCGACCGGTCGCTTTTCTCGGGCGCCGCGACCGACAGCCCCGCGATCGCCGGCGCCTCTGCGATCCTCTCCGAAATCGCGGCGCGGGCCGCGCCCAGCCAGACCGCAGAAGAAGTTATCGCCACGGTCGATGATTATTTCACCGACCCGGCCGGCTTCGCCACAACCGGCTATCTCGGCTCGACCACCGACGCGTCCTCGGCGGAAATCTCACCCGGTCAGCATGTCGATTATGCGATCCGCGCCGACCGCGACGAGATCGTGACGGCGCTGAAGGCGCTGGCCCTCGGGGTCATGGGCGCCGAGGGCGGATTCGCCGGCGCGACGACTTCAACCCGCCTTGCCGTGATGGGCGAGGCCGGGCAGCGCGGCCTGACGGCTTCCGCCGGGATCGTCGCGCTTCGCGGCGAAGTCGGCGTCGCTGAGGAGCGGCTTGAGACCGCGAAGATACGCGACTCCGCCGAGCGGACCTTTCTGCAGACCGCGCGCAACAACATCATCTCCCGCGACCCATTCGAGGCGGCGACGGAGTTCAACGCGCTTGAACAACAACTCCAGACCATATTCGAGGTCACGGCCCGGCTCTCCCGGCTCAGCCTGACGAATTTCCTGCGATGAGCGGCGGGTCAGGGGTGCGGGCGGCTTTCCACGGCGTCGCGATTCTCCTCGCCATCGCCTTCACCGGTCCTGCGGCCGCAGATGTCCGCATCAAGGATCTGGTGGAGTTCGACGGCGTTCGCGGCAACGACCTCGTCGGCTATGGTTTGGTGGTCGGTCTTCCCGGCACCGGCGACGGCATTCGCAATTCCCCCTTCACGGAGGAGGCGCTGACCAATCTTCTCGAACGGCTCGGCATCAATGTGAACGGCGAGCAGATCCGGCCGAAGAATGTCGCGGCCGTGCTGGTGACGGCGGAACTGCCGGCCTTCGCCCGCGCCGGACGGCGGATCGATGTCTCTGTCTCGGCGATCGGCGACGCCTCCTCGCTACGGGGGGGCACCCTGATCATGACGCCGCTGAATGCGGCGGATGGGCAAATCTATGCTGTGGCGCAGGGGCCGGTCCTCGCCGGCGGCGTCACGGTTGAAGGCGAGGCGGCGTCCATCACCCGCGGCGTGCCGACGGGCGGTGTGATCCCCGATGGCGCGCGCGTCGAGATGGAGATCGATTTCGGGCTCGCGGCGCTCACCGACCTCAGGCTCGCACTTCGCGATCCGGATTTCACCACCGCCTCGCGCATCGCCATGGCGATCAACCGCAAGCTCGGCGCGAATGTCGCCCGGATGCAGGATTCCGGCACGGTGGTGATCGATTCCGTACAAATCGCGGTCACCGGCGCCGCGGAAACCATCGCCCGGATCGAAAACCTGCGTATAGACAAGGAACAGAAAGCACGGGTGGTTATCGACCAGCGCTCCGGCACCATCGTTCTCGGCGACGACGTGCGGATCAGCCGCGTCGCGATCGCGCAAGGCGATCTGACGCTGCGCGTGCGCGAAGCTCCGGTCGTCTCGCAGCCAAGCCCGTTCGGCGACGGCGAAACCGTGGTCGTGCCGCGGACCGAGGTCGCGATCGACGAAGCAGTCGGCGAAGGCCTGGCGGTCGTGCCCGACTCGGTCTCGCTCGCTCATCTGGTCACCGGGCTCAACGCGCTCGGCGTCTCCACCCGGCAGATGATCGACATCCTGAGTGCGGTGAAGGCGGCGGGCGCGCTACATGCGGAATTCGTGCTCCAGTAAGGCGCGCGGCCGTGTCAGCACCGCTTGGCCGGCCCGCAATTCACGGCAGACGAAAACGGCGCCCCGGCTCTGATGAGCCGGGGCGCCGTTTTCGCTCGCTTTCTCGGTTTTCGTTTCAGTCCTCCAGGGTTTCGGCCACGATCATCTTCAGCGCGCCGCTGTCGCGCAACTCGACAATGACGGCGACCAGTTCGGCCTGCGCCGCTTCGCCTTCCTTGCGGGTCGGCGTCGGCGCGGCGGCCAGATCTTCGCGCATCCGTTCGGACAAACGCTTGGGCATATTGCTCATGAAGAACTCGGTGATGTCGCGGCCGCGCTCTCCGCCCGCTTTCATCGCGCGCAGCAGCACGGTCTCGTCCACCGCCTTGGTGATCTGGCTGACATCGCGCGGGCTGATCCGCTCGGCGATGTGATCGAAGGTGAACATGATCTTGCGCACCGACTCGGCGAGTTGAGGCGCCGCGTTCGTCATCACTTCGATCAAACGGTCGCGGGTGCGGGGGGAGACATGGTTCATCACCGCCGCGATCATGTCGGCCGGGTTCTGACCGTGCTGTTTCAGCATCGCGGTCGGCAGGAAGTCGCGGGCGATCACCTCGCCTATACGGCTCGCGACGACGGGATCGGCGTCAACCGCCGGGCCCATGCGCAGGAGCACGTCATCCGCCTCGCTTGGCTCGAACCGCTCCAGCACCCGCGCCGCCTTGACCGACGTCAGGCGCGAAAGCGCGATCGCCGCGACCTGCGGATGCTCGGATCGCAGCCAGGCCGCCATACGGGCGTCGTCCACATCGCCGAGGAGGCTCCATACCGTACGCCCGGCGGCGTCCAGATCGCCCATGATCTGGTTGACCTGATCTTTATCCATCACCTCGGCCAGGAACCGGCGCGCCTCGATGGCGCCGCCGCCGACAGAGCGGGTGTCCTCGATCTTCTGAAGAAATTCGGTGATCACGCGCTCCACGACCTCGGCCGGAACCTCGCGCATGTCATTGACGAGTTTCGCGAAGCGGCGGATCCGCCGTTCGCCGATCCCGTTCAAGAGCCGCGCGGCGGTCTCCGGGCCCAGCGCCATCAATATGATCGCGGCCTTCTCGGGGGATCCGAAGCGGTCCGCCCGCATCGGACCGCCGCGCCCGGCGACCGGCGCCAACGCGCCGCCCTTCGCCAACGCGACCGGCGCCGCCAGGCGGGAGGAGAGCGCGATTTCCGTGTCAGTCATTGGCCGTATCCTCTGACAAGCGCGCCCGCCAGCAACGTCCAGCCATCGGCAAGGACGAAGAAGGCGAGCTTGAACGGCAAGGAGACAATCGCCGGCGGAACCATCATCATGCCCATGGCCATGAGGATCGATGCGACGACAAGGTCGATTATGAGAAAGGGGATGAAGATCAGGAAGCCGATTTCGAAGCCGCGCTTGATCTCGCTCAGCATGAACGATGGGATCAGCAGCGAAAGCGGCGCGGGCTCGTCCAGAGCCAGCGGCGGGGCCGCGCCCGGCGCCGCCTCGCGCAGCGCGTCGATGGTGTTGGGGTCGACCCGCCCCTCCATGAAGGCGCGGAAGGGGCCCATCACCTCGGCGAAGGCGACATCGGCGGTGACATCGCCGGCCAGAAGCGGCGCGACGCCCGCGTCCCAGGCCGCATTGAAGACCGGCGCCATCACGAAATAGGTGAGAAACATCGCCAGGCTGACGATCATCATGTTCGGCGGAGCTTGCTGCACGCCGACGGCCTGGCGCAGGATAGACAGCACGGTGACCATGAACGGGAAGCAGGTCACCATGATGGCGATGCCAGGGGCGAGACTGAGGACAGTCAGCAGCAGGAAGAACTGCACCACCTGCAAAGTCAGCGCGCCCTCGCCGCCGAGGTCGATGCTGATGGCCTGCGCCGCGGCGCCGCCCGGCAGGGCGAGCGCGCCGAGAAAGACGACCGCCGCGATCAGAGCGGCGTTCGCTGACAGTCCGGACGGGAAACCGCGCACCGGGTCAGAGCGACTGGGAAAGATCGGCCACTTCGGTCAATCTGACCCCAAGCCGGCCGGTCTCTCCGTCAATTTCCTGCAATTCACCCCGCGCGATGACCCGATCGCCGATCATGATCTCGACCGGGTCCTCGATCTTGCTGTCGAGCGTCAGCACGCTGTCACGGCGGAGCCCGACCAGTTCGCTCAAGAGCGGGCGCGCCTTGCCGACCGAAATGATCACCTCGATCGGAACGCTCAGCACGGCCTTGCGGCGCCGATCGGCGCCGGACGCCTGCGTGGCGGGATCCGCGACAGGAACCAGATCGCCGAGTTGCGGCGCCGGCCCGGTCTCCAGTTTGGCTTTCGTCGCGTCCTTGTCGGTGGTGTCGGTCATCGCGAAAGCTCACTTTCCTGAGTGGATGTTTCATGTTCGGCGTCGAGATGCGCTTCGAGCACCCTGAGCGCCCGCGCGATGGCGGCGCCGGTGTCGATCAGATCGAACCCGCCGCGCCATCGAATGCGCGCCTCCAGATCGCCAAGATCGGCGGCGGCGACGATCTCGCAGGCTTCGGCGCGCGCGCCGAGCGCGGCGACGAGTTCCGAGCGTCTTTCGGCGCGGATCTCGATGACAAGCCGCTCTTCCGGGGCGCAGGCGAGGGCCGCGTCGAAGGCGGCGGCGATTTCGGGCGCGAGGTTTCGCTCGGCGAGACGGGGCGCCACCGCGCGAAGGAAAACAGCGACGATTTTGGAGGCGGCCGCGCCAGCCCTTTCCGCAGCCGCCGCCCGGTCGGCGCGCGCGAGTTCGATCGCGCTCGCCACCGCCTCCATCCGCGTTTCCAGATCGCGCGCAATCCGCGCTTCGGTCTGGGCCACGCCATCGGCGAAGCCGTCGGCCCGGGCCTGGCCGCGAACGCGGGCGAGCAGAAGCTCAACTGATTCGCCCTCCGGCGCGGGCGCTCGCCGGTCCTTCAGGCGGCCGACGGCGAAATCTTCATAGGTTGCCGCTCGCGCGCTCATGCCGCTTCCGCCGCCTCCGTTTCCTCATCAAGCCAAAGACCGAGAAGCCGAACGGCTTCATCCTGTTTGTCCGCGACGGCGCTTTCCAGAAGCGCCCGACGGTCGACGTTCAGCGCTTCCGCATCGATCATATCGCCCGGGGGAATGGAGAGCGCCTCTCCGCCCGGCCCACCTACGCTGAGCAGCGGATAGTCGGCGTCGTCCCGGTTCTGCGGCCCCGCGACGGAGAGAATCGGCCTGACGACGAAAAGCCCGAGCATCAGCGCAACCAGCCCGAGAGTCGCGATCTGGATCAGCGACATGGCGTTGGCGGCCAGAATCTCACCGAAGCCAGATTCGGCCACCGTGCCGAGTTGCGCGGTCTCGTTGAACTCCATGCTCCGGATCGTCACCCGATCGCCGCGCGCCTCGTCGAATCCGACCGCCGTCTCCACCAGTTCGCGAAGGGTCTCCAATTCGGCCTCGGGGCGCGGCGCCCAGGCCGCGTCGGCGTCGGCGTCGGCGCTTTTGACGCCATCGACCAGAACCGCGACCGTGATGCGCTCCACGCCGCCAGCCGGGCGCATGGTTTCACGCACGGTTTCCGAAACTTCGAAATTCACCCTCTCGCGCGTCCGGGCGGCTTCACGCTTGGCCCCGTCGCCGCCGCCTTCGACATCCCCATCCGCGAGGTTGGAGGCGACGGTGACCGCGCCGGCGTCGCCATTGGCGGCGTCGGTGCTTTCTTCGGTGTCGGTATGAATGGCGACGCGGCCCGAAGGGTCGAGCAGCCGCTCGCGCAGCGTTTCGCTTTCACGCACGGTCGCAACCGTGACTTCCACGATCGCGGCGCCGGAGCCGACGCGCGCCTCAAGCAGCCGGGTCACGCTCGCTTCGAGGGTGGCGGCGCGGGCCGCGTCGTCATCGCCGGCGCCGGCTTCGCTCCCAGCCTCGCCGGACCGGAGAATCACGCCGTTTTCCTGGTCGATCACCGCCACATTCTGGAGCGCGAGCCCGGCCACGGCCGAGGCGACGAGATAGCGGATCGCCTCCGCCTGATTGCGTGACAGCGCGCCGCTGGAGGTGGATACGGTGACGGAGGCGGTGACGGCGTTCTCCCGCTCGAAGGGCCGCCGTTTGACCTGCGCGATGTGGACCCGGGCGCGAATCACCCGATGCGAGGCGAGGATCGTGCGCGCCAATTCGCCTTCTTTCGCGCGCCAATAGGCGGCGTCGAACATCTCGGCGGTAGTGCCGAAGCCGGAAAGCCCGTCAAGCAACTCGTACCCGGCGGCGCCTGCGGCCGGCAGCCCCTGGCCGGCCAGCGTGATGCGCGCCTTGTCGCGCGAATCGGACGGCACGAAGATCGCGTCGCCCCTGACTTCATAGGGAACGCCTTCGCGCTCCAGCCCTTCGATCACGCCGCTCGCCGCCGCGCCGTCCAGGCCCGAGTAAAGCAGCGCCATGGTCGGCGACGACACGATTCGCACGAAAAGGCTCAGCGCGACCGCCAGAGCGATGAGGCTGATCGCGAAGACCGCCTTGCGTCGCGGCTCCATGGCGCCCCAGGAGAGGCTCAATCTGGATAGAATCGGGTTCACGTCGCATCCGTTCCTGTCGCCCGCCATTCTGGGGGCGTGGTGACGATGCGCAGCCGCCGCTTAATTTTGGGTTAGCACTGAGAAAGCAGGCGCAAGACAGGGCTTTGGTCGCATTTTCATACACTTGCTTCATTCCCGACGCGGGGCGCGTGAAGAGCGGCGGCGGCTCAGGTGACGCCGAGCCACGTCAAGACGGTGGCTGCGAGAGGGTGGCGGAGATCAAGCTCTGTCCGGAAGCGGCCGAATGTTGGACGGGCCTTGTCGTCGAGGCGCCCTACTTTGCCGCGCCGGGATAGCCGCTCGCAGGTGTGGCTTTGGCTATGAGTGGCGAAAGGCCGTACTGTGCGGCGGGTCAAGGCGCGGCAGGAAGCTGAACGGCGGGCGCGACCCGGCAGCCGAAGCCGCGTTCATGAAGTTGGCGAACCGCCGCTGCAGAGAGACGCCTACGTCAACAGCTTTCGATGCGCCCCCGACGGCGCCGGAAAGCGCGCGCGCGGGTTCGGTCCGAAGCGGGGCTTCTTCGCTTCGGACCCGAGGCTGCGCCCCGCCCGCGCGCCGCTCCTCAGAGATCGACCTGAATAAGATATGGCCCATCGCTCGCCACCCCGTCAGCCAGCGCGCGATCCAGCCCGGCGGCGTCTTCGACCCGCACGCTCTCCACGCCCATTCCCCGCGCGATCGACACCCAGTCGAGGGTCGGCCGGTCAAGGCTGAGCATGTCGATCGCCCGCGGACCCGGATTGCCGACGCCGACATTCGTCAACTCGCCGCGCAGGATGCGGTAGCTGCGATTGGCGAAGAGCAGCACGGTTATGTCGAGCTCCTCTCGCGCCATGGTCCAGAGCGCCTGCACCGTGTACATTGCGCTGCCGTCGCCCTCCAGCGCGATGACCTTGCGGTCGGGGCAGGCGATGGCCGCGCCGATCGCCACCGGCAGCCCGTAGCCGATGGAG
>JBBDTD010000086.1:0-8840 GCA_040904645.1 Paracoccaceae bacterium
ATTTTCCCCTTTATCGTTTACCTGCAACGCCTTGCCTGTCACGCTTTCCACACCCCCCGCAGAAAACCAGTGCGCCTTCCCGCCGAAAACCAGAATGCGCCACCGCCCAACATCCCCCAAACCAGCCCGATTCCCGGGCCAAACCGGGGGCCTTCGGCCGGTGCAATGACGGGTTAATAGCGGGACCATGGGCAGTACGGATGCAAAGCCCCAACATCTTGCGCCGACTCTGCGGCGACATGGATTCGGGTGGATCCGAGAATGATTCGGGCGGGACGGCTCAGCGCCCCGCCGGCGAATCTCCGGTCAGGGCGACTGTCGCGTCGCAAGGCTTGCCGTTGAAGAACGTGTCAATCGCTTTGGCGAAGACCGGATCCGCGCCTTCAACGCGCGAAAAGAGAGTCGCGCAGGCGTGAAGCTTCGCGGCGTCTGCTGCTCCGAATATCTTCGAAGGGTCGCTTTCGCCGGAATCGAGGCAGAGCTGGAAGCACTCGATCAGTCGCGGGCCGAGCGCTTCGTGGCCAAGATAGGCCGTCGCCTCGGACAGGCCGGCGACCCCGAACCAGAGCGTCATCTCCGAGGGCTTGCCCCCCCGCCACTCCGATATGCCGTCGCATTGGGGAAAGACGAACCACATCCAGAGGCTCTGCTTGCGGCCTTTGCGCAGCTCGTCGACAGCCTGTTCGTAATGGGAGAACTTTGCGCCCCTCACGCGCTCGTCCTGCTGCGCTTCGAACCGCTCCAGGTCGATATCGTCGTCTTCGAAATCGTCTTCATCGTCGATCATCGCTCGAAAGTCGCCATCAGTTCGCGCCACTCCCCCGGGCTCATCCCGGCTTTCTCTGCGTTCATCTCTTCGCCGGCGAGCATCCGTTTCACCGCTGCAAGCCCGGCGCCCGAAAGCTGCGCGCCGCCCAGCCAGTAGTCCTCGAACGCCTCGTAAGCCGCCGGCACCCACGCCTTGACCATCTCACAGATCGCGTCCGCGTAAACCCTGATCTCATACTGAGCATGTGCGTCGGCCCGGAGCGAGAGGAAATGCAGAAGATTGTGCAGATCCACTTTCCAGTACCATTGCGTATAGATGTTGGCGGTCAGGTTCATCCGCGCCAACTCCCGCGCCAGACCGGCGCGGCCTTCCTCAAGCGTCTCGCCCTCGAAGGTCTGGTTCAGCATCCGCTCATAGTTGCGATAGGTCTGCGCAGCGTCGTCGCGCAGCAGCGCCAGGACCTCCGCCGCCTCCTCCCCTTCCAGGGTCGCGCCCCGCCCCTGTCGGTTGCTCGATGCCTGCGCCGCCAGATGTTCGGGCGCGGGGATATAGAACTCCTTGTCCATCACCGAATAGCGCGCGGAATATTCATTCACATTCGCTGTCCGGTGCCGGATCCATTGCCGCGCCACGAAAATAGGCAGCTTCACATGCAGTTTGATCTCGCACATCTCGAACGGCGTCGAATGGCGATGGCGCATCAGATAGCGGATGAGGCCGCGATCGTCGCGGGCCTTGCGCGTTCCCGCGCCGTAACTCACCCGCGCCGCCTGAACGATGGCGGGATCGTCGCCCATATAGTCGATCACGCGGACAAAGCCGTGGTCGAGGCAGGGAACGGCCTGATAGAGCATCGCCTCCAGCCCCTCGGCCACGGCGCGGCGGGTCTGACGCTGCGCAGCGCGGGACGCCTCGATTTCGGCCTGTTGTTCCGGCGTGAGCGGCATATTCTATCCCTGCTTCACCCGGAGGCGCTTCAAACGCCCCCGCATCTTGTGTCTGAATGAACGATAACCCCGATATCCGGCGGAGAAAACAGCAGATGCGGCAGAAAGTGGCGATCATAGGCGGCGGGCCGGCCGGGCTCGCCATGGCCCGGGCCCTGAAAGCCTTCAGGATAGAGTTCGATATCATCGAGCAGAATGCGGATTTCGGCGGCCTCTGGAATCGGGATTGGCCGCTTTCGCCGATCTATGACAGCGCGCATTTCATTTCTTCGCGAACCATGTCGGCCTTCGACGGATTTCCGATGCCGGAGAACTGGCCGGATTACCCTCGCCACGATCGGATCCTCTCTTACGTGCGCGATTTCGCCCGCGCCCACGATCTGCACCGACATGCCCGCTTCGGCGCTGCTGTCAGCTCCGCCCGCCCGCACGAAGGCGGTTGGCTCGTGGAGACGGATGACGGCGCCGCGCGGCGCTATCGCTGGCTGATCTGCGCCAATGGCGCGACCTGGGACGCCAGGGCGCCGGATATCCCCGGCTCATTCGATGGCCGCGTCCGCCATGCCCGCGACTATAACAGCGCGGATGAGTTGGCCGGGCGGCGCGTGCTGATCGTCGGCTGCGGCAACTCCGGCGCCGATATCGCCTGCGACGCCGCCCAGCGCGCCGCCCATGCCGGGCTCAGCCTCCGGCGCGGCTACTGGATGATCCCGAAGCATTTCAATGGCGTGCCGACAGACGTCTACGCCGCGAACCAGCCGAAGGTCCCGCTCTGGCTGCGCCAGAAAGTGCTGAAGCGGCGGCTTCGCAAGCAGCTCGGCGATATCAGCCGCCTTGGCCTGCCGGAACCGGATCACGAGTTGCTGGAGACGCATCCGCTGATGAACGACCAGATGCTGCATCACCTCCGGCACGGCGACCTCGCCATATACAAGGATGTGGAGCGGCTCGAAGGCGGCGATGCCATCTTCACCGATGGTCGGCGCGCCGCCTTCGACGAGATCATCTTCGCCACCGGCTATGACTGGTCGGTCCCATTTCTCGATGCGGGCGCGAATCCGTTCAGCGGCAGCAGCCGCGCGGAGTTGCCGCTTTGCGTCTTTTCGCCCGCGCGGGACGATCTTTTTTTCATCAGTTTCATCAAGGCCGCCGGCTCCTCGATTACGCTTTTCGGGGAAATGTCCTGGATTATCGCCCGCGCGATCCGCGCGGCGGGCGATGGCGGCGCCGAGCATGCGAAACTGCGGGCGGAAATCGTCCGAAACGACTATGATCTCAGAAAGGGGCTGAAGACCGTCGCCAGCCCCCGGCACGAGGCCTATGTCAATCGCGACGCCTATGCGGACGCGCTGCTCAAGTTCCGCCGCCGCATGGGCTGGCCAAGGGCCGAGACGATAACGGAAACCGCATGAGGAGACAGCCGTGAAGATCAAATACCTGCACACCATGGTCCGCGTGAAAGACATCGACGCCTCGAAGCGCTTCTATTGCGACCTTCTGGGGCTCGAGGAGGTTCGCCGCATCGACAATGAGGCGGGCAAGTTCACCCTCGTCTTTCTTGCGCCTCCAGGCCAGTCAGAGGCGCAGGTGGAACTGACCCACAACTGGGGCTCGGATGAGGAATATGGCGAGGGGCGGAATTTCGGCCATCTCGCCTATGATGTCGAAGACATCTACGCGCTCTGCCAGAAGCTGATGGACGCGGGCGTCACCATCAACCGCCCGCCCCGCGACGGGCGCATGGCTTTCGTCCGCTCGCCGGACGGGGTCTCGATCGAGCTTCTGAACGCCGGCGGCGCGCAGGAGAAAAAAGAGCCCTGGGCGAGCATGGAGAACACAGGCCACTGGTGATCCGGGCGCTCCATATTCTTGGGGCGATCCTCGGCCCGCTCGCAGCCGCGATCGCCCCGAACTCCACCGCCGCGCAGACTCAATGCGCGGCGGCGCTGGTGCTGGCGATGGACGTTTCCCGCTCCGTCTCCAGCCGCGAATACGATCTTCAGATGCAGGGGCTCGCCGCCGCCTTTCGCGACACGGCGGTGATCGAGACCATCCGCGCCCAGCCCGGCGGCGTGATGGCGACGGTGATGATCTGGGGCGATCACAGGCAGCAAAAGCAGACCGCGCCCTGGACGCATCTCACCGGAGGCGCCGAACTCGAGAGCTTCGCGCGGGAAATAGAGGCGACGCGTCGCTGGTTCGGCTTCACGCTCACCGGCCTCGGCGCTGCGATGGCCTTCGCCGACAGCCTGTTCAGCGAGAATCCGACGCCCTGCCGCCGGCGGGTGATCGACATATCCGGCGACGGGGTCTGGAATGACGGCCCGTTGCCCGCCGCGGTCTGGCGGAGCCTGTCGCCAAACGTCACCGTGAACGGTCTGGTTATCCTCGGCGCGACGCCCGATCCCTATTCATACTACCGGGACGAGGTGATCGGCGGGCCGGGCGCCTTTGTCGAAAGCGCGTCGGGGTTTGACGATTACGCCCGCGCGATCCGGCTGAAGCTGTTGCGGGAGCTTTCGCCGGCTCTCTCCATGCTGGCGCAATGAGCGGCGCGCTGCTGCGCGCCTGCGTCGCCGCGGCCGCGCTCGGCCTCGGTGCGGCGGAGGCCTGCGAGACCGCGCTCGTCCTCGCGATCGACGTCTCCGGCAGCGTCGATGCTGCGGAATACCGCTTGCAGATGGACGGGCTCACAGCCGCGCTCCGCGATCCGAACGTCCGCGACGCGCTGGTCGCCGCGGAGGCGATGATCGCGGTGATGCAATGGTCGGGCGCCAACAAGCAGGAATTCACCACCTCCTGGACACATGTGGTCAGCCACGAGATCGCCGACCGGCTGGCCGGCGCTGTGGAAGCGGCGCCGCGCGCGTTTCAACATTTCTCCACCGCCATTGGCGACGCGCTGGCCGCCGCAGCCGTCGCGCTGGGCGAGGTTTCAGGGCGCTGCAAGCGGCATGTCGTTGATATCTCCGGCGATGGCGTCTCGAACGAAGGGCGCGATCTGCCGCGCATTCGCGACGCGCTGATCCGCGGCGGGGTGCAGATCAACGGTCTCGCCATAGAAATCGGCGAAGAGGGGCTGAGTGAATATTACCGGCGAGAGGTGATTGGCGGCGGCGGGGCCTTCGTGCTGACCGCCAGGAGTTTTGAGGATTACCCCCGCGCGATCCGCCGAAAGCTCCTGCGGGAGTTGGCGGATCCGGTGGTTCGGCTCGCCCCGGCGATCCGGCTCGCCGACGGCGGAAGATAACCCCGCGCGACCACGGCGAGGTTCGACTGTGTAGTCCTGCAATTGCAGGATGATACCATTCGTGACCACTTTATATGCAGTTGTATCAACATGGGGGCATTCGCCATGAAGACCTGCTTCAAGCACCTGACCGCTGCGTTTCTGCTCGCCGCGCCGACCGGCCCGACCGCCGCGCCGCTGGATCTGCTGACACCGGGGGGGACGATCATTGTCGACGACGTCACCTTCAGCGGTTTCTCGTTTCTGGATGGGGTCTCCACCGCCCCCCTCTCCGCAAACAGGTTCGATGTCTCCGGCTCGTCGGGCGGCTCTTCGGTGACGCTCACCTATATGATCGACCCCAGCATCAACGTCGTCGCTGGCGAGGCATTTGAATTCAACAGCAGCTTCGGCGCAACTGTCGGCGGTGGATCGACGAGGCGAATCAACAGCGTAACCCTCAGGATGAGCGGCTTCTCACGAATCGGCGATTCCTTCATCGAGTTCGGTTCGACAGCGCCGTTTCTCTCTTTCTCCAATTCGCTCGCCGGCGGCGACGCATTTGATATGGCGTCATTGGCCATGCTGAGCAGCTTCGACTTCGATTTCTTCGCGCAGGGCGAATCCTTCGGGGCCGGCGCATCGGCCACATTGTCCGAATTCTTCGTGGTTCTCGGATTCGATTCGGCCTTCGTCCCGCCGGTGAGCAGCGTGCCGCTGCCCGCCGCGCTGCCGCTGATGCTCGGTGGAATTGGTCTTCTCGGTTTCGCGGCGCGCCGCCGCCGCGCGGTCTGACGCCGCAAGGCTCCAAAGCCTCTTTCGCAACCCAATGCTCCCCGGCGCCTCTCGGCGCCGGACGGGAGAACCTTGTTCAGCACCCCTGAAAGGGCACCAGATGAAACACCTCTCAAGACACGCCGCCGCCCTCGCCCTCGCCGCCGGAGTCTTCGCGGCCGCCGAAACCGCCGAAGCCCAGGGGCAGGAATGCTTCATCGGAGAGATCCGCATGTTCGGCGGCGATTTCGCGCCGAGAAACTGGGCGTTGATGGATGGGCAATTGCTCCCGATCAGCCAGAACACCGCGCTCTTTTCGATTCTTGGCGCGACCTATGGAGGCGATGGGCGCTCCACTTTCGGCCTGCCCGACATGCGCGGCCGCGTGCCGATGCACGCCGGAAGCGGCCCGGGGCTGAGCCAGCGCCGCCTCGGCCAGATGGTCGGCTCTGAACAAAACACCATCACCGCCCAGCAAATGCCATCGCACACCCATTCTCTCCGCGCTGTTGCGGCGGCGGCGGACCAGAGCGCGCCTGGCGGCAGGGTTCTCGCCAATGACGGCAACGACCGAATCTATCATGACGGCCCCGCTGATGCGGATATGCATCCCTCGGCGATCGGAATGGCCGGCGGCGGCCAGCCGCTGAACAACATCCAGCCGGTTCAGGTGGTCAACCACATCATCTGCCTTTTCGGCACCTTCCCCTCGCGGAGCTAGGCCGCCAGCGCGGCGCCTCTATATAAGGAGCGTTCCCTCGGGGACTATGGTGATAAACGCGCACGTAATACACGGTTCGGACCCGGGGGCGGTACCCGGCGGCTCCACCAAAACCCCGTTCATTGGCGGGTCAGGGGCCGAAACAGTATCGACGGACGTCTAAAGGTGTTTGCTTTTGCTCGGTGAGCCACCACCGTTATCGGTGCAAATTGTACAGTTGCCAATGACAACCGTGCTCAGGTGGCCGTCGCCGCCAAACCTAAACTGAAGTCCCATGGCTTTGCCGTCATGGGCGGGGCCCGCAGGCGCCTGGCAACAGAAGCCTGCACTACTCCCCACCCTTACAAATCGGTCTTCGCGGTAAAACGCTGTCTTGCGCAGCCCCCGCCTCTATGATCAGTCCGCGAATCGGATATGGTCCGCTCAATGGCGGGAAGGGGCTTGATGCGCGACGGATTGAACTATGGGCAAATGATGGAACGCGCGCTTCGCGGCGTCATGGCTGCGGCGTTGAGCGACGTCGCCGCGCATGGCCTGCCCGGCGCCCACCATTTCTACATCACCTTCGCCTGCGAGCACGGCGCAGTCCGGATGCCGGACTGGCTGAGGGAAAATTATCCCGATCAGATCACCATCGTGATCCAGCACGAATATGACGGGCTCGAGGTCACGCCGGATGGTTTCGCCATTCGGCTCAGCTTCTCCAACCGCACCGCTGATCTTTACGTGCCCTTCGACGCCGTCCTGACCTTTGTGGACCCGTCGGTGGAGTTCGGGCTCAAGTTCGACGCCACCGAAGCCGATGAATTCGAAGAACCCGAGGAGCCGAAGGAAGAGCCCCCCAAAGGCTCCGCCGACGTCGTCAGCCTCGACAAGTTTCGCAAACCCTGAGCAACCGGCCCTGAAAACAGGGCCCACAGGCCGCCGCAAGAGGAACATCGCCATGTCCGCCACCCGTACGGAAACCGACAGCTTCGGGCCGTTGGAGGTCGAAGCCGACCGCTATTGGGGCGCGCAGACGCAGCGCAGTCTGATGAACTTCCCCATCGGGTGGGAGCGCCAGCCGATCGCCATCGTCCGTGGGCTCGGTGTCATCAAGCAGGCATGCGCTGAAGTGAACATGGATCTCGGCTCGCTCGACAAGCGACTCGGCGACGCCATCGTCGCCGCCGCTTCGGAAGTGGTGGAGGGCAAGCTCGACAGCCATTTCCCGCTCGTCGTCTGGCAGACCGGCTCCGGCACCCAGTCCAACATGAACGCGAACGAGGTGATCTCGAACCGCGCAATCGAGCTGCTGGGCGGCGTCATCGGGTCCAAGGACCCGGTTCACCCGAACGACCATGTGAACCGCTCGCAATCCTCGAACGACACGTTCCCGACCGCGATGCACATCGCCGCCGCCGTCACCGCGACCTCGGTGCTGCTGCCCGGCCTCAAGAAACTCCACGCCGCGCTGGCCGAAAAGGCCGAGGCCTTCTCCGACATCATCAAGATCGGCCGCACCCATACGCAGGACGCGACGCCGCTGACCCTGGGCCAGGAATTCGGCGGCTACGCCTTTCAGATCGCGCAAGGAATCCGGCGCGTTGAGGCCAGCTTGCCAAATCTCTATGCGCTGGCGCAGGGCGGCACCGCCGTCGGCACCGGGCTGAACACCAAGCCCGGCTTCGACAAGAAGGTCGCCGCCGCCATCGCCAGGATCACCGGCCTGCCCTTCTACACTGCGCCGAACAAGTTCGAGGCGCTGGCCGCCCACGACGCCATCGTGGAGGCGTCGGGCGCAGTCAAGACGGTCGCCGCCTCGCTTTTCAAGATCGCCAACGACATCCGCTTCCTTGGCTCCGGGCCGCGCTGCGGCCTCGGCGAGCTGGTCCTGCCGGAGAACGAGCCCGGCTCCTCGATCATGCCCGGCAAGGTCAATCCGACCCAATGTGAGGCGCTCACCCAGGTCTGCGCCCATGTCCTCGGCAATGACGCCGCCATCGGCTTCGCCGGCACGCAGGGCCATTTTGAACTGAACGTCTACAAGCCGATGATGGCCTATAACCTGCTTCAGGCGATGCAGCTGGTCGGCGACGCCTCCGTCGCCTTCACCGATAACTGCGTCGCCGGCATCCAGGCCGATGAAGAGCGGATCTCCAAACTGATGTGGGATAGCCTGATGCTCGTCACCGCGCTCGCGCCAGAGATCGGCTACGATAACGCCACGAAAGTGGCGAAAACCGCCCACAAGAACCGCACGACCTTGAAGGAAGAAGCGATTCGCCTCGGCTTCGTCGACGCGGAGACGTTCGATCGCGTGGTGCAGCCGCAGGACATGCTTGGCCCGAAGGACTGATCCCACCCGCCCGCCGGCCCGGCTGAAGGAACGGCCAGCATGAAATGGCGCGGCAGACGCGG
>JBBDTD010000087.1:0-8660 GCA_040904645.1 Paracoccaceae bacterium
GGCCGCTTTAGCTCAGTTGGTAGAGCATCGCATTCGTAATGCGGAGGTCGTCAGTTCGAGTCTGACAAGCGGCACCAGCCTCCCTTGACCCGGCCCGAAGCGAGCGTGGCCACCCGTGCCCGGCTCCCGCTTCGTCAGGCGGCGCAAACTTCTTCACGCCGGCCCGGTGCATCGCGAAACCTTCGGGACAAGCGTTGGCGAAAGTGACGCCGGGCGTGAGCGCATGCACCTCAATTTCAGAGAGACATGGGCGGCGAACATCGCGTCGAAAACGTCACCGACCACCTCGTCGGCTCAGATCAGCCCGGAGAGGATCCGCGATCATTCCCGCCACATGGTTGCTGTGCTGCGGGCGAGGCGCTGATCCGCCCGCGACACTGCGCCCGATGAGAATGATCGGCTCGGTTTCCGCCGGGTCGATTGCGCTTCGGGACTCGCGTGATTTAAGGGGGCATACCGGCTTGACCGGGGTTTTGTTCCATTTTATGGTCAAAAAGTTCCGTATAGTGGAACGCATCCGAACTCGAATCAATACGAGGCGGGTGGGAGGACGCCGAGGGCCAAGCGGTCACGCCTGTTTCGCGATAGCGAACCTGCGCCGCGCCCGAGCCGCTGATCCCCATCACCTGCTGCTACGCCTCGGCAACGTCATAAGGGGAATGTCGGCGTGTCAGCGGACCAGTCGCAAAGAGCTTCCAACCTGAATGTCGGGCGTTGCCTCGACCAGTATCGCGAGATGTCGCGCATTCGTGAATTCGAACTCGCGGCGATCCGCTCGGCGGAGGAGAAACTGGTCCTCGGCGCGATTCATCCCTCCATCGGCCAGGAGGCAGTGGCGGTCGGCGTCTGCGGCAATCTGAGGCGGGAGGACATCATCCTCTCCACCCATCGCGGCCATGGTCACACCATGGCCAAGGGCGCAGACCCCCTCGCCATGATGCGCGAGCTTTTCGGCCGCGCTGGCGGCTATAGCCAGGGCAAGGGCGGCTCGATGCATATCGCCGATTTCAAGGTGGGGATGCTGGGCGCCAACGGCGTCGTCTCCGCCAATATCAACATCGCCGCCGGCGCCGCCCATGCGATCAAGCTGAAGGGCGGGAATGAGGTTGTGGTCTGCTTCTTCGGCGACGGCGCGACCAATCGCGGCCCGTTCCTCGAAGGGCTGAACTGGGCCGGGGTCTTCGGCCTGCCGATCCTTTTCGTCTGCGAAGACAACGGCTTCGCGGCGACGACACGCACGAAGGCGATGACTTACGGCGCCGGCCCGGCGGCCCGCGCGGCCGCCATCGGCGTCAAGACGACCGAGGTTGACGGCAACGATCTGCTGGCGGTTGACGAAATCGCCCGTGACCTGATCGAAGAGGCCCGCCGCGGCGAGCCGCGCTTCCTCCTCGCCAAGACCTATCGCCTCACCGGTCACACCAGCGCGGACGCTGCGCCTTACCGGCCGAAGGAAGAGGTGGAGGAGCGCTGGTTGAACGACCCGATCGTCAATCTCCGCCGCGCCCTCTCCGCGGCGGGGGCCAGCGACGCCGATCTCGACGCCATCGCCGCAAAGGCGAAGCAGGAGATGACCGAGGCTTACGAGACGGCGAAAGGCACCGACTGGCCGGCGAAAGAACTCGCCTATACCGACGTTCAGGATATCGGCGATCCGCGCAAGGGGGCTTTCTGATGGCGAAGATCACCTATATCGAGGCTGGCCGTCAGGCGCTGGCCGAAGAGATGCGCCGCGATCCGCTGGTCTGGGCAGTGGGCGAGGATCTGGGCCGGGGCGGCGTCTTCGGGCAATACAAGGGCCTGACGGACGAGTTCGGCTCCGACCGGATCTCCGACGCGCCGATCTCCGAATCCTGCATCATGGGCGCCGCTGTCGGCGCCGCGATGATGGGCACCCGCCCTGTGGTGGAGATGCGGTTCTCCGATTTCGCGCTCTGCGCCGTCGATGAACTGGTCAATCAGGCCGCCAAGGCGCGCTACATGTTCGGCGGCCAGACCCGCGTGCCGCTGGTGGTGCGCGAACCGATCGGCATGTGGCGCTCCTCCGCCGCGCAGCATTCGCAGTCGCTGGAGGCGTGGTATGCGCATATCCCAGGGCTCGTGGTCGCGGTTCCCGCCACCCCGGCGGATAATTACGCGCTCCTGAAGGCTGCGATCCGCTGCGACGATCCGGTCGTCTACATGGAGCACAAGGGCCTCTGGCCGCTTGAGGGTGACGCGCCGGAAGAAGGTGTGGTCGCCGAATTCGGCAAGGCGCGCATTGCGCGCGAAGGCGCCGATCTCACCATCGTCTCCTGGTCTGCGTCGGTCCACACTTCGATGGAGGCCGCCGCCACGCTGGCCGAGGCGGGGATAGAGGCCGAGGTCATCGACCTTCGCACCCTTTGGCCCTGGGACCGCGAGGCGGTCTTCGCCAGCGTCGAGAAGACCGGCCGCCTGATGGTCGTCCACGAAGCCGTCTCCGTCGCAGGGTTCGGTGCGGAGATCGCCGCGACGGTGGCGGAATCGCTCCACAAAGCGCTGAAATCGCCGGTGAAACGCGTTGCTGCGCCGCGCATTCCGATCAGCTACGCTCCGGTGCTGGAAGATGAGGCGCGCGTCACCGCCGCCGCGGTGGTCGCGGCCGCCCAAGCAATGATAGCAAACTGAACTCGACTGACAAAAAAGGGAGAAGACAGATATGCGTAAACTGAACACCGTCCTCATCGCCGGCATGGTCGCCGGGTTTGGCGCGATGGCCGCGCTGCCCGCGCTCGCCGACTACAAGGAAGAATACAAGATCTCCACCGTCGTCCCGGCGCCGTTCCCCTGGGGCATCGTCGCCGAGGATTGGGCGAAGCTGGTCGGTGAGCGCACCGACGGGCGCATCAACATGAAGGTCTATCCGGGCGCCCAGCTGGTTTCGGGCGACCAGACCAAGGAATTCACCGCGATGCGCCGCGGCGTCATCGACATGGCGGTCGGCTCCACCATCAACTGGTCGCCGCAGATCAAGGAGATGAACGTCTTCTCGATGCCGTTCCTGATGCCCGATCACAAGTCGATCGACGCGCTGACCCAGGGCCCGGTGGGCGAGAAGCTCTTCGAGATCATCAGTGAAAAGGGCGTCCAGCCCCTCGCCTGGTCCGAGAACGGCTTTCGTGAGCTTTCGAACTCCAAACACCCGGTCCGCACGCCGGCCGATCTGGCCGGCCTGAAGATCCGCGTCGTCGGCTCGCCGCTCTTCAACGACACCTTCACCGCGCTCGGCGCCAACCCGACGCAGATGAGCTGGGCCGACGCCAAGCCGGCGCTCAGCACCGGCGCCGTCGACGGGCAGGAAAACCCGCTCGCGGTTTTCGACATCGCCAGGATCCATGAGGTCGGCCAGTCCAACCTCACGCTCTGGCATTATGTGGCCGATCCGCTGGTCATCGCGGTCAACCAGGATGTCTGGGATTCGTTCACGCCCGAAGATCAGGAAATCGTCCGTCAGGCCGCCATCGAGGCCGGCGCGGGCGGCATCGAGATGTCGCGCAAGGGTCTCGGCATCGACGGCGACGACCGCGCCCAGATCGACAAGGTCGAATCCAACGGCGTCACCGTCGTTGAGCTGACCGAGGCGGAGCGTCAGGCCTTCGTCGACGCCACTCGCGACGTTTACGCGAAGTGGAAAACCGAAATCGGCGCCGATCTCGTCGATCAGGCCGAAAAATCCATCGCCGACCGGTGATCTGAAACAGCCGGGACGGGCGGCTCGCCGCCCGTCCCGCGCCAGGAGGCGACGATGTCCGAGACGGGCCCCGAAATCCACGAAGGCGACTCCGTTCGCGGCGAGGCGAAGCACGCCCGCGTGCCGATTTCGGTCGAGCGGTCGCTGGCCGCCGGGGCGATGGCGGCGATCTGCCTGATCAGCTTCACGAATGTCGTGGTTCGCTACGTCACCAATTTTTCCTTCGCCTTCACCGAGGAATTCTCGGTCTTTCTGTTGGTCATCATGACCTTTGTCGGCGCCTCGCTCGCCTTCGCGACGAACGAGAATATCCGCATCTCTTTCCTGCTGGAGCGATTGCCGCCGCGCGCCGCCCTCGTCTGTGAGGTCGTCGCGGCGCTCGCCTCCGCCGTGATGTTCCTCCTCGTCTTTCGCTACGGAGCCGAGTTGAGCTGGGATGAGTATATCTTTGAGGAAACCTCCCCCGGGCTCGGCTATCCGAACTGGATCTACACGATCTGGCTGCCGATCCTCAGCCTGGTGATCGTCGCGCGGATCCTCGGCCGCCTTTACGCCATGCTGAGGGGCCGGACGTGATCGAAGCGAATTTAGTCCTCCTCGGGGTCTTTCTGGTTCTTCTCGCGATCGGCGCGCCGATCGCGGTGTCGCTCGGGCTCGCGGGCGCCGCCGCCGTCGCGATCGGGCTCGACCTCACCACCGTGGCGATGATCGGGACCAACACCTATGCGTCGGTCGCGAAATATCCGCTGATCGCCATCCCGCTCTTTGTCCTGACCGGCATGGTGTTCGAACGCTCCGGGGTCGCGGGCAAGCTGGTGATCTTCGCGCAGTCCATCGTCGGGCCGCGCCGGGGCGGGCTCGCCATCGTCGCCACGCTGGTCTGCCTGATCATGGGCGGCATGTCCGGCTCCGGCCCGGCAGACGCCGCCGCGGTCGCGACCATCATGATCCCCTCGATGGTGAAAGCCGGCTACCCGCGGGCGTTCTCCGCCAGCCTGATCGCCGCTTCCGCCTCCACCGCCATCCTGATCCCGCCCTCCATCGCGCTGATCGTCTATTCGATCATGGTGCCGGGCGTGGACCTGCGCGCGCTGTTCGCCGCCGGGGTCTTTCCGGGCATTCTCGCCGGGCTCGCGGTGATCATACCGACGCTGATCATCAGCCGGGTGAAGAATTTCGGCGCCGCGGAAGCCGCTGAACGCCCGCCCTTCTGGGCCAGCTTCAAGGGCGCGATCCCCGGCCTGATGGCGCCGGTGATCATTCTCGGCGGCTTGCGCTCGGGCCTCTTCACCCCGACCGAGGCGGCGGCGGTCGCCGTGGCCTACGGGCTTTTCGTCGGCGTCGTGATCTATCGCAACATGAACTTCTCCGATGTCTGGCGGGTGATGGCCGACAGCGCGGAGACCTCGGCGGTGATCATGATCATCATCTCGCTCGCCGGGCTTTTCGCCTGGGCGGGGTCCACGCTCGGCGCCTTCGATCAGGCCGCGCAGGGCATCCTCGCGATCAGCGACAACGGCTCGCTCGTCCTCATCATGATCATGGCTGTGCTTCTGATCGCGGGCATGATCCTCGACGGCGTTTCGATCTACCTGATCACGCTGCCGCTGCTCGTGCCCATCGCCATGGCCTTCGAGTGGAACCTGACCTGGTTCGGCGTTCTGATGGCGATGAACGTGGCGATCGGCCAGTTCACGCCGCCAGTCGCCGTCAACCTGATGATCACCGCCCGCATCGCGCGGATACCCATCGAGCATACGGTGCCCTGGGTGATGTGGCTGATGCTGACCATGGGCATCGCGCTCCTCCTGGTGATCGTCTTCCCCGGCATCGCGCTCTGGTTGCCCGGAGTGCTCGGCTACCGCATCTGATTTGACCTTTCCCGCAGGAGACGACCCGTGACCGCATCCGAAACTTCCAATGAAATGACCGGCGGCGAAGCTATCGCCCGCCTTCTGAAAGCGGCCAAGATCGGCCCGATGTTCGGCATGGGCGGGTTTCAGCTTCTGCCGTTCTACGATGCCGCGCGCCGGATCGGGCTGGACCATAACCTGATCAACGATGAGCGCTGCGCCGTCTTCATCGCCGACGCCTACGCCAAGGTCTCCGGCCGGGTCGGCGTCTGTGACGCGACGCTCGGGCCGGGGGCGACCAACCTCGTCACCGGGCTGGTTGAGGCGCTGAACGCCGGCTCGCCCATGGTGGTGTTCGTCGGCGACAGCCACCGTATGCATTCCTGGAAGAACATGACCCAGGAATCACGCCAGGTCGAAATCCTTCGCCCGGCCTGCAAGGAGTTGATCCGCGTCGAGATGATCGAGCGTATCCCCGAACTGGTGAAGCGCGCCTTCCATGTCGCGACTTCGGGGCGCCCCGGCCCCGTCGTCGTCGATATCCCCGAGGATATCTGCCACGGCACCTTCCCCTTCGATCCGGAAGAATTCGAGGTTTCCGAGGAGATGGCCTCCGCGCCCGCGATCCGCTGCCGCCCGGCCGCCGCCGATCTTGCGCGCGCGGTGGAGATGATCGGCGCCGCCAAACGGCCGCTGATGCTCTGCGGCGGCGGCGTCCATATCAGCGGCGCCGCGAAGGCTGTGGAGGCGCTGTCCCACGCAATCAACCTGCCCGTCGCGCACACCATGACCGGCAAGGGCGCCATCGCTTGCGTCGACGATCTGAGCGCGGGGCTCTTCGGGCGCTATGACCGCATCGCCAACGCGCTGATCGAGGAATCGGACTGCCTTCTGGTGGTCGGTTGCAAGCTCGGCGAGATCGCGACCAAGCGCTATTCAGTGCCGGCCGGCGACAAGACCGTCATCCATCTCGACAGCGTGGCGGAGGAGTTCGGGCGCACCTACCAGCCGACGCTCCGGCTCTGGTCCGACGCGCGCGAAGGGCTGACGGAAATCGCCGGCGCGCTTGCGGGCGACGCCGCCGCGATCAAGGCCCGCCAGCAGGGCTACGCCGACGAAGTGGCGGCGAAGATGGCCGAATGGCGCAAATCCGTGCAACCGCGTCTTACCTCGGCCGAGCGGCCGATCAACATGGCCCGGATGCTGAACGAGGTGAACAAGGCCATGCCGGCCGACGGCATCCTCGTCGCCGATGGCGGTTTCGCCGCGCATTGGGGCGGGCTGCTTTACGACACCAAGGAAGCCGGGCGCGGCTTCGTGCCGGATCGGGGCTTCGCCTCCATCGGTTACGGGCTGCCGGGCGCGATGGGCTGCGCCCTCGCGGCGCCGGGCCGGCGGGTGATCGGGCTGACCGGCGATGGCGGCTTCAACATGGTGATGGGGGAGCTGGAAACCGCGCGGCGGCTGAAACTGCCGCTGACCGTCATCGTGGTGAACAACGCGGCTTCAGGCTATGTGAAGGCGCTTCAGCACCTGATGTATGGCAAGGACGCCTATCAGTCGAGCGATCTGGTTGAGGTGAACTACGCCAAAGTGGCCGAGGCGCTGGGCTGCGAGGGCATCCGCGTCGAAGACCCGGAGGCGCTCGGCGACGCGCTGCAACAGTCGTTCCGGAACATGGACGGGCCGACCCTGCTCGACGTGGTCGTGACACGCGATCCGGCGAACATGCTGCCCGGCGTCGATAACCGCACGGTCAAGGTCAAGAAAGGCGACCGGGTCGCCTGATCGGCGCGGAACGGATCGGAGCATGGATATGGAAGCCGACGGAAACTTCGTCACCGCCGACACCGCCACCAAACTGCCGGATGCGGCGGCCGGGTCGGTCGTGGTCTGCGGCTCCCATGCCGGGCTTTATGTCGGCTATCTGATGGCGAAGGCGGGGGTGCGCGCGGTGATCCTCTGCGATGCCGGCATCGGGCTGGATGATGCGGGGGTCGGCTCGCTCCCCTATCTCGTCGAGCATGGCGTCGCGGCGGCTGCGGTCTCGCATCTCAGCTGCCGCATCGGTGATGTCGGCGACATGCTGGCGCGGGGCCGGATCAGCAGGGTGAACGCCCTTGGCGCCGCCCTCGGGGTGAAGCCGGGCGATGATGTGGCGGGCGCCGCCGCGCGCCTTGGCGGCGCAAAAGGCGCAACCGTCGCGCCCGCCCCGGTTGGCGAGGGGCGTTCATGGGTCGATCAGCCGGGGGCGCGGCGCATCGCACTGCTCGATTCGGCGGCGATGGTGGGGCCCGAGGATGCGGGCCAGATCGTCGTCACCGGCTCGCATGGCGGGCTGGTCGGGGGCGATCCGAAAATGGCGCTCAGAACCGAAGCCTTCGCCGCCGCCTTCAACGACGCCGGGATCGGGATTGAAAACGCCGGCCTCGCGCGGCTGCCGGCGCTCGACGCGCGGGGGATCGCGGCCATCGCGCTTGCGGCCGGCAGTTGCTGGATTGGCGACGCGCGTTCGGGCTTCGAGTCCGGGGTGATTTCAGCCGTGAACCGCATCGCGGCCGTGGTGCGGCTGGTTCCGAGCGAGCAGTTCGAAGCTCACCGCAAAGAGAATCAGAGTTGGGAAACGACCCGCCAGCGCGGCGCTGCGTTTGCGATGTCGCGCCAGTTTTTGCGCTCTCCAAGCGGGCTGCCCTGCAATCCTCCGCCATTCGGCACGCTCACCTCCATCGACGCGGCGACGGGGCAGCTACGCTGGGAAGTTCCGCTGGGAACGCTGCCGCTGCCGGGAGCGCAGCCGGAATGGGGATCGATCAACCTGGGCGGACCGGTCGTTACCGCGGGGGGCCTGGTCTTCATTGGCGCTTCGTTTGATCCGGCGATCCGGGCCTTTGACGTCAGCACGGGCCAGGAACTTTGGCGCGGCGAACTGCCCGCCAGCGCGCGGTCCACGCCGATGACCTTCGTCGGGCCGGGCGGCAAGCAGTACGTCGTGATCGCGGCGGGCGGTCACACTCCCGCGTTCGGGAAGCTCGACAATGCGGTCGTTGCTTTCGCGCTGCCTTGAGGTTCGGCAGACTTGTCCTCTCTCCTCTTTC
>JBBDTD010000088.1:0-8655 GCA_040904645.1 Paracoccaceae bacterium
GGGGGCGCGCCAGATAGCGCGCCCCCCAGATTTCAACCCGTAGAACAGAGAGGTCAGACGACACCGAAGGCCAGCATCGCATCCGCGACCTTCTTGAATCCGGCGATGTTGGCGCCGCGCACGTAATCGACATGGCCGTCGGCGTCCGTCCCCTGGCTGACGCAGGCGGCGTGGATATCCGACATGATCTTCTTGAGCGCGGCGCGCAGGTCCTCCTCCTCGCGGTGGAGGCGGGCGGAGTTCTGGCTCATCTCCAACCCGGACATGCCGACACCGCCAGCGTTGGAGGCCTTGCCCGGCGCGTAGAGGATCCGCGCGGCGGCGAATGCGCCGATCGCGTTCATGTCGCACGGCATGTTGGCGCCTTCGGAGACCGCCATGCAGCCGTTCGCGAGAAGCGTCTTCGCTTCTTCGCCGTTCAGCTCGTTCTGGGTCGCGCAGGGCAGCGCCAGATCGCAGGGCACGCCCCAGGGCCGCTCACCCTCATGATAGGAACCGCCGAATTCATCGACATAGGCAGAGATACGCGCGCCACGTTGCTTCTTGTGCTCCTTGATCCAGTTGATCTTTTCCTGTGAGAATCCTTCGGGATCGTGGATGAAACCACCGGAATCGGACATCGTCACCGCCTTGCCGCCGCGATGCAGGATCTTCTCCGCCGCGTGGGTCGCGACATTGCCGGAGCCGGAGATGACCGCCGTCTTTCCTTCGATAACGTCGCCCTTATGGTGGAGCATGTTCTCAAGGAAGTAGACAGCGCCGTAACCCGTGGCCTCCGGACGCATGCGCGATCCGCCATATTCGAGACCCTTGCCGGTCAGAACGCCTTCGAAGCTGTTGGTGATCCGCTTGAACTGGCCGAACATATAGCCGATCTCGCGGCCGCCGACGCCGATATCGCCGGCCGGAACGTCGATATTGGCGCCGATATGGCGATAAAGTTCGGTCATGAAGCTTTGGCAGAAGCGCATGATCTCATGCTGGGATTTGCCCTTCGGATCGAAATCCGCGCCGCCCTTGCCGCCGCCCATCGGCAGGCCGGTCAGCGAGTTCTTGAAGGTCTGCTCGAAGCCGAGGAATTTCAGTACGCCCTGATTGACGGACGGATGAAACCGGATGCCTCCCTTGTAGGGCCCGATCGAGTTGTTGAACTGAACGCGATAGCCGCGATTGACCTGCACCTCGCCATTGTCGTCCGCCCAGGCGACGCGGAAGGACACGGTTCGGTCCGGCTCGACCATCCGTTCCAGCACCTTGATCTTTTCATAGACCGGGTTGTCGTTGATGAACGGAATGACGGTTTCCGCGACTTCGTGAACGGCCTGATGGAATTCGGTCTCACCGGCGTTGCGGCTCACCACCCAATCCATGAAGTCACTGAGATTGATCGCCATCGTATTTCCCCTACCCTCTGAATCAGCGCCTATTGCCGACGGCGCCTTGCCGGTTGTTTCATGGCGAGACCGTGCAACCGGCCATGGCGAGCGGTCAAGTCTGATCAGGCGGCGACGTGCGCTCTTGCACGTCCTTTCCCCAAATCCATCCTTGGCGAAGTCTTTCCCCCCGGCGCACGCGGCGCCTGATCCACGACGCGCCGCCGGCCACCGGCGCAGCGGAAGTTCGCCGGGTGGGCCCACATGAGGCTTGAACCCAAGCCTAACCTGAAGAAAGCATGTTGAAGGGGGTGCTACTTGGCTAGAATCAATACAGCGCGGCTTGAGGCGGAGGCGCAAGCGGTCCCAATCAGGCATGGCGGGCCCGGCGGCGTCCTGGGCGTCATTTCCGAGGGGCGCGTCGTCGCCAGCCGGGCCTGGGGATTCGCCGATCTGGATGACCGCCGGCCAATGACGGCGGCGACCCGGTTGCCGCTCTGCTCGATCACCAAGCAATTCACCTGCGCGGCGCTTCTGGCCTGCTGCGACGAACCCGAGACATTGGATGGTCGGCTCGCGGCGCATCTGCCCAATTTTGCGGGGCCAGCGCCCGAGGTGCGGGATCTCTGCAACAACCAGTCCGGATTACGCGACTACTGGGCTCTGACGGTTCTGCATGGCGCGAAGGCCGAGCAGAATTTTCACCGGGAGGACGCCGCCAAGGTCTTCTCGCGGATGAAGACCGGACATTTCGCGCCCGGCACGCGCTATTCCTACAATAACGGCAATTTTCGGCTGCTGGCGGAACTTCTGCAGGAAGAGACGGGCGAGCCGATCGAAGCGCTCTATGAGCGGCGCATCTGGGGCCCTGCGGGAATGACCGGGGCGCTGCTCGCCGCCGACACGCGCACCTCGGCGGATGGGGTGATCGGTTACGAAGGGGGCGACGCCACCGGCTATCTTCCAGCAGGCAACGGCATCTACTGGTTCGGCGACGCCGGGATCTCCGCCTCCCTGGCGGACATGCTGGCATACGAGACCTGGATCGACGCGACGCGGGAAGATCCGCAGAGCCTTTATCAACGGATCGCGAAACCCCAGAAGTTCCGGGACGGCGCACCAGCCGCCTATGGTTTCGGGCTGTCACGTTCGGAGGTCGCCGGCCGGGCGTTCACAGGACACGGCGGCGCGCTGCGCGGGTTTCGGGCGTATCGGATGTATTCAAGCGAGGCGCGGCTGTCGGCGGTGGTGATGTTCAATCACCATGGCGACGCGCAGGCGGCCGCACAGTCTCTCGTCAGTGCGGCGCTCGGGTATGACGAACCTCCGCCACGGCGGCTGCGCGGAGAGTGGGCTGGCCAGTGGATCAGCCCCGAGACCGGACTTCTGGCGCGGCTGGAGCCGGGGCGCGACACGGCGACCCTGCGCTACGGGACTTCCGCCGAGACGCTTTCGGAAACGCCCGATGGCGATCTGGCTTCGTCTTCGGTGACGATCTCGCGGCGGGGCGACAGCCTGATGATGCGCCGCCCGACGGAGAACTTCGCCGAACTGCTGACGCCGACACCCCGGGTCGCCTCGGCTGACGGGGCTGAAATCGCCGGGCGCTACCACGCGGACGAAGTGGACGCCGACATGGTGATCGAGAGCCGCGACGGCGGGGTCCACGCCTGGTTCGAGGGCTTTCTCGGGTGCGGTCGGCCCGAAATCATGCACCCGGCGGGAGAAGATTTATGGATCGTGCGCACCCGTCGCTCGATGGACGCCCCCGCGCCGGGCGACTGGACGCTGCGCCTCGAGCGCGACGCGGTCGGCCGCGTCTGCGGCGCGGTGCTGGGCTGTTGGCTCGCGCGCGGCCTTCGCTATGTTCGGTGCAAAGAGACTTCTTGAATCGCTGGAAAGCCGGAGGCGCCGAAATCATGCATTCCCACCACGCGAGAAGAATCGACGCAGCCCCTGCGCGGGGGCTGCGCTCCCGGCCTGCCCGGGTTGGCGAAAATCTGCGCGGCGGCGAAGGTCGCTCATGAAAACGGCGCGTGAGCTCGGGCTGATCCGCAGCGGGCTGACAACCGGCGCGTTGAACGCGATCACCGATGTCGCCGGCGTGACGGTTGGGCATCGCGATCTGCGCGGCCCGGGCGTCGTCACAGGGGTGACGGCGGTGGTCCCCCATGCAGGCGACCTCTTTCGCCTGAAGCCCCGCGCCGCCGTCGAGATCATCAACGGGTTCGGCAAATCTGCGGGCTTGATGCAAGTTGCCGAACTCGGAACGATCGAAACGCCGATCCTGCTGACCAATACTTTCGGGGTAGCGCCCTGCATCCAGGCCCTGATCCGAAGATCCATAGGGGCGAATCCGGCCATCGGGCGGAAAACTTCGACCGTCAACGCGCTGGTGTGCGAATGCAACGACGGACAGATCAACGACATTCAGGCGCTGGCGGTGACGGAAGCCGACGCCCTCGCCGCGCTCGACGCCGCGCGGGATGGAAAGGTTGAGCAAGGCGCCGTCGGCGCCGGCTCGGGCATGACGGCCTTCGGCTTCAAGGCCGGGATCGGAACCGCCTCTCGCCGGATGAAGATAGCGGAGAAGGAGCATGTGCTCGGCGCGCTCGTTCTAGCGAATTTCGGCGCGCCCCGCGATCTGACGCTGCCTGACGGACGCCGCCCCGATCCGCGCGGCCAGCCCACGACGGAGCGTGGTTCGGTCATCGTGGTTCTGGCCACCGATCTGCCGCTCGGCGACCGGCAGTTGCAGCGCGTGGCGCGGCGGGCCGGGGTTGGAATTGCACGGCTGGGTGCGTTCTGGGGCAATGGCAGCGGCGATATCGCGCTCTGCTTCACCACCGCCGATCCGGTGGAGCATGAACCGCAGGCGGCCTTCGCGGCCCAGACGCGCCTGTCCGACGGGCTGATCGACATTGTGTTCCGCGCCGCGGCTGAAACCACGCAGGAAGCCGCGCTGAACGCGCTCTGCATGGCGCCGGAGACCCCCGGCCGCGACGGCCGGATATTTCCGGCGCTGACAAATTGGCTCAAGGAGAACCCAGTCAGATGAAAGTCTTCATTTCCGCCGACATCGAAGGCACCGCCGGAATCGCGCATTGGGACGAGGCCGACCGCGCCCATTCCGACTGGACGGAGTTCAGGGCGCTGATGACGGCCGAGGTCGTCGCCGCCTGTGAAGGCGCCCAGGCTGCCGGGGCGACGGAGGTCGTCATAAAGGACGCGCATGACAGCGCCCGCAATCTGATCGTCGCCCACCTGCCAGAATACGCGCGCATCGTGCGCGGCTGGTCGGGGCATCCGGACGCGATGATGTTCGGCATGGACGCCGGCTTCGACGCGGCGATCTACACCGGATATCATGCGAAGGCGGGAAGCGAGGGCAACCCGCTGGCCCATACGTCCAACCTGCGCATCTCGCGCCTGCTGCTGAACGGCGAGGTCGCTTCGGAACTCACCATGAACGCGCTCTGCGCCGCCCGCTACGGCGTGCCATCCGTGTTTCTGGCCGGCGACGCAGGGATTTGCGCCGATGCGAAAAGCATGGCTCCCGGCATCGTCACGGTGGAAACGCTGGTCGGCCACGGGCCCTCGACCACCTCGATCGCGCCCGCGCGATCCCGCCTCCTGATCCGCGAAGGCGTCGAGCACGCATTGACCGGCGGCCGGGGCGCGGCGCCGATCCTCGCCGATTCCTATGAGATCGTCATCGAATTCGTCAATCCGACCGGCGCCTATCGCGCAAGCTGGTATCCGGGCGCCCGCGCGCATGGGCCAAGGGCGACCGCGTTCGAGAGCGCCGATTTCGGCGAGATCCTGCGCGCATACCTTTTCATGAAGGTGTGAGGGCGGGTTGATACGCTCCGGAATCCGCGCGCCAAAAATGCTTCGACCGCTGCGCAGGCTAAATTGGCGCGACGAGATTCCCCCTGATCGCGGAGAGCGTATGCCCGGTCGAATTCAGCCGTCCGCCCCTTGCATGATGGAGACGCACATCTAATGTGGCGGAGCCGTGCAGACTATGCATATTGACTGTGAGATATGCATTTGTATGGATTCGGAACCGCTTACAGGGTGTTCCGCAGGAACAGTTCGGTGCCTCAGCGATCCGGAAGGAGACGGTAGCGGCCATTGAGCGACACAATGAATTGGGAAGGCGCCCATAACGGGCGGCGCCTTCAACCGCCGCGCCAGTCGATGGCGCCGCCCAAAAAAACGGATGGCTGCATCCGATACTGAAGGATAGTGCGTGCCTGACGAAGTTGAAGCCGATCTCATCCTGCACAACGGGCGCATCTGGCGCGGCATTGATGACGGTTACTGCGATGCGCTTGCGGTTTGGCGGGGCAAGGTGCTGGCGTCCGGCTCCGACGCGGAGATGATGCCTCTGAAGGGTCCGGGGACAGAACTTGTCGATCTTGAGGGCCGTTTCGCCTGTCCCGGGCTGATCGACAACCACCTTCACCTGATCGCGACCGGGCTGGTGATGGGCTGGGTGGACGTTACGCCCGAAGCTGCGCCGACGCTGGAAGCGATGGTGGCCGCCGTCGCGGAACGTGCGGCGACGACCACCGAAGGCGACTGGATCATGGCGCGCGGTTATGATCAGAGCAAACTGGATACCGGCCGCCATCCGACCCGTGACGATCTGGACCGCGCCGCGCCGGATCATCCTGTCGTCGTGAAACGGGCCTGCGGCCATATCTCCATCGCGAACTCGATGGCGCTGAATCTGGCCGGCGTCACCGACAGCACCCCCGCCCCCGACGGCGGCGTCATCGGCCGCACCGACGGCCGCCTGAACGGCCTTCTGGCCGAGAACGCCCAGAATCTGGTCAGAGCGGTCATGCCGCCAGTGACGACCGAACAGCTGATCGAAAGCATCGAACGCGCCGGGCGGCTCCTGCTTTCATTCGGCATCACGAGTTGCATGGACGCTGCGGTCGGCCAGATCGCGGGGATGAACGAGCTTCAGGCCTATGAGATGGCGAAGCTTTCGGGCCGCCTGCCGGTTCGGGTCTGGCTGACCATCCTCGGCGATCCTGACGGCTCCATCGTCGATGAATGCTGGCGCTCGGGCAGGATCTCAGGCGCGGGCGACGACATGCTGCGTCTGGGCGGCGTCAAGATCTTTCTCGATGGATCGGCCGGCGGGCGCACGGCGTGGATGAAGACCCCCTACAAGGGCGAGCCTGACAATATCGGCGTGCGGATGCTGCCCGATCAGGAGGTCGAGGCGCTGGTGAGGTCTTGCCACGACAAGGGCTATCAGATGGCTTGCCACGCCATCGGGGACGCGGCCATCGAGCAGCTTGTCACCGCCTATGAGAAAGCGCTGGCGGCGAGCCCCGATCCTGACCGGCGCCACAGGGTAGAACATTGCGGCTATTCGACACCGGAGCAGGAGGCGCGGATGAAGGCCGCAGGCATTCTGCCCGCGCCGCAGATGGCCTTCATCCATGACTTCGGCGACAGCTACATCGCCGGACTCGGAGAGGAACGGGCGCTGCGATCCTATCCCATCGGCGCGTGGATGCGGATGGGGTTGAAGCCTTCGACCGGTTCGGACTCGCCGGTCTGCTCGCCCAATCCGTTTCCGAACCTGCACGCGATGCGGACCCGCAAGACCGGCAAGGGCACAGTGATGGGCGACAATGAACGCCTTACCCCGGAAGAGGCGCTTCAGGCTTACACCGAGAACGGTGCCTGGTCACAGAAAGCCGAGGGCTCGAAGGGCAAGCTCGTGACGGGGCAATGGGCGGATATAGCGGTCTTCGACAATGACTTGCTCACCGTCGAGCCGGAGATATTGCTATCGGGAACCCGCTGCCTGCTGACCCTGCTTGAAGGGCGCATCGTGCATGACGCGCGGACCTGAGAGGCGCAATATGGAGAACACGGCCGCATTCATCGAGAACGGAGATTGCACCTGAAACTTGCGACGACTAAGGACATGTAAAACCACAACAGGGAGAACTTCATGCTCAAGAAACTGACGCTCGCCGCGACGCTGACCCTCAGCACGGCCATTTGCGCATTCGCCGCAGAGCCGCGCCATGGCGGCACGCTGAACTTCACCGCGCCCTATGGGTCAAGCTTCGCGACGCTCGACGCGCAGTCCAGCCCGACCATTCAAAGCATGTTTGTGACCGAGGCGATCCATCGTGGCCTCTACTCCTGGGATATCGAAGCGAACGAGCCGGCGCTGGAATTGGCGGATTCGGTCGAGATCTCCGACGATGGGCTGACCTACACCTATCATCTGAAAAAGAACGCCGTGTTCCATAATGGCAAATCGCTGACGGCGGACGACATAATCTTCAGCTACATGCGCATTGGCGACCCGAAGAACGCCTTCCCCGGCGCCACCAAGATCACGACGATCGCGGGCGGGCGGGACTATACCGAAGGCAAGGCGGACGGAATTTCGGGCCTGAAGAAGATCGACGACAATACTCTGGAGATCACCTTCGCCACGCCGGCGAACCCGGGCTTCTCGCTGATGGAGCGCTATATGGCGATCTATCCCTCCGATGTGGACCCGGCCACGCAGGCGACGGCGCCTGTCGGGCTTGGCGCCTTCGTCTTCAAGGAGCACGTTCCGGGCTCGCAGGCGTCTTTCGACCGGTTTGACAAGTATTACGAGGAAGGGCAGCCCTATCTCGATCATCTGAACGTCATCCTCATGGCCGAAGGAAGCGCGCGCGACGTCGCTTTCCGCAACAAGGAGGTCGACGTCTCCATCCTCGGCCCGGCGCAGTATCAGTCCTATCAAAACGATCCCGATTTGCAGGAGCACATCCTCGAGGTGGCTGAGGTCTTCACCCGCAATATCGGCTTCAACAAGGATGTTGAGGCCCTGAGCGACAAGCGGGTGCGCCAGGCGATCAATTACGCGATCAACTCCAAGCTGATCATCGAAAAGCTGGCGAAGAACAAGGCCTTCCCGGCGACGGGCTGGCCCCCGGACAGCGCTGGGCGGTCCGCCGGCTGCAGGGCGATCCGAAGACGTTTCCCCGCGAGGGTGAAGGGTTCGGCGCGGTGCGTACCGCCGGCTGGATCATCATCACCGCCGTGAACGAGTGGAATGCGCGGGCGACGGTCGATCTCGCCTGCGACGCCATCACCACCGGCGATTACCTCGACGTGTATACCGAGCCAACGCTCCCCACCACTGCCGCCGAAGTGCTGCTGCCCGACTTCGACGAGCGCGCCAACGTGCTCGAAGGCACGGATGGGAAGGCGATCTTTGGCGACGGTGACACGCTGTCGATCA
>JBBDTD010000089.1:0-8604 GCA_040904645.1 Paracoccaceae bacterium
GACCCGTCATGCGGCTGACGCTCGAAGCGGAGACCCTGGCGCCCAGATTCGACCTGGTGGACGGAAACAGCGCGGCGGCGCGCGCGGAGCCGCGGGTTTTCCGCATGCTCCGCGCCCGGGAATTGCTGCGCGCACGGGCCGCGCGCCGCGCCGATCAACCTGGTTGAAGCGCGCGCCAGACCCGCTCAGGCGTGAACGGCCCTTCGACTATCCGCCCGCCTGCGCGTAAAAGCGCGTCATGGACCGCCAGCGTCGCCGCCGGGATGCCCGCGACCGTTCCGGCTTCGCCGCAGCCCTTGACCCCGTAATGATTGGTCCTGCACGGCACCTCGACGAAGCGCGGCTCCAGCGCAGGAAAATCATCGGCGCGGGGAATCGCGTAATCCATGAAGCTCGCGGTCAGCGGCAGGCCGCTTTCGGGGTCATAGACAGCGCCCTCTAGCAACGCTTGGCCGACGCCCTGTGCGATGCCGCCCTGCGCCTGCCCGCCGGCGAGCAGCGGATTGACGATGATCCCGAAATCATCCGCCATCGTGTAACGGTCCAGCGTGACCTTGCCGGTCTCGACGTCGATCTCCACCTCCGCGACATGGCAGCCGTTGGGGAAGCTGTTCTCGCGGTCGCCGACCTTGCCGAAACCACTGACGCCGCCGAGTTTTTTCACAATCGCCGGCAGCGAGACGCGCCTGTCCGTGCCCGCGATCACAAAGGCGCCGTCGGCGACGTCGAATTCCACATCCGCCGGCGCGACCTCAAGTTCCTCGGCCGCGGCGGGCAGGGTTTTCTTCACGATTTCCTCAGCCGCGAGGCGGATGACCCTGCTCGCCATGATCGCGGAGCGCGACCCCCCTGTGCCCCCGCCCAGCGGCAGCGCGTCGCTATCGCCGGCGGCGAGGGTGATGGCGTTCCATTCCAGTCCCAGATTCTCGGTCAGAACCTGCGCCCACGCTGTGGCGTGCCCCTGCCCCGTCGATTGCGTGCCAACGCGGATGACCGCTTCGCCCAAAGCCGAGATGGTTATCTCCGCGTTTTCGTCAGGCCCGCCGCCGGTGCGCTCCATGTAGTAGATCACCGCGCGGCCGCGCAGCCCGCCTTTTGCGACTGTGGCGGCTTCACGCGTGGAAAACCCTTCGTAATCGGCGGCCTCCAGCGCGGTATCGATCATCTTGCCGGCCTCAATGCTGTCGAAAGCCATGCCGCCCATGGTCTGATGCGGCATTTCTCCCGACGTCAGCAGATTGAGCCGACGAAGCGCGACGGGGTCAATCCCGATCTGGCGCGCGGCCGCCTCCATCAGCCTTTCGGTGCAGTGGATCGCACCATAAGTCGCTCACAGGGGATCGCCAGCGCAGAAGGCGCATTGCCGGCTTGCATTGAGCGGAAGGCGCGGAAATGATCGCCGCCGCGATGAACCGCAGCCTAGCGTGAATGGGAAGGGAGCCGGCTTGCTCCAGGATGATCGGGTCATGTCCGTGCTGACCGGACTGATCATCGTGATCGCGATGGCGGTGCTGGCGCAGCGTTCGGACGAGCTGATCGACTTTTTCTTCAGCAAAGCGCCCGCGCGGATCGCGCCGCAGGACGATGCGGCGACCGGCGCGGCGGGCGCTTCGGTTTTCATCGACGTGCTGGCGAATGATGAGAACGCAGGCCCGCACGACGCCGCGAAGCTGCGGATCGTGACGTCACCCGGCTGCGGCGCGGCGGAGGCGACCGAGGCGGGGGTCCTCTACATCGCCAACAGCAGTTGCCAGACCGAGCAGAGCTTCACCTATTGCGTCTCGCGTGGCGACGAATGCCCGACAGCCACCGTCACGGTGACGATCACCGACGCCGCGCCTCTACCGCCGCCAGCCCCGCCAAAGTGACATCGCGGCCGCCCGGACGCGATCAGCGTCGCAAATCACGCGCCTCGCGCCGCATGGGAACACGGCGCGGCGCGGCGCATCGTGCAAGTTTTCATGACCAGGGGTTGCAGTCATGCGGCCGACAGGGCCAGACTTGGTGTATGTTCGACTGGCGGAGGCGCCTGAGTGGATCGGTCGATACGACCACGCTCAGGCGGTGATACGCCCGCCAGTCACGATAACGACGCGCAACGCAGGCGCGCTGACAACAGGGAGACTTCAGATGACGGTTTCTAGATTGACGCTGAGCGGCGCGCCACTGCACGCCGCAGTGCGCATGTACGCGGATGAACATCGCGCCGGCAAACTGGATCGGCGTGAGTTCCTCGCGCGCGCAGGCGCGCTCGGGGCCACCTCCGCCGCCGCCTACGCGATGATCGGCCTCGCCGCGCCGGGGCGCGCCCTGGCCCAGGGCAAGCCGGGCGGCACGCTCCGCATCCAGATGGAGCTGAAAGCGCTGAAGGACCCCCGCAATTATGACTGGTCTCAGCTCGCGAATTTTTCCCGCGGCTGGCTCGAATATCTGGTCCAGTACAATATCGACGGCACGTTCGAGCCCAGGCTGCTCGAAAGCTGGGAAGTGAACGACGACGCCACCGAATACACGCTCAATGTCCGGAAGGGCGTGAAATGGAACAATGGCGACGACTTCACCGCCGAGGATGTGGCGCATAACTTCGCCCGTTGGTGCGACAGCACCGTCGAAGGCAATTCGATGGCGGCCCGCGTCGGCCCGCTGATCGACGCCGATACCGGGAAAGCGCGGGAGGGAGCGATTTCCGTGACCGGCCCCCATACCGTAAAATTGATGTTGAGCGGGCCGGATATCAGCATCATTCCCAACCTGGCGGACTACCCCGCCGCCATCGTCCACGGCTCCTATGTCGATGGCGATCCGATCGACAATCCGATCGGCACCGGCCCCTACCTCCCGGAAAGCTACGAGGTGGGCGTCAAGGGCGTGCTGGTGAAGAACGCCGCTCATAAATGGTGGGGCGAGGGCGCCTATCTCGACCGGATCGAATTCACCGATTTCGGCACCGACACCTCGTCATGGGTCGCGGCGGCGGAGTCGGACGAGGTGGACATGCTCTATCAGACCACGGGCGATTTCGTGGAAATCATGGACTCGATCGGCTGGACCAAATCCGAGGCCATCACTTCCGCCACGCTCGCAGTGCGTTACAATCAGCTCACCGCGCCCTATGACAACGTCAAGGTGCGCCGCGCGCTCTCGATGGCTGTGGACAACGCCGTGATCCTCGAACTCGGTTATGGTGGCCGTGGCACGGTGGCGGAAAACCACCATGTCTGCCCGATCCACCCCGAATACGCCAAGCTGCCGCCGCTGAAGATCGATCCGGCCGCAGCGAAGGCGACGATAGAGGCCGAGGGGCTGGCCGATCACGAGTTCGAGCTGATCTCGCTCGACGACAACTGGCAGCGCGACACCTGCGACAGCGTGGCGGCCCAGATCCGCGACGCCGGCATCAATATCAAGCGCACCATCCTGCCCGGCTCGACCTACTGGAACGACTGGCTGAAATATCCATTCTCCGCCACCGAATGGAACATGCGCCCGCTCGGCATTCAGGTTCTGTCGCTGGCCTATAAAGGCGGCGTCGCATGGAATGAGGCCGCTTTCTCCAACGCCGAGTTCGACAAGCTGCTCGATGAAGCGATGGCCATCGCCAACGCCGACAAGCGCCGCGAAGTGATGGCGAAGATCGAGAAGATCATGCAGGACGAGGGGGTGCTGATCCAGCCCTTCTGGCGCTCGCTCTATCGGCACTGCTCGGAAAAGGTTCGCGGCGCCGAAATGCATCCGACTTTCGAGATGCATCTCGACGGCTACTGGATCGACGCCTGATCGAAGATCGGCGAGGGGGCGTTCCGCGCTCCCTCGTCTCTTCCTCCCCCGCGCGCATCTGATCGAGCGCGGCGGGAGCGACCGGCGGCAGCTCTGACGGAGGGGCCTGAATGGCGACTTTCCTCGTGCGACGCATCGGAGCGATGTTGCTGACGGCGCTGTGCCTGACGTTTATCGTGTTCTTCCTCACCAATCTGCCGCCCAACCTCGAGAAGCTCGCAAAAAGCGAGGGCAATGTCCGCATGACGGACGCACAGGTCGAGAGCTGGCTCAACCGCAATGGCTACAGCCAGCCGCTCGCCATCCGCTATGGCCAGTGGCTCGGCGTCGTCCCCTACAAGCACCCGACGGCGGATTCCGGCGCGACCACGCGCTGCCGCGCCATTGAGCCGGGAGAGAAAGAGCCGACCTTCTGCGGCGTCTTTCAGGGTTATTGGGGATTTTCCAGCGTATTCAAGGACCAGGTCGGCGGCATCATCGGCACCAGACTCGGCGCGACGGGCGTGCTGATGTTCTGGGTGATGGTGGTGATGGTGCCCTCCGCCCTTTTTATCGGCGTGCTGGCGGGAATGCGCGAAGGCTCGCGCACCGACCGGTCGCTCTCGACCTTCGCCATCGCCACCACCGCGACGCCTGAATATGTCTCCGGCGTCGTTCTGGTCGTCATTTTCTCATCCTCGGTGGTCGGCCTCAAATGGTTCAAAGGCACGGCGACATCGGCGATAGAAGACGGCGTGAGTTTTGAGAATTTCACCCTGCCGGTGCTGACCATGGCGCTCTACGGCATGGGCTATATCGCGCGGATGACCCGCGCCTCGATGGCGGAAGTGATGACGGCGCAATATATCCGCACCGCTCGCCTGAAAGGCGTCAGCTTTCCGCAGATCGTGGTCCGCCACGCGCTGAGAAACGCGTTGATCGCGCCCTTCACCGTGATCATGCTCCAGTTCCCCTGGCTGCTGACCGGCGTCGTGATTGTAGAGACGATCTTCAATTACAAGGGCTTCGGCTGGCTCCTTGTGCAGGCGGCGGGCAATAACGACATCGACCTTCTCCTCGCCTGTTCGGTTGTCGCCGTCGTCGTCGTGCTGGTCACACAGCTGATTTCGGATGTCGGCTATGTGTTCCTCAATCCGCGCATCCGCGTGAAATAGGGGGAACAGCGCAATGGAACCCTTGGGATGGGACGCGATCATCGCGTCGATATTCGTTCAACTCGCGCCGGTGTGGATCGGCCTGATCGTGATCTTCGCGCTTTCGATCGCCTTCAAGGGGCGGCTCAGCCTCTATGGCAAGCTGATGAACTCACCCATCGGCATGGTCGGCCTCGCCATCGTGTTGTTCTGGGTGCTCTCTGCGCTTTTCGCCGACCAGATCGCGACCTTCGGCGCGCTCGATCAGGTGGCGGGGCTGAAAAACAAGAAGCCCGGAATCGCGCATCCCGAAATCGAGGGCGCCTATTATCTGCTCGGCGGCGACAATCTCGGGCGGGATGTCTTCAGCCGGATGATTTACGGCTCGCAATCGGTGCTGGCCATCGCGCCGCTAGCGACGCTCTTCGCCTTTATGGTCGGGGTCACGCTCGGCCTGCCGGCCGGCTATTTCGGCGGACTGATGGATACGATCCTCGCTTTCCTCGCCAATCTCGTCCTCGCCTTTCCGGTCATCCTGCTCTTCTATCTGCTGGTGACGCCGGAGATCCGCGAGACCGGCATCCCGGTCGCGCTGGCCGGCGTCCTCTTCCTCTTCCCGATCGTTTTTTTCTGGGTGTTTTTCTACAGCAGGTTCGAAACCCGGCCCGAGACGATGTATCCGCTGCTGGCCGCGACGGTGGTGATCGGGTTCTGGGCCTATTCCGGCCTCGCGTTCAACGCCGACCCGCTCGGCGTCTTTTCGATGGATCCGAACCTGCTCAACGTCTTCGTGTCGGTCGTGTTCGTGAACTCGCCGACAGTGTTTCGTATCGTTCGCGGCCTGACCATGGACATCAAGACTCGCGATTACGTGGCGGCGGGGCAAACACGCGGCGAAGGCCCGTTCTACATCATGCTGTGGGAGATACTCCCCAACGCGCGCGGCCCGCTCATCGTCGATTTCTGCCTGCGCATCGGCTACACGACGATCCTCCTCGGCACGCTGGGCTTCTTCGGGCTCGGCGTCTCTCCCGAAAGCCCGGACTGGGGCTCGACCATCAATGAGGGGCGCAAGCTCCTTTCCATATTCCCGCACCCCGCCCTGCCGCCGGCGATCGCGCTGATGAGCCTCGTGCTCGGCCTCAATCTTCTGGCCGATGGCTTGCGCGAACAGTCGCTGAAGGATTGAGGAGGACCGCGATGGCCGATCATGACGGACCGATCCTGGAGATCGAGAATCTCCACATCTCCTTCTTCACCCAGGCCGGAGAGATCCCTGCGGTGATGGATTTCTCGTGCTCCGTTCAACCCGGAGAGGCGATGGGCCTGGTCGGCGAATCCGGCTGCGGCAAATCCACGGTCGCGCTTGGCGTCATGCAGGACCTTGGCAAGAACGGCCGCGTCACCGGCGGCGCCATCAAGTTCAAGGGGCGTGATCTCTCGACCCTCTCCCCGGCGGAGCTGCGCAAGATTCGCGGCGACGAGATCGCGATGATCTATCAGGAGCCGATGGCGAGCCTCAATCCGGCGATGAAGGTCGGCCGGCAGCTCATGGAAGTGCCGATGATCCATCGCGGCATGGGTAAGCGGGAAGCATATGAGCTGGCGTTGGAGATGGTGGCTTCGGTGAAGTTGCCTGACCCGAAGCGCATCCTCAACGCCTATCCCCATCAGCTTTCGGGCGGCCAGCAGCAGCGTATCGTCATCGCCATGGCGCTGATGTCGAAGCCAGCGCTCCTGATTCTGGATGAGCCGACCACAGCGCTGGATGTGACTGTGGAGGCTGGCATCGTCGACCTCGTCAAGGAACTGGGCGAGACGACCGGCACCTCGATGCTGTTCATCTCCCACAATCTCGGGCTGGTGCTGGAGACCTGCGACAGGATCTGCGTGATGTATTCCGGCGAAGCGGTCGAGACCGGTTCGATCGAGGAAGTCTTCGATCACATGCGCCATCCTTACACCCAGGGGCTGTTCCGCTCGATCCCGTTGCCCGGCGCCGACAAGCATTCCCGCCCGCTTGTCGCCATACCCGGCAATTTCCCGCTTCCGAACGAGCGCCCGCCGGGCTGCAATTTCGGCCCGCGCTGCAATTATTTCGAAGCTGGGCGCTGCGACGCCGGCGATATCCGTATGGAAGCGCTGCCCGGGCGCGACCGGCACGATACGAGGTGCCTGCGCTGGCGGGAGATCGACTGGGACGCGCCAATCGCCAAGGCGATCAACACCGCGGCGACCGAACCCGGCGATGTCGTCCTCTCCGTCGTCAATCTGAAGAAATATTATGAGGTCTCGGGCAGTTCCTTCGGCCGTGGCGCCGCCAAGGTGGTGAAGGCGAACGAGACGCTCAGCTTCGAGGCGCGCGAGGCGGAAACGCTCGCCATCGTCGGCGAAAGCGGTTGCGGAAAATCCACACTCGCCAAGGTGCTGATGGGCCTGGAGACCGCGACTGAAGGGCAAGTGAAGCTCTCGGGCGAAGATATCGCCGATGTCGAGATCGAGAAACGGCCGACCAGCACCGTCGCCTCGATCCAGATGGTGTTCCAGAACCCCTTCGATACGCTGAACCCCAGCCATTCGATCGGCGGGCAGATCATGCGGGTACTGGAGAAATTCAAGGTCGGCGAGAACCAGAAAGAGCGCGAGGCGCGAATGATGGAGCTTCTCGACCTCGTGAAGCTGCCGCGTGAGTTCGCCAAACGCATGCCGCGCCAGCTTTCCGGCGGGCAGAAACAACGCATCGGCATCGCGCGCGCCTTCGCCGGCGATGCGAAGATCGTGGTGGCGGATGAGCCGGTCTCCGCGCTCGACGTCTCCGTGCAGGCCGCCGTCACCGATCTTCTGATGGAGCTTCAGCGTGAGCGGCGCACCACAATGCTCTTCATCAGCCACGACCTTTCCATCGTGCGCTACCTCGCCGATCGGGTGATGGTGATGTATCTGGGTCATGTCGTGGAGATCGGCGGCGTCGAGCAGGTCTTCACGCCGCCCTACCACCCCTATACCGAGGCGCTGCTTTCCGCCGTGCCGATCGCCGACACCAGGGTCAAGAAAAAGCATATCGTCCTCGAAGGTGATATCCCTTCGGCGATGAACCCGCCGCCCGGTTGCCCGTTCCAGACCCGGTGCCCGCGCAAGACCAGCGTGCCGAACCAGCTTTGCGACCGTGAAGTCCCGCCGATGGTCACGCTCGCCTCAGGTCATCAGGTCAAGTGCCACTTGCCCGCGGAGATCTTCGCAGCGATGGAACCGGTGATCGAGATGGTGGCCGAGCCTGCCGGATAGAAGCCCGGCGCAAGCCATGACTTCGCCCCTTTTTTCCGCCAGTATCCGGCGTTAGGCTGATATCTTGCGGGAGACGGCGATGGTATTTGGATTCTTCAAGAAGGCTGGCGGCGACGAAGCGGTGAGCAGGTATGCCGATGTTGTGGTCGTCAGCCTGAACAAGTCCGCCTATTACGCCGACAGCCGCGACGCGCTGATCCGAAGCGTCGGCGCCGCGATCGAGGAAAGCCCCACCGGGCGCGTCGTGGTCGAGATGAGCCAGGTGAAGCAGTTCACCTCCGGCCCGCTGGGGGCGCTGGTGGTCTCGGCGCGCAAAGCCTCCGAAAAAGGGGGAAGGCTGGTGCTGGCCGCCGCGGTGAGCGGATTTGTCGGCAAGGTGCTTTCGACAGCGATAGAGAACAGCGCGAAC
>JBBDTD010000090.1:0-8583 GCA_040904645.1 Paracoccaceae bacterium
GCGGGCGTTGAGCCCCGCGCGGTTCAGGCCGCCCGCTTCGCCATGATATCTTCATAAGCCTCGTTGATTTCGGTTAGCCGACGCGTCGCCAGCTTGACCGCCTCCTCGGGCACGCCACGGGCGATCATCCGATCCGGATGCGTCTCGCGCACCAGGTCGCGCCAGCGGCGGCGGATATCCGGCAGCGGCGTCTCGGGCGTGACCGAGAGCACAAGGTAGGGGTCCTTGTGATCAGCCGAATAGCGCGCGCGGAGCGAGTGGAACTGCGCTTCCTTCAGTCCGAAAATCGAGGCGACATCGGCGAGAAACGCATCCTCCGCCGGATGATATTCGCCATCGGCGAGGGCGATGTGGAAGAGTCCCTCCAGCACATCCTCAAGCACCGGGCTTTCGGGGCCGAAAAGTCGCGCGATCTGGCGGGCGTAGCCGTCATATCCCGCCACGTCGCTCCGCGCGAGATTGAAGACGCGCGCGGCGTTGGGCTCTTCGGCCGGGGTGATGTGGAACACGTCGCGGAAGGCGGCGACCTCATCGCGCGTCACGCGGCCATCGGCCTTGGCCATCTTCGCGCCGAGGGCGATGATTGCGATGGTGAAGCCGACGGACTTCTCCGGCGCGGTCTTCAGTTTGCCAAATACGTTCGCAAGGCTCTCACCGTTGGCGAGAGCGGAAAGGGCTTCGGCGATGCGGTTCCAAATCGACATGGCGCCAAGCATAACTGAAATGACGTGATGCGCGAGGGGTTCAGATAGGCCCTCATGTCGCGCCGGCGTCGTCGTCCGCCGATCCACCGCCGGACAGCTGCAGATTTGCTGGGATCGAACTCCGGCGGCGCGGCCGGCATCTGGCCAGGTCCTTCGGTGAAGAAAATTTCTTTCAACGGCGCAAACCCGACATATCTCGGCTTGTCGGCGATGGGTTCGGCGTGGCGCGCCCGGCGGAAAGGGGTATACCGGATCGCATCAAGGAGCTTTCAATGCCTCTCCCCACTTACCGCCCCGAAATGTCCCTGACGGAGGGACGCCTGCTTTCGCGCTGGCGCCGCCCCGAATCGATGCTGATCGTGATGGCGTTCGGCTCCATGCTCGCATTCTCGACATGGATGGCGGTCGCGGCGAATTTTGTCATCGAGGTCGTACATTTCAACGGGTCGGACAATGGCTGGATGCACACGGTTCGGGAGATCCCGGGCTTTCTCGCCTTTCTTGCGATCTTCATCTTCGCGCTGATCAAGGAACAGACTTTCGGTTTGATCTCGCTCTTCCTGCTCGGCTTCGGATCGGCGATGACGTCGGAATTTCCGACCCTTCAGGGCGTGCTGGTCGTCACCTTCGTCTCATCGCTCGGCTTTCATTATTACGAGACCGTCGCGCAGAGCCTGCAGCTCCAATGGCTGCCGAAGGCGGAGGCCCCGCGCATTCTCGGCCGGATCGTATCGGCGGCCTCCGCCGGCGCGCTGGTCTCCTACAGTTCGATCATCCTCGCGTGGGAGTTCTTCGACCTTTCCTACCGGACGATCTACTGGGCGTCCGGCGGCTTCTGCATGGCGGTGGCGGTCTTTTGCTGGTTCGCCTATCCGCAGTACCGCTCCGACACCGTTCAGCGCAAAGAGATCGTGCTGAAGCGGCGATACTGGCTCTATTACGCGCTTGTCTTCATGGGCGGCGCCCGGCGGCAGATCTTCACCGTCTTCGCCGCCTTCATGATGGTGGAGCTTTACGGGTTCGATCTGCGCCATGTCGCCGCGCTCATGCTGGCGAATTACTGCGCGACGATGTTCGCAGCCCCGTATATCGGCAAGCTGATCGCCCATCAGGGTGAGCGGCTGGTGCTGATCATCGAATATAGCGGGCTCTTGACCGTCTTCCTGCTTTACGCCTGCATCTACTGGTTCGAATGGCGTTGGGAAGTGGCCGCGGCGCTCTATGTCGTCGATCACATCCTTTTCTCCATGGCCTTCGCGCAGAAGACCTATTTCCAGAAGATCGCCGATCCCGAAGATCAGGCGCCGACGGCGGCCGTGGCTTTCACCATCAACCATATCGCCGCCGTTTTTCTGCCGGCGATGCTCGGCTATCTATGGCTGGTCGATCCCGCGTCGGTCTACAGCCTCGCCGCGGCGATGGCGTGCATTTCGCTCATCCTCGCGACAATGGTGCCCCGCCACCCGGAAAAAGGGCGCGAGACGAAGTTCAGCAAGGCGGGCGAACCGCAGCCCGCAGAATAGCCCGTGGCCGCGTCGAAGACAGGCCGGTTCACCACCGGCTCGACCATGCGCCATGTCGCGGTCATGACCGTCACAGGCTCCCTCGGCCTGTCGTTCATGTTCCTCGTCGATTTCGCGACGCTGTTTTACGTCTCGCTGCTTGGCGATGAGGCGCTGACCGCCGGCGTCGGCTTCGCCTGGGCGCTGCAGTTCTTCAATGTCTCCGTCGGAATCGGCGTCGCGATCGCCGCGCTTGCGCTCGTCAGCCGCGCGATCGGCGCCAGAGAGCCGGCCCGGGCGCGGAGCCACGCCACTTCGGCGATGTTGTTCGCGGTCATCCTGCTTCTCGCCGTCGCGGGCGTCATGGTGACTATCCGGCATGAGGTTCTGGCGCTGATCGGCGCCCAAGGCGAAGCGGCGACCGTCGCCGCGCGGTTCCTTTTGATTTCGGTGCCGTCACTACCTTTTGTCGGCGTCGGCATGGTCGCCTCGTCAATCCTGCGGGCGGAGGGCGACGCGAAACGCGCGATGCTCGTGACGATGACCAGTGGGGCGACGGCGATGGTTCTCGCCCCCTTGCTCATCTTCGGCTTTGACCTTGGCGTTGACGGCGCGGCCATCGACATGGTGCTGAGCCGCGCCGTTTCCAGCTCCGTCGGTCTCTGGTTCTGCGTCGGCAAATCGCTGTGCGCGCAGCCGTCGCTAAGGGACGCGAAGAAGTTCGTGGGGCCGTTCTTCGCGATCGCCGGGCCGGCGACGGCGACGCAGCTTTCCACCCCGCTCGGCAATATTCTGCTGACCTGGTGGATCGCCGATTTCGGCGACAGCGCCCCGGGGGGGTGGGGGGGGGCCAGCGGGCTGACGGTGCTGGCCTTTGGCGGCATCTTCGCGCTTTCGGGGGCCATTGGCGGCATCATCGGCCAGAATTACGGCGCCCGACTCGCGCCGCGGGTCGCCTCCGCCTATCGCGACAGCCTGATCTTCGCCTCGGGCTATGTCATCGCCACCTGGGCGCTTCTTGCGGCTTTCGCCCCCTTGATCGTGCGGGGGTTCGGCGTCTCCGAAGCGGGGGCTTCGGTCGTCTACGCCTTCTGCTACATTGGCGCCGGCGGGTTCATGTTCAACGGCGCGCTCTTCGTCGCCAACGCCGCGTTCAACAACCTCGGCAGGCCGCTTTGGTCGACAGGGTTCAACTGGTTCCGCGACGCTGCGGTCACCCCCCTTGCGCTGACCCTGATCCCGGTGACGGCGGGGCCGTCCGGGGTCGTTTACGCGCAGGCCTTCGCCGGCGTGATTGTCGGCTCGGCGGCGGTCGCCGTCGGCTGGCGGCTCAGCCACCGCATCCGGTTCAAGCCGGAGGAAGGCGCGGAATGGACGGCGGGCGCGATGGCCCCGACATCGGCGCGCGGCGCCGCCGCGCTTCTGCATGCGACGGAACGCGCCGCCCCGGCGCCGGAGTCGGCATCTGGCGCGAGGCCGCGGCATGGTCTAGACAGCGACGCCGAAACGAATAATTGACGTCGCGAGCGGACGACAGGAGAGAAGGCGGAATGGTCAAGATCACTTATATCGAACATGGCGGCGCCGAACATGTCGTGGACGTCGCCGTCGGACTGACGGTCATGGAAGGCGCGCGCGACAACAACATCCCCGGCATCGACGCCGATTGCGGCGGGGCTTGCGCATGCTCCACCTGCCATGTCTACGTCGATCCCGCCTGGGCGGACAAAGTGCCGGGCAAGGAGGCGATGGAGGAGGACATGCTCGATTTCGCCTATGAACCGGCGGAAACGAGCCGTCTGACCTGCCAGATAAAGGTGACGCCCGATCTCGACGGGCTAGTGGTGCGCATGCCGGAGAAACAGATCTGATGGCCGATGATGTTCTTGAAGACGCAGGTTTTTCCACCGTCAGCGTGGCCGCGGGCCAGCTGAAGTCGATCGTCGAGCGGATCGAGCGGCTGGAGGAAGAGCGCAAGGAAATCGCCGACCAGGTGAAGGAAGTCTACGCCGAAGCCAAATCCAACGGGTTCGACGTGAAAACGCTTCGCAAGGTGGTCAGCCTTCGCAAGAAAGACGCCGAAGAGCGCCAGGAGGAGGAGGCGATGCTCGACCTCTATCTCCACGCACTTGGCATGGTCCCTGGGCCCTCCTCCTGATTCCAGCCGCCAGATCCGGGCCGCCAGATCCGGGCCGGGTCGAGCCGGGGGCGGGTCAGGCGGGCGCCCCATCATCCGTCCTGACCCGACGGTAGAGCGTGGAGCGGCCGATCTCCAACCGCCGGGCCGCTTCGGACATGCTGCCTTCGTAGCGGCTCAGCGCCGCCTCCATCGCCGCCGCCTCGATATCGGCGAGCGGCCGGACATGGCCTGAATCGTTGAAGAAGGGGTGTCCATCGCGGCCCGCGGGGTGGGCGGCGCGCGGCGCTGCGCGGCCCAGATGCGCGAAATCCTCGGGCGCCAGAAAGCGATTCTCGGACAGCACGACGGCCCGGTAGATCGCATTTTCCAATTGTCGGACATTGCCCGGCCAAGGCGCCGCCGTCAGCAGCGCCCGGGCCGCGTCGCTGAGGCCGGCGGTCGCCTTGCGCTCCTGCCCCGCGAACCTGCGGACGAATCGCTCCGCCAGCGGCGCAATATCTTCGCGCCGGGCGCGGAGCGGCGGCAGCGGCAGCGGAAAAACGCTGATACGATAATAAAGATCCTCGCGGAACTCGCCCGCGCCGACACTCGCCGCCAGATCGCGGTTGGTGGCGGAAATCAGCCTGATATCGGTCTTGATCGTGCGCGCGCCGCCGACCGGGTCCACCTCGCCTTCCTGAATCGCCCTCAGCAGTTTCACCTGCGCGCCAAGCGGCAGGTCACCGATTTCGTCGAGAAAGAGAACGCCTCCATCGGCCTCCTCGAACTTGCCGATGCGCCGGGCGATCGCGCCGGTGAAGGCGCCTTTCTCGTGCCCGAAGAGCAGGGATTCGACGAGCATCTCCGGCAGGGCGCCGCAATTGACGGCGACGAACGGGCGATCGGCCCGGTCGGAAGCGGCGTGGATCGCGCGCGCGAACACTTCCTTCCCGACGCCGCTTTCGCCTTCGATGAGCACCGGAATCGAAGAGCGCGCCGCCCGCGCCGCCAAGAGTATCGCCTTCTTCGCCTCCGCGCTCACGGCGACCAGCCTGCCGAACCCGTTCATCGGCGACGCGGCGGCCTCAGGAAGATATCTGGCGGCCTGCCTGAGCTGGAGAACCGCGCGTATCGCCGCTTCCAGACGCTCGGACGAAACGGGCTTGATAAGGAAATCCGACGCACCGGCGCGCATCGCCGCGACAGCGTTGCTGACCGACCCCACCGCCGTCAACACGATGACCGGAAGATCCGGATCGCGGCGCCTCAGCCGGGTCAACACCTCAACTCCATCGATATCCGGCATGGCGAAGTCGAGGAGCAGAAGCCGGATCTCGCGGCCGATCGGGCCATTCAACATGGCCAGCGCCGCTTCGCCGCCCGGCGCATCGACCCATGGGCGGCTGACTGCGGTCAGCATCGCTCCGGTCATGCGCCTCTGCGCCGCGTCGTCGTCCACCATCAGGATCATGCGCCCGCCGAACCCTTTCCACCCGCCGCGTCGCTTGAGGAACGCGAGGCCGCCCTTAGCAATAGGCGCGCTTGGTTAAGAACAAGAGACCGGGGGGGGCAGGCGCGCCCTGGGGCGCGGAGGGTCGCCTCAGTAGGCGCTTTTCTGGAAGAAAACTACAAGCACAGTCGAAATCAGAATTCGCACATCAAATAACAGCGACCAGTTATCCGAATAATAAACGTCGCACTTTATCCGCTCTTCCATTTTCTGAATCTGTTCGGTTTCGCCTCTGAGCCCGTTGACCTGCGCCCAGCCGGTGATTCCCGGCTTCACCTTGTGACGGGCGAAGTAGCCGCGGATTCTGCGCCCATATTCTTCATTATGGCTGAGCGCATGCGGCCGCGGCCCGACAAGCGACATGGTGCCGTTCAAAACGTTCAGCAATTGCGGCAGCTCGTCTATCGAGGTGGCGCGGATGATGCGGCCGACGCGCGTGACGCGCTTGTCGCCCTTGCGCGCCTGCTGGACGACCTGCTCCGGCCCGGCGCCCTGATACATCGACCGGAACTTGAAAATCTCGAATTCCTGATTGTTGAACCCCAGACGCTTCTGCATGAAGAATACCGGGCCGCTGGGATCGTCGATCTTGATCGCGATGGCGATCATCAACAGGAGCGGGCTGAGCAGCAGCAGCGCGGCGCTCGCCAGCGTGTAATCCTCAACCAGTTTCAGGAGCGAACTCCAGCCCGAAATCGGCCGTCGTTCGACCTCGAACATCGAGAGCTGCGAAAACGCGCCAAGGACCGGCTGCACCCTGAGCCGGAACCCGACAAGGTCGGACGAGATGTGAACGTTGATCGGAAGCTCCTTCAACAGCTCCACGATCCTGACCATCTCCAGATCGGCGTTCCAGGGCATCGCGACGACGACATCGTCGATCAAGCCGGCGCGGACATCCTGCAAGAGCCGCGCCGAGCCGCCGACGACCGGCCAGCGGCCCACCGTCTCCGCCTCATCGGCGTAAACGCCGATGAGGTTGGTGAAATATGGCTGCACCTCATCCATCCGCTCCAGAAACCGGTGCGCCTGCTCCCCGCCGCCAAGCACCACTAGCGTTTTTCCGACGTGCCCGGCGCGGCCGAGGCGCCACAGCACCGAATAGCATACGAACCGGGCCCCACCGACGGAGATGACGCTTCCCGCCGCGAAAGCCAAAAGCCAGTCGATGCTGTAAACATCCGCAACCTTCAGTGCGAATATGATACTGAGAAGAAAGAGAAACGCGGTGACAAGCCCGGCGATCACCGCGTCGGAAAACCGGACCGGCCGCATGATGGCGTCAAGCTCGTAAAGCCCGGCGCGTTGAAACAGGATCGCGCTGATCGCCGCGACGAAAACGCCCGCGAAGATATACTGGTCGGTGTTTTTTTCCGTCAGGATTACGAAATGGTACCCGCAGATGAAGGCGCAAAACAAGATGAGGGAAATATCGATCATAACGACGACGCCTGGCGCCAAGGCTATCGGATAGCGATGATCTCGCGGGCCCAGCGCGGAAACGCGATTCTCCGCCAGATCCACTTTCGACATCGATTGATTCTCCGCACGAGCGAACACGCCGCCCAACTCGACTCTGATCCAGGACCCCACAAGACCACGGAGTTATGTCTCACCAATTACGCGCTTGCAACAAAAGGCGCATCTCCGCCGCGCATCGCGTGACATGTCTCACTGCGCAACCGTCGCCGGACTATGGGTAGAAAAGGGACCGCGAAAGCGAGAGGAAGACTTTGTGCGACATCGCATCGTCTGGCTGCAACTCCCAGCGCATCGTGTAACCCAATTGGGCCACCACTTCCGGCGTGATCGTCCATTGATACGACGCGCCGGTCTGGAACTGCGTGGTGTCGTCAGATGCGCCGACGGACGTATCCGCGGCCGCCTGCCGCGACAGGCCGAGATTGAGGCTCACCCGCTCACGTTGGTTGATGAACTGCGTCGCGCCGAGCGAAAGCGTGGTCTGGTTCTGGAGTTCGCCGTCCGCGCTCGGCTCGACGCCCTGCCTCGCGTTGAAGGAGAGGCTCAAGTCGTCGAAAACCTGGTAGGCGAAATTGGCGGACGCATTCAGCCCCAGACCGGTGTCGCCGCCTCCGGCGCCGTCCGTTCTGTCGATCAAGCTTACACCAAGCGAGCCGCCAAGGCTGAAGCGGGGGGAAACGAACGCATTCAGTCCGCCATCAACGTCAAAGATCAGCGTTTCGGTGTCGGTCGCCCCGCCGAGGCGGACACGACGAAGCCCGGCGCCGAAACTGGATGTGACTCTTTCGTTCACGTCATGTGCGAATTCGCCTGACACGCCAATGGTCGTGTTCGGCGTCAGACCCGTCGCGTCGTCATCGAATCTGATAACTCTGACGTCAGTCCCGATCGTAGCGCGATTTCTGTCGTTTATCCTGTAAGTGAAGCCCGCGTTGCCGATCAGGCTGATCTGCGTCGCATTCTGGTCGATCACGTCGAGATCGGGGACGCCCGAGCCGTCTTCACCGATTTCGCTGAAGGCGGTCGGGCGCACATCGAAGGAAAGGCCGCTCCGAAAATCGACCGCGGCGACACGATGATCGAACTGCGCGGAAAGCCGTGGGCTGATCTGATTCGAGTCCGACGCGTCGGTTCCGCCGCCGAAAAGCCGCCCGGTGACGCCCGGGTTGATCGCAAGACGCGAGCGCGAGGTTTGCGAAACGATCGACGCGCCCAGTGAAGTGGTCGAGCCATAGGCCGCGCCATCCGAATTCGGCTCAAGCTCCA
>JBBDTD010000091.1:0-8504 GCA_040904645.1 Paracoccaceae bacterium
GCTGGCGAGAATTCGATCCGCCCGGGGGCGAAGCGGACGATGCGCACGAAATCCTCTACATCTGCGAGGAACTTGATGTCGCGTTTCTCGCGGATCAGCGCGACGATTTCCGTCATGCTCTGATATTCGGCGAGCGCGGCGGAGGAGGCGCGCGGCGCAGGCGCGGGGCGCTCTTCGATCGCAGCGACGGACTGCGCCTGCGCGCCGCCGCCCCCACCGCCAGAGCCGCCACCGGCCGGCCCGGCTGGGCGGGGAGCGTCCCGCGGCGCCTCCGTCAGTCGGCGGACGATATCCTCCGGCGGCGGCAGATCGGCGACATGGGTGAGGCGGATGACCGCCATTTCCGCCGCCATCATCGCGTTCGGGGCGCGGCCGACTTCCTCCAGCGCTTTCAGCAGCATCTGCCACATCCGCGTCAGGGACCGCATCTCAAGCCCACCGGCCAGCGTGCGGCCCCGGTCGCGCTCATCGGCGCCGACGGTCGGGTCGTTAGCGTTCTCGTCGCTGATCTTCACCATGCTGACCCAATGCGTCAGCTCCGCAAGGTCGCGCAGCACCGAAAGCGGGTCCGCGCCATCGGCGTATTGGCGGGAAAGCTCGCCCAGCGCGCCGGCCGCGTCGCCGCGCATGATCATCTCGAACAGATCGATCACCCGGCCGCGATCCGCGAGCCCCAGCATGGCGCGAACCTCGTCTGCGCCAATCTCCGCCTCGCGGCCATGCGCGATCGCCTGATCGAGGAGCGAGAGCGCGTCGCGCACCGAGCCTTCGGCGGCGCGGGTGATCAGCGCCAGCGCCGCCTCGTTCACCTTCGCGCCCTCCACGGCGCTGATGCGGGCGAGATGGGCCATCATCATCTCGGGCTCGATCCGCCGCAGGTCGAACCGCTGGCAGCGCGACAGCACCGTCACCGGCACCTTTCTGATTTCCGTGGTCGCGAAGATGAACTTCACATGCGGCGGCGGCTCCTCCAGCGTCTTCAGGAGCGCGTTGAAGGCCGAGGTGCTGAGCATGTGCACCTCATCGATGATATAGACCTTGTAGCGCGCGGAGGCGGCGCGATAGCGCACGCCGTCGATCAGCTCGCGGATATCGCCGACGCCGGTGCGGCTGGCGGCGTCCATCTCCTGCACGTCGACATGGCGACCTTCGGCGATCTGCCGGCACGGCTCGCAAACCCCGCAGGGCGAGGTGGTGGGGCCGCCGTTTCCGTCCGGCCCGACGCAGTTCAGCCCCTTGGCGATGATGCGCGCGGTTGTGGTTTTGCCAACGCCGCGCACCCCGGTCATGATGAAGGCGTGGTGGATGCGGTCATGCGCGAAGGCGTTGGTGAGCACCCTCACCATCGCTTCCTGGCCGATCAGGTCGTCGAAATCATGCGGCCGGTGCTTGCGGGCCAACACCTGATATGCGGCGCCGCTCTCGCTGGAGGCGGTGGTTGCGTCCTCGGCCATGTTGTCCCGTCATCTGGAATCGCAGGCGCAAGGTTACGGGCGCCGCCCGGCTGCGGCAAGGCGTTGGGGGAATATGAAGAAATTACGATTTTGCAACTTGTTTGAAATATGTTATTTTCAAACGATTACGGATCGAGGTTGCCAAAAAACATGAAGGTTTTCCTTACCCGCCTGCTCGCCCTTTGCGCGCTTGCCGTCGCAGGTTGCGCCGAACTTCCGGCGCGGGATCTGGACGCCTACGCAGACTCTTTCACGGAGGCGCGGCTCGCCGGCGACCTGCTTCTCGACGAGGTTGCGCCGCTTTTCCCCTCTGACGCCGCCATCGCCGATTGCGCCGTCGATCCCGGCCTCGGCTATCGGCCGTGTTTCGACGCCGCGCTCGCGCTCGGGGACGACGCCGCGCGGCGGGGGGAGCCGAGCGACATTCGCGTGCGCCGCGCGGCGCTCGCCCTGATCGGCGGGTATAACGAGCTTCTGGTCGATCTTGGCCGTGGCCGCTCCGCCGAAGAACTGGACGCGCGGCTTGGCTCTGTTGAGAGCGTGGCGGGCGCCGTGCTGGCCTTCGCGCCCGGCGGCGCCGGGGTGCTGGCGGGCGTTCCGCTGGCGGGGCTGCGCAGCCTTCTGACGAAGGTCGAGACGATCCGCGCGGGCGATGCCGCCGCATCCTCCGTCACTGAGGCCGAAGACGATATCCGCGCGCTGATCCGCTTCATGATCGCGGACACCAGCGCGCTTTACGCTGTCTATGTCGCGCCGATCGATACGGAGATCGGCGTTCTTAAAATCTTGGCCGAAGATGCGCGCGACGATCGTGACGTGGCGGAGGCGATGCGCCTGGCCGAGCGGCGGGCGGCGCTGGCTGATCGCGCGCTCGCGTTCGAAGCGGCGCTCATCGCCTATGTCCGGCTTCTCGACCGGACCGACCGGTCGCTTGGCGACCTCGCCGCCGCGATCAGGACGCCGCGGGCGGGGAGCGCGCCCGCCGCCGCGGATTTCGCGCGTCAGGCGACCGAGGCCCGGCTGATGGCCGAGCAGTTCCTGAGCAATGTCCGGGCGATGCGCGCGCCCGGTTTCTGAGGCGGGGAGGGAAGATGGCTGATCTCATTCTGACGCAAGCGATGCTGGACGAACTTCTGGCCGCGATCGCGGCGCTCGACGCGCCGGTGGCGGTTAAAAAGGCGCATCGCAAGAAGCTGCTGGACCTCTGGCGCGAAGCCGGCGCGGCCAGAACCGTGGCGGCGCAAAAGAAACTGCGCGAAAACACCACCCGGTTTCTGGAGCTGATGCGCGCCGTCGAGGATGAACTGGAGGAGCTTGACGGCCGTTCGGGCCCGCTTTCCAGCGATAATGTCGACCAGCTCCGAACCGAGCTTGGCGAGCTTCACCGCGAGTTTCATGAGTCGGCGGGCCTCGCCAAGACCTTTTCCAGCGGCGACGGCCTGCTCGAAGTGATGAACGACGAGGTGGTGACCCCCTCCGCGGCCGATCCCGTCGCCCTGCCGGCCGCGACGCCGCCGCTGGAGACGCCCGAGCCGATCGACTCCACCGCCTATCCGGTGTTGGCCGATGAATATGTGCGGTACTTTCTGGGCGCCCAGATCCGCACGGCGCATGAAGGCAAGGCCGTCGAGCTGATGCGCGTCGCCATCCGCAACCGCGATCGCTATGCGGCGGTGGAGGCCGCGACCGGCGCGCCCTGGTGGTTCATCGCCGGGCTGCATCAGATGGAATCCACCTATAATTTCGCGGCGCACCTTCACAATGGCGACCCGCTGACCGGCCGCACCATCCGCGTGCCCGCCGGCCGTCCCGCAGCCGGCTCGCCGCCCTTCACTTGGGAGGAAAGCGCGGCCGACGCGCTCGCCCGCCAGCAACTGACCGGGCTTTCCGACTGGTCGCTGCCGCGCGCGCTGTGGCGGTGGGAGCGGTATAACGGTTTCGGCTATCGCGGGCGCGGGATCGCGACGCCCTATCTCTGGGGCTTCTCCAGCCTCTATCTGCGCGGAAAATATGTCGCCGACGGCCAGTTTGACGGCCGCGCGACCTCCGCCCAATGCGGCGCGGCGGTGCTGCTGAAAGCGCTTCAGGCGGAGGGGTTGGTCGAGATCAAGACCGATATGATCGCGGAGCGGGAAGGCCAGTTGACCGATGCGCCGGGCGATGGCGACGCGGCGGCCCCGCCGCCCGAAGATCTCGGCGCGTTCGAAAGCCATCCCTTCGCCGCCTTCTTCGCCGCGAACCTGCCGGGCGTCAGGCATTTCACCTGGCGGGAATTTCTGTTCAAGGGCGGCGCCCACGCGAAAAACGGCCTCAACGCCGACCCCCCGCAGGAACTCTGGCCGCGGATCGCGCCGGTCGTCCGCGCGTTGGATGAGCTGCGCGCCCGCATCGGCAAACCGGTCCACCTGCTCAGCGTCTATCGAAACGCCGCCTATAACGCCGCCGTCGGCGGCGTGGGGCGGAGCCAGCACATGGCCTTTCGCGCGGCCGATTTTCACGTCGTCGGCGCGGGGCGCCCGGCGGATTGGGCCGCCGCCTTGCGGGCGCTGCGCGATGAGGGGCTTTTCTCCGGCGGTGTCGGGCTTTACGACAGCTTCGTCCATCTCGACGCGCGCGGGATGAACGTGGATTTCTGAGGCGCCCGCGCTTGGCGGGCGCCGCCGCCGGAGCCAGCGATGCCGATCCTGACGCCCACCCAGCATTATGGCCGCGTGAGCTGGCTTGGCGTCGTGCTCGACCGCGAAGTGACGCTGGAATCGGAGCCGCGCGATCGCCTCGCGCTTGGCTATGACGGGGCGAGCGGCGAATGCCATGGCGGGCGCACCCGCCCGTCATGCTCGCGCGTCAAACTGCAATATGAGCGGGGGACCGAAATCGCCAACGCGCGGCAGCTTTCGCTGCTGAGCGTGGAGGATCTCTCCGCCAGCGCCGCCGCGATGGGAATAGGCGCGATCCTGCCCGAATGGACCGGCGCGAACATCATCATCGAGGGAATCCCGGATTTCACGCTGATCCCGCCCTCATCGCGACTGATCTTCGAAAGCGGCGCCTCCGTCGTGAACGATATGGAGAACGGTCCCTGCAAGTTTGTCGCCGAGGTGATCGAGCGCCATCATCCGGGCAAGGGGCTCAGCTTTCCCGCCAAGGCGATGAACCGGCGCGGCGTTTGCGGCTGGGTGGAGCGGCCGGGCGAGATCGCGCTCGGCATGAAGGTCCGCCTCCATATCCCGCCGCAGCGGCTTTGGGCGCATGGCGCGGGGCGCGCGGGGCGGTAGCGTCAGCCCCCGGTCAATCGTCGTAATGCGGGCGCTCCGGCGCCAGCAGGCGAACGGTCGGAACCTCGGGCATGGTCCTCGCGGACAGCACGATTTCCGAGGCCGGGCGGGTGTCGATCTCGAACTCGTCCGCCATGCCCGCAAGGAACCGCTGCAAGGCCATCCCGCTGAAGATGTGCATCGGAATCACAACCCGCGCCCGCACCCGCTTCAGCACCGTCATCATGTCGTCGACCGACATGGTGTAGCCGCCGTCCACTGGCGCCATGACCACGTCCAGCCGCCCGATCTGGGCGTAATGCTCATCGCTCGGCAGGTGATGCAGATGGCCGAGATGCCCGATGCAGAGCCCTTCATACTCGAAGATGAAGATCGAGTTGCCGTCCCGCTCCCACCCTGCGCCGCCGCGAATGTCGGTCGTGACATTGCGGATCAACAGCCCGCCCAGCTGAAGCCAATGCCGGGCGCGCTCCTCTCCCTCACTCCAGCCTTTCAGGTGATGGGGGATCTCGGCCGGGGGCGTGCGCGTCCAGTGCGAGGAATGGGCGTGGTTCATGGTGACCGCGTCCGGCGCAGGCCCTGCGCCCGCCGCGCCATAGAAATCCGTGACGGCCGCCTGGCCCCTGTCAGTCTCGATGCGGAGCGCCGCGTGGCCGATATAGCGGATACGAACTTCGCCCGGCGCCAACGCCGCCCGCCAGACGCGGGCCTCCGGCCTGTCAGCCACCTGCATGCATTGCGAGGCGAACGACGGGGCGGCGCAAATCAACAGGAACGCGGCGGCGAGGCGGATCACGGGCTATCCTCCGGGTCGGTGCGGCGGAAAGCATAGCCGCATCGGCCGAAAAAGCAGCCCCCGGCGTGATCAAATCATCGCGAAAAGCCGGATCTCCCTCTCAGGTCCCCTCAGGCGTCGCGCCAGCAGACATGAAGCTCTTCGAGCGGGTTGAGCCGAAGCAGTGTCGCCGCCTCCGCGTCCGCGTCGAAAGCCCGCCAACGCTCGACCCGCAGGCCCGCGGCGGCGAGGCGGCGGGGGTAGTCCTCCTGCGCGTAGAGCCGGACATGGTCCGACTGGCCGAATCGCCGGATGCGTTCGGGCGCATCCTCCGAGCCGTCGCCCTCATCGGTTTCGTCGAGCCGCATCGCGAGCGGGGTCTGCAGGATCGCGCGGCCGCCGGGCCTGAGAACGCGGCGCACCTCCGCCATCGCGCGCCCGTCCTCGGGGATGTGCTCCATCACGTGGTTGCAGATGAGCAGGTCGATGGAGCCGTCCTCATAGGGCGCGTCCGTCAGGTCGCACATCTCGACATTCTTCAGGTGATAGTAACGATGCGGCTCGAAATCGCCGGGGTGGTAGTCGATGTCGGGCTGCTTCAGCAGAAACTTCGTGATCGGCTTTTCCGGAGCGATATGGGCGATGCGGAGCACGCCGCTGCGCTTGGCGAGCACCTCGCGCTCCAGGTAGTGCATTACCAGCCGATCCCTGTCGTTGGTGTGGCAGACCGGGCAGACATCGGCGCCCCGGCGCATGCCGCCGACGACCTGAAGCTGCTCCAGAACCGGATGGCCATAGCCCTGCGGCTTCAGGAAGCGAAGGTGGGCTCCGCAGGCCTGACAGGTCTCAGAGAAGCCGAAATAGACGAAACGCCGCGCCGCCTCGATCACCGCGTAGGGCGCCAGCCGCTTGATCAGATTCTTCATTCGCGTTCCCCCACCGGCCGCGTCACGGCCGCCTCATTCGATTCCGGGCGCGGCCGCCTCGTGCGGCTCGGGCCGCGCTGCGGCCGCCCGCTTCAGGTCCGGCGGCGTCGCCTCCGCAGCCAGTGCGGCGACGGCCTCGTCCAGCGGGGCGAAGCTTTGGCTCTTGTCGCCGAGGCGGCGGATCGCCACGGCGCGCTCCGCGACTTCGCGCGCGCCGACCGCGAGGATGGCGGGAACCTTCTGAAGGCTCCACTCCCGCACCTTGTAGTTGATCTTTTCGTTGCGCGTGTCGGCCTCCGCCCGGAGCCCGGCCGCCCTGAGCGCCGCCGCGACCTCGGCGGCGTAGTCATCCGCCTCCGAGGTGATGGTCGCGACGACGATCTGCTGCGGCGCGAGCCAGAGCGGCATCCTTCCGGCGTGGTTCTCGATCAGGATGCCGAGGAACCGCTCGAAAGAGCCGAGGATCGCGCGGTGGAGCATATAGGGACGATGCTTGTCGCCATCGGCGCCGACATATTCCGCGCCCAGCCGCTCCGGCAGGTTCGGGTCGACCTGAAAGGTGCCGCATTGCCATTCGCGGCCGATCGCGTCGGTCAGCTTGAAATCAAGCTTCGGGCCGTAGAACGCGCCCTCGCCGGGGTCGGTTTCATAGTCGAGCCCGAGTTTGCGGATCGCGTTTTCCAGCGCGCCCTCGACCCTGTCCCAGGCTTCGTCGCTGCCGATCCGGATATCGGGGCGGGTGGAGAACTTGATATCGAACCTTTCGAAGCCGAGATCCTTGTAGACGGAGGACAAAAGCTCGATGAAGCGCCCCGTCTCCTCCTCGATTTGTTCTCCGGTGCAGAAGATGTGCGCGTCGTCCTGCGTGAACCCGCGCACCCGCATCAGCCCGTGCATGGAGCCTGAAGACTCGTAGCGGTGGCAGGAGCCGAACTCCGCCAGCCGAAGCGGCAGGTCGCGATAGCTCTTCAGGCCGTGATTGTAGATCTGGACATGGCAGGGGCAGTTCATCGGCTTCAGCGCGTTCACCCGCTTGGAGTTGGCGTGCTCCCCTGCGCCGGACCCCTCGTCGATCTCGGTGATGAACATGTTCTCGCGGTAAGCTTCCCAGTGGCCCGAGGCCTCCCACAGCTTGCGATCCACCACCTGCGGCGTGCGGATTTCCTGATAGCCGCCGCTGTTCTGCCGGCGGCGCATGTAATCTTCCAGCGTGCGGTAGATGCTCCAGCCTTTGGGATGCCAGAACACCATGCCCGGCGCCTCTTCCTGAATGTGGAAAAGGTCCAGCTCCCGGCCGATCCGCCTGTGGTCGCGCCTGGCCGCTTCCTCAAGCATGGTCAGGTGCGCTTCCATCTCCGCGCGTGAAGCGAAGGCGACGCCGTAGATGCGCTGGAGCATCTTGTTGCGGCTGTCGCCGCGCCAATAGGCGCCGGCGACCTTCATCAGCTTGAATCCGTCCGCCGGAACCTGCCCGGTATGGGCCAGATGCGGCCCGCGGCAGAGATCCTGCCAGGGCCCGTGCCAATACATGCGGAGCTTCTGGTCGGCGGGGATCGCCTCCACCAGTTCCACTTTATAGGGCTCGTTCAACGCCTCGTAATGGGCGATGGCGCGGCCGCGCTCCCAGGTTTCCGTGCGCACCTCGTCGCGCGCGGCGATGATCTGGCGCATCCGCTTTTCGATCGCGGCGAAATCCTCGTCCGAAAACGGCTCCTCCCGGTCGAAATCGTAGTACCAGCCGTTTTCGACCACCGGGCCGATGGTGACCTTCACGTCCGGCCACAGCTCCTGCACCGCGCGGGCCATGATATGCGCGCAATCGTGCCGGATCAGGCCGAGCGCGTCGGCCTTGTCCTTCGCGGTCACGACGGCGAAGCCGGCGTCTTCACCGATGGGTTCGGACAGATCGGCGAGCCGCCCGTCGATCCGGCAGGCGAGCGCGGCCTTGCCAAGCGATGGCGCGATGGCGGCGGCGATCTCCGCGCCAGTCACGCCAGCCGCGAACGTTCGCGCCGCCCCGTCGGGCAGGGTGATCGTCACGTTGCGCGCGCCGTCGGCCATAACATCCGTCCTT
>JBBDTD010000092.1:0-8437 GCA_040904645.1 Paracoccaceae bacterium
AGGCGCCCCGCGCCCTCGGCCCACCCGACCAGCGCCGCGACCTCCACCGCTTTCGGCCCGCCGCCGAGCGCGGCGACCTGCGCCCGGGCCAGCGCGCCGCCAGTGCCGGCGATGAACTGATCCAGCGCTTCGCCTTCCAGCGCGCCGGGGGTGAGCGCGAGCGCGCGCGCCTCGACCATCTCCATCATCGCGGCACGGTCCAGCGGCGCCGTTTCATGCGCCGCGCCCAGCGCGTGGATCACCTCATGCCCGCGCACGACCCCACCCTCAAAGAGATCGTCGAGCGCGTCGCGCCACCAGGCGAGGCGGATCTCGCCGAGGATAGGCTCCGTCACCACGGCCGGTATCTTCGCCAGCTCCAGATTGAGGGCTATCAGCGCGAAGAGCCGCTCTCTCAGCCGCGCGGGCGCGAAGAGCGCGGCGAGGAAACGGTCCTCATCCCCTTCGCGCGCCAGGGCGCCGACGGCGGAAAGCGGCGGCTCCACCTCTCAGCCCGCGTCGCGGTGCAGCTTGAAGTCCACCGCGTCGATCAGCGCCTGAAAAGAGGCGTCGACGATGTTTGCCGAAACGCCGACCGTGGTCCAGCGCCGCCCCTCGCCGTCGCGGCTTTCGAGCAGCACCCGCGTCACGGCTTCTGTGCCGCTTGAGAGGATCCGCACCTTGAAATCCACCAGCCGCATGTCGGCGATCGCCGCGTCATAGACGCCAAGATCCTTCCTGAGCGCGAGCGAGAGCGCGTTGACCGGCCCCTGATCTGACCCCACGGCGTCCAGGCTTTCGGAAGCGGAGATGAACCGCTGGCCATCGACATTGACGACCACGACCGCCTCGGAAACCGTGACCAGCTCGTTGATCGCATTGTGGCGGCGCTCGACCGTCACGCGAAACCGCTCCACGTCGAAGAACTGACGCCTGAGGCCGAGATGGGCGCGGGCGAGCAACTGGAACGACGCCTCGGCGCTGTCATAGGAGAAGCCCTGATCCTCCTTCTCCTTCACATCGCGCAGGAGCGCGCCGAGGCGGCGATCATCCGCCGCGACCTCGATCCCGGCCTCCGACAGACGGCGGAGCAGATTGGCGCGCCCGGCCTGATTGGACATCGGAATGACGCGCACATTGCCAACCGCTTCGGGCGGCACATGCTCATAAGTCGTTGGATCCTTGACGATGGCGGAGGCGTGGAGCCCGGCTTTATGCGCGAAAGCCGCAGCGCCGACATAAGGCGCCTGGCGATCCGGCGCGCGGTTCAAAAGCTCGTCCAGCATTCGCGAAAGCGCGGTGAGCCCGACCAGCTTTTCCGGCGCGACGCCAATCTCGTACCTGCTCGCCCAGGGCTCCTTCAACAGAAGCGTCGGGATGATCGAAACCAGATTGGTGTTGCCGCACCGCTCCCCCAACCCGTTCAGCGTGCCCTGGATCTGGCGCGCGCCGGCGTCGACCGCCGCCAACGCGCCGGCGACCGCCGTCTCGGTGTCGTTATGGGTGTGGATGCCGATCTGATTGCCCGGAATCCGTTTGGCGACCGCCCCGGTGATCTCCGCGATCTCGCCCGGCAGCGTGCCGCCATTGGTGTCACAGAGCACGACCCAGCGCACGCCCGCCTCCATCGCCGCGTCGAGGCAGCGAAGCGCGTAACCCGGGTTGGCCTTGTATCCGTCGAAGAAATGTTCTGCGTCATAAATGGCTTCACGGCCGATGTTGACCAAGTGCGCGAAGCTTTCTCGGATATTGACGAGATTTTCGTCAAGCGTGACGCCAAGCGCTTTCTCGACATGAAAATCATACGATTTTCCGACGAGGCAGACCGCCGGCGTCCCGGCGTTCGCCACCTCCGCCAGCACCTCGTCATTCGCCGCCGACCGCCCGGCGCGCTTGGTCATGCCGAAGGCGGTGAAGGTCGCGTGTTTCAGCGTCGGCGCATTGGCGAAGAAATCGCTGTCGGTCGGATTAGCGCCCGGCCAGCCGCCCTCGACATAGTCGAGGCCGAGCGCGTCAAGCGCCAGCGCGATCTTGCGCTTGTCGTCGCCGGAGAAATCCACCCCCTGCGTCTGCTGGCCGTCGCGGAGGGTGGTGTCGAAAAGGGAGAGCCGGGCGCGGGTCATTACAGGGCCTCCAGCTTGGCCGCGTCGAAATCGGGGCCGAGGCGCCAATCGCTCGGCCTGCCCTTCTGGTCGATGACGACCACGCCCGCATCGTCCAAACCCTTGCGGATGGCATCGGCTCTCGCCCAGTCGGCTGCCAAGCGCGCTTTTTGCCGTTCTTCAATCCAATAGCTGACCATGGACACTATCTCAGGCGACGAGACTCCGGGCTGCGACGTCCCCATGCCAGCAAGCGGGATGATGGCATCTTTCATTTTCTGCGCATCGAAACCGATTAGCTGAAGGTCGAGGTAAAGCTGGACGAGCGAATTATCATCGTTTCCTATCAAGAGATTGTCGCAATGATCGAGGAACCGCTTTGTATTTAGATCGTCTGAAAGGCTGGCGACAGCTTCCCCGCTTACTCTGAGATTGGCGCCTGCCTCTGATCGTGCCTTAATCAAGGTAGGGATACCGTCCAAAGCTTCCGACCAATTCGACAGCCGCATCGTAGCTTCGTGCAGACGATCCTTGGTCCAGTCCAACGTCTTTCGATAGTGCGTCATCAACATCGCCAACCGCAGCACCTCCCCCGACGCCTGTCCGCGCAGGTCGTCGACGGTCAGGAAATTGCCGAGCGACTTCGACATCTTCCGCCCATCCACGCGGATCATCCCGTTATGCATCCACACCTTCGCGAACCCCGCCCCCGGCGCGGCGCAGCAGCTTTGGGCGATCTCGTTCTCATGGTGCGGAAACATGAGGTCGGCGCCGCCGCCGTGGATATCGAAGTTCTCCCCCAGCAGTTTAGACGCCATCGCCGAGCATTCGATATGCCAGCCGGGGCGCCCCCTGCCCCATGGGCTGCTCCAGCCCGGCTGATCCGGCTCCGAGGGTTTCCAGAGCACGAAATCCATCGGGTCGCGCTTGTAGGGCGCGACCTCGACCCGGGCGCCGGCGATCATGTCGTCGGTGGAGCGGCCGGAGAGGCGACCGTATTCGGGATAGGTCGAAACCTCGAACAGCACATGGCCTTCGGCGGCGTAGGCGTGCCCTTTCGCGATCAGCCCCTCGATCATCTTCACCATCTCAGGCACGAATTCGGTGGCGCGGGGCTGTTCGGTCGGCGCAAGGCAGCCGAGCGCCGCCATGTCGTCCCGGTACCAGCCTGCGGTTTCGTTCGTGATGCGCCGGATCGCGTCCTCCGGCGTCTCTCCCGGCAGCGCGGTTTCCTTGGCCCGATTGTTGATCTTGTCGTCTATGTCCGTGATGTTGCGGACATATTTGACATGATCCTCGCCATATTCATGGCGCAGCAGGCGGTAAAGCACATCGAACACCACCGCGGGCCGCGCGTTGCCGATATGGGCGCGGTCATAGACGGTGGGGCCGCAGACATACATCCGCACGTCCCTCTCATCGATGGGCGTAAAGACCTCTTTCTGGCGGGTCGCGGAATTATGCAGGCGAATCTCGGTCATGGCTCTCGGTCCCGGGGGTCCCCGGCGGGCCATGGTTCGGTTTTCAAAGGAACACGAAGCGCCGCCGCAGACAAAATGTCAGCGGATAATGCAGATCTCGCAGATGATCGCGTGGCTCATGCGCCGAGCATATGCCTCAAGGCGGGCCAGGAGGCAAGCTCAGCTTCGCGCGATCGCCGCTCAGGGCTTTTCGAGAAAGGGCATGAGGGCCGCCATGTCCGGTCCGTGATCGCGGCCTGTGAGCGCCCGGCGGAGCGGCAGGAAGAGCGCGCGGCCTTTTCGCCCCGTCTGCGCCTTCACGGCGCCGGTCCACTCGCGCCATGTCTCCGCGCCCCAGGGCCGTGGCGGCAACATGGCCAACGCGTCGGCGACGAAATCGGCGTCCTCCGCGTCGATCAGAGGCTCGGCGCCGGCGGCGACGCCCCGCCAGATGACGATATCGTCCAACCGGTCGAGATTGGGGCTGACGGCGCGCCAGAAGGCTTCGCTCACATCGCCCGGCAGCCGGTCGCGCACCGCTTCATAAGGCGCATCGTGCAACATCTTCACCGAGAGCTGCATGATCTCCGTCTGGGAAATCCGCGTCGGCGCGGTGCCGAAATCTCCGAGATTGAAACCCGGCGCAGCCTCCGCCGCCGACCAGATCGGCTCCACCGGCTGGGAGGAGCCGATACGCGCGAGATAGGAAAGCACCGCCGTCGGCTCCACCCCTTCACCGCGAAGCTCCGCTATGGAAAGCGCTCCACCGCGCTTGGAGAGCTTGCCGCCATCCTCCGCCACCATCAGCGCGTGATGCGCAAACCGCGGGGCCGGCGCGCCCAGCGCTGCGAATATCTGGATTTGCGTCGCTGTGTTGGTGATATGGTCGGCGCCCCGCACCACGTCGGTTACGCCCATTTCGGCGTCATCGACGACCGAGCAGAGCGAATAGAGGAATTGCCCGTCTTCGCGGATCAACACCGGATCGGAGACCGCGTCGGCGGCGATGGATTGGCGACCCTGCACGCCGTCACCCCATTCGATGAGGCCGGGATCGAGCCGGAATCGCCAATGCGGCGGGCGCTCGGCCATGAGACCGGCGCGCTCGGCCGCAGATAATCCGAGCGCGGCGCGGTCGTAAACCGGCGGACGCTTGGCGTTGAGCAGCTTGCGACGCATCAGCGCCAGTTCCGAAGGCGTCTCCCACGCGGGATAGAGCCGACCGGAGGTGCGAAGCCGCTCCGCCGCCGCCTCATAGGCCGGCAGCCGCGCCGATTGCCGCGCTTCTTCATCCCAGTCGAGTCCCAGCCAGCGCAGGTCTTTTCTGATTGCCTTCACGAAGCGTTCTTCGGAACGCTCCCTGTCGGTGTCATCGATTCTGAGAATGAAGCGCCCACCCGCCTTTCGGGCGATCATCGCATTGAAAATGGCGGTGCGAAGATTGCCCAGATGCAGCGCGCCTGTGGGCGAAGGTGCGAATCGCGTGACGATCATGGCGCGCGCCCCTCCTTCGGGCTCGCCCCGCATAGCCCCCGCGCGCCCTTCCGCGCAAGCCGCCGGACCGCCCCCGGCGCCATCGGCCGAAAGCCGGTGTTGTCAGGGCCGGGCCATGTTCCTAATCTCCGCGGCGAAGAAGCCGAAGCCGGGGAGCGGAACGATGCGTGTTTTGAAGGGATTTGCGGCCGCCGCCGCGCTCGCGTCGGGGATCCTGGCTCCGAATGCCGCTCTGGCCCAGAACGCGGACGTCGCCGTAAAGAAATACGACAGCGGCGGCGTTTATGAGGGCGAGTTCAGGGATGGGCGCCAGCATGGCCAGGGCACCTTCACCCTGCCCGGCGGTTATGAATACAGCGGCGATTGGGTCGACGGGAAGATCGAAGGCCAGGGCCGCGTCAAATACGCCAACGGCTCGATCTACGAAGGCGCGTTCAAGGATGGCGCGCCGCATGGCCAGGGCAAGATCACCTACGCCGATGGCGGCTCTTATGACGGCCATTGGGTCGGCGGCGTGATCGAGGGCGCCGGCGTCGCCATCTACGCCGACGGCGCGCGCTACGAGGGTGATTTCAAGAACTCCACCCATCACGGCCAGGGCGTGATGACACGCCCGAACGGCTACCGTTACGAGGGCGGCTGGAAAGACGGCGCGCCGGACGGAAAGGGCGTCGTCACCTATTCCGACGGCTCCGTCTACGATGGCGATTTCGTCGCCGGCCAGCGCGAAGGCATGGGCGAAATCGTCAAGAAAGACGGCTTCACCTATTCCGGCGCGTGGAAAAGCGGCCAGATCAATGGCGAAGGCGCCGCCGTCTACGCCAATGGCGACAAGTACGACGGCGCCTTTGTCGACGGGGAGCGCGAAGGCCAGGGACGCGCGGTCTACGCCAATGGCGACGTCTTCGCCGGAAGCTTCGTCGCCGGCAAACGGCAGGGCCAGGGCGTTCTCACCGCCGCGAATGGCGACGTTTACAACGGAGAATGGGTCGAAGGCAGGCTCGAAGGCCCCGGAACCGCCAAACTCGCCAACGGACGGCTGCTCGAAGGCGTCTTCGTCGACAGCGCCATGTCCGGGATCGGCAAGATGACCACGGCCGAGGGGGATGTATACGAGGGCGAGTGGACCGACGGCGAAATCGGCGGCCAGGGCGAATTCCGCTTCGCGTCGGGCGCGGTCTATGTCGGCTCGTTCGCCGACGGCAAGATCAACGGCGTCGGCAAGATCGCCTTTCCGGACGGCTATGAATACGAAGGCGAATGGAGCGACGATCAGCCGGAAGGCACAGGCATCGCCCGGTTCCCCGATGGCGGCGTCTATCAGGGCGAGTTCGTCGGCGGGCTTCGCGATGGCGCGGGCGAATACCGCCAGGCGGACGGATTCACATATAATGGCGGTTGGGTCGCCGACCGGATCGAGGGCGAAGGCGTCGCGACCTACGCCAACGGCAATGTCTACAAGGGCGCGTTCAAGGACAATCGCCGGCACGGCAAGGGCGAGATGGTTTTCGCCAACGGCGCGGTTTTCGACGGCGACTGGATCGACGGTCAGCGCGGCGCTCCGGCGGCGCTAAAAACGCCTGGCGAGTGATGGATAAATGATTGCGCCCCTGACGGCGCCCTCCTATGATGCGCGGATGAAGAGGATCCATCAGACCGAATTGCGGACCGCCCATGGCGGTCTTCTTGGCGCGATCCTTCTCCTTAGCCGCCCCTAGGCGCGCCGGGTCAGCGGCGCGCGCGTCTAGGGGGACAGCCACGCGCCGCGCCAAACCCCGGACAAGCTGAGCGAGACCATGACCGACATAATCAATTCCGACGCCAACCGCGTCCTGATTTTCGACACCACGCTGCGCGATGGCGAGCAGTCGCCCGGCGCGACGATGACCCTCCAGGAGAAGCTCGCGATCGCGCGCATTCTCGACGAGATGGGCGTCGACATCATCGAGGCCGGCTTTCCCATCGCCTCCGACGGCGATTTCGAAGCGGTCAGCGAGATCGCCAAGATGGCGGAAACATCGGTGATCTGCGGCCTCTCCCGCGCCGCCAAGGGCGATATCGATCGGGCCTGGGATGCGGTGCGCCACGCGAAAAAGCCGCGCATCCACACATTTATCGGCACCTCACCCCTGCATCGGCAGCATCAGCTGGCGATGGACAAGGACCAGGTGCTGCGCAAGATCGAAGATACGGTCGGCCACGCCCGCTCGCTTTGCGACGACGTGCAGTGGTCACCGATGGACGCGACCCGGACCGAGCGCGACTACCTGATCGAGACCGTGAAGGTCGCCATCGCCGCCGGCGCCACGACGGTCAACATTCCCGACACGGTCGGCTACACCGCCCCGCGCGAATCGGCGCAGATCATCCGCGATCTGCTCGACAATGTTCCAGGGCTGGACAAATGCGTGATCGCCACGCACTGCCATAACGATCTCGGCATGGCGACCGCCAATTCACTCGCGGCGGTCGAAGCCGGCGCGCGGCAGATCGAATGCACGATCAACGGCCTCGGCGAGCGTGCGGGCAACACCGCGCTTGAGGAAGTGGTGATGGCGCTGCGCGTGCGCCGGGACATCATGCCCTACCATACCGGTGTCGACGCGACGCGGATCATGAGCGCCTCTCGCATGGTCGCCACCGCCTCCGGGTTTCCGGTGCAGTTCAACAAGGCGATCGTAGGCAAGAACGCCTTCGCGCATGAAAGCGGCATCCATCAGGACGGTGTGCTGAAGAACGCCGAAACCTTCGAGATCATGAAGCCGGAGGATGTTGGGCTCAGCGCCAACGCGCTGGTGATGGGCAAGCATTCAGGCCGCGCCGCGTTTCGCGCCAAGCTGAAAGATCTCGGCATCGATCTGGGCGACAACGCCTTTCAGGAAGCCTTCGTGCGGTTCAAGTCTCTCGCGGACCAGAAGAAGGACGTTTACGACGATGATATCGTCGCCCTGATCGACGATGAGCGGACCGCCGCCGCCAATGACCGAATCCGCGTGAAATTCCTGCGGGTGATCTGCGGCACCGAAGCGCCGCAGTCGGCCGATTTGACGCTCACCATCGACGGGGTCGATCATCAGGTCACCGCGAAGGGCGACGGGCCGGTGGACGCCGCATTCAACGCCATCAACCAGTTGGTGAAACACGAGGCGATCCTGAAGCTCTATCAGGTGCACGCCGTGACCGACGGCACCGACGCGCAGGCGACCGTCTCCGTCCGGCTGGAGGAAGGCGGCAAGCTGGTCACTGGCTCCGCTGCGGACACCGACACCATCGTGGCTTCCGCCCGCGCCTATGTGATCGCGCTGAACCGGCTGGTGCTGAGGCGCGGCAAAAGCGCGCCGAATGAGACGATCTCGATGATCGCCAGCTGAACTCTGGACGGGGGGGGGGGGGATGCCCCCC
>JBBDTD010000093.1:0-8422 GCA_040904645.1 Paracoccaceae bacterium
CTCCATGCGAATCACCGCGCCCTCTTTCGCCACGATCCGCGGCGCGGCCCGGCCATTGGCCTTGCCGGAGCGGATCGCGCTGACATAACCGGCGGTGCGAAAAAGGCCGTGGGATTTGGCGCCGTCACGCTCCGCCCGCCACATCGTCCGGGCGATGGCGGCCGCGTTCGGCTCATCCGCCCCCGCCGCACGAAGCGCGGCGAGGGCGAGGTTCATCACTTCATCCAGCGTCAGACGGGTTTCGGACATGCGGCGCTCTCCTTGGTTGGAGAGAGCCTAGGCCGGCCCGCCAGCCGCCTCAACCGGGATAGGCGACGACGTTCTGGCGCTGCTCGCCAAGTCCCGCGACGCCGAGGCGCATCACGTCGCCCGGCTTCAGCCAACGCTGCGGCTTCATCCCCATGCCGACGCCTTCGGGCGTGCCGGTGGCGATGATGTCGCCCGGCTGAAGCGCCATGAAACGCGACATGTAGCTGACGATTTCCCGCACGGAGAAGATCATGTCCGAGGTGTTGGACTTCTGAACCATCTGGCCCGACAGCTCGAGGAAAACTTCCAGGTTCTGCGGGTCTTCAACCTCGTCCGGCGTCACCAGCCAGGGGCCGGTCGGCCCGAATGTCGGGGCGGATTTGCCCTTGATCCACTGGCCGCCGCGCTCGGTCTGGAAATGCCGCTCGGAGACGTCGTTGATGGTGCAGTAGCCGGCGATCACGGAAATCGCGTCAGCCTCGGAGACATGTTCGACATGGGCGCCGATGACGATGCCAAGCTCGATCTCCCAATCCGGCTTGATGCTGTCCTTGGGGATGATCACGTCGTCATTCGGGCCGCAAAGCGCCGAGGTCGCTTTCTGGAACAGAATCGGCTCCGTCGGCGGCGTGGCGCCGGTCTCGGCGGCGTGGCGCGCATAGTTGAGCCCGACACAGAAGAAATTCGGCGTCGTCGCTACGCAGGAGCCGATGCGCGTGGAGGCGTCCACCGCCGGCAGCGTGGTCAGATCAAGGCCGCGCAGCTTGTCGATCGCCTTGGTCGACACGGTTTCGCCGGCGAAATCGGCCGTGACGCCGCTGAGGTCGCGGATCGTTCCCGAGGCGTCCAGAGCGCCGGGCTTTTCCTGACCTTTCGGTCCAAATCGCAAGAGTTTCATCGGCGCGCTTCCTTTCACGGCTTTTCAATGGTGCGCAAAGGCATAGACGCTCCCATAAAACCCGACAAGATGGAGGTCCACTTCAGAAGGACGCACTGTGGATAGCTTGTGGCGTGAATCAGATCGCATGCTATCATTCCAATCAAGCCAAAGGACCTTGGGGAGGTTAACATGCAGGTATTCACCGCTCTCGCCGTCGCCCTCTTCGCGTTCGGCGCGACGGCCGACACGCTCACCGTCAGGGACCAGTCCGGCGCCGAAGCCGAACTCGACACCGCGACGTTGACCGGTTGCCGGATCATCTTCGACAGCGCCGGGGTTCCCTTCGAGATTTGCCGGATGAAGAAGATCGAGCTCACGCCGCCATCCTCCACCCGCGCGCGGCCGGGGCACGACGCGGATACGTCCGCCGGCGGGGCCGACGTGGTCTATGTGAAGGCGAATGAATAAGTAGCCCGGCCCGAAGCGCGCCGCGCCCAGAGCTTGTGAACGCACCGCCATCAATCGTCTGGCTCCGCCGCGACCTGCGCCTCGCCGATAATCCGGCGCTGTTCGCGGCGGCGGAATCAGGCCCGGTGATCCCGGTTTTCATTCTCGATCCGGTCATCGACACCGAGATCGGCGCGGCGCAGCGTCTGCGGCTCAAGGCTTCGCTTTCGGCCTTGGGCGGAGCGTTCGCGAAGGCTGGCGCGCCGTTCATCCTGCGCCGCGGCCCGGCGCTTCAGACGCTCCTTCGCCTGATCGACGAGACGGGCGCGAAAGCGGTGCGCTGGAACCGCCTGACCGACGGCGCCTCGCTCGCCCGCGATTCGGAGGTGAAGGCGGCGCTGAAGGCGCGCGGCGTCGAGGCGGAAAGCCATTGCGGCCTGACGCTTCTCGACCCCTGGCGGGTGAGAACCGCGGCGGGGGAGGCTTACAAGGTCTTCACGCCATTTCACCGCGCGTTCGTCAAACATGCGGTCCCCGCGCCCCTGCCCCGACCGGCGCTGAAGGGGACCGCCCGCGTCATCTCGGACGATCTCGCGGACTGGCGGCTCGATGCGCCGATGGGGCCTGCCGCCGAAGCGCTGGCCTCCGGCTTTCACGTCGGCGAGGAGGCGGCGCTGGACCGGCTGGACGACTGGCTGGCCGGGCCGGCCGCGCAATACGCCGGGCGCCGCGACCGGCTTGATAGCGCCGAGGCCACTACCGGGCTCTCCGAATATCTGGCGCTCGGGGAGATCTCGCCCCGCACGGTCTGGGCGGCGCTGGACCGCGCTGGCGGCGATGCAGGCGCCGAAGCGGCGCGCCGGCAACTCGTCTGGCGGGACTTCGCCCACGCGCTGCTTTTCGACGATCCGGAGATCGAGCGGGAAAACTGGCGGCGAGCCTGGTCGGCCTTTCCCTGGCTCGGCGACAATGCGGCGGCGGAGGCCTGGCGGCGGGGCGAGACCGGCTGCGATCTGATCGACGCCGCGATGCGCGAGCTTTGGGTGACAGGGCGGATGCACAACCGGGCTCGGATGCTCGTCGGATCGTACCTGACCAAGCATCTTTTGACCCATTGGCGGGTCGGGGAGGCGCATTTTCGCGATACGTTGATCGACTGGGATCCGGCCAACAACGCGATGGGCTGGCAATGGGTGGCGGGCTCGGGCCCGGACGCCGCGCCCTTTTTCCGCATTTTCAATCCCGACAGTCAGGCCAAGCGATTCGACCCAGACGGGGTCTATCGGCGGCGCTGGCTTGAAGGACCCGGCGCTGAAACTTTCCGCGCCATGCGGCCGAAACATCATCGGGCGGAGGCTCCCTCGGGCCGCCCGCCGCCGATCGTGGAACTCGGCTTCGGGCGCAAACGCGCACTGGAAGCCTGGGCCGCGATGCGCGACAAGTCCGATGCCGTCAAGGCGACAGGGGTGAGGGAGAGTACTACGTGAGAATTGCAGTCGTGGGTTCAGGCGCCGCAGGGCTTGGCGCGGCGCTGGCCCTTTCCGACCGGCACGAGGTGCTGCTTTGCGAGAAGGCCGACCGGTTCGGCGGCCATGCGAACACCGTGGACGTCGAGATCGAAGGGGAGACAATCGCCGTCGACACTGGCTTCATCGTCTACAATGATCGCAACTACCCCAATCTTTCGGCTATGTTCGAACATCTGGGGACGGAGACCGGCTCTTCGGACATGTCGTTCGGGTTTTCGCTGAACGATGGCCGCTTCGAATACGCCTGCGACAGTCTCGACAAGATTTTCGCGCAGCGCCGCAACGCCCTCAACCCGCGCTTCATCCTCGGCTTCCGTGATGTGATGCGCTTCGTCAAGCTGGCGCCCGCCGATCTCGCCTCAGGCGCGCTGTCCGGCCTCAGCCTTGGCGAGTGGCTTGAGGAGCGGCGCTTCGGCGCCTGGTTCCGCGAGCGGTTCATCCTGCCGATGGGCGGCGCGATCTGGTCGACGCCGGCGGAGCGGATGCTGTCTTTCCCGGCCGCGAATTTCGTCAGCTTCTTCGCCAATCACGACCTTTTCACCGGCCTCGCCGCCGCCATGCAGTGGCGTACCGTCAAGGGCGGCTCACGCGCTTATGTGGGCGAGATTATCGCGCGGCTCTCCAACCGCGCGCACAAGGGCGTCGGCGTCACTTCCTCCAGACGGGTCGGCGGCAAGGTCGAGCTGCACTTCGAGGACGGCTCCGAAGGCCTGTTCGATCAGGTGGTTTTCGCCGCTCACGCGCCGCAGACCTTTGCGATGATCGATGACCTGAGTTGGCGGGAGCGCTCCCTCCTCGGCGCGTTCCGCACCACGCATAACCGCGCGACGCTTCATCGGGACGCACGGCTGATGCCGAAGCGCCGCAAGGTCTGGTCTTCCTGGTCGATGATGTTCGAAGGGGAAGCCGGAAAGGCCGGCCAGCCGGTGACGCTCACCTACTGGATGAACCGGCTTCAGAACCTGCCGACCCAGCGCGATCTTTTCGTCACCCTGAACGGGCTGCGGGAGCCGGACACCGCGCTCACCCACGCTGTCTTCGACTATCAGCATCCGGTTTATGACGAGGCCGCCTTCGCCGCGCAGGCGCGCATGGACGAAATTCAAGGCCTGGGCGGCTACTGGTACGCCGGCGCCTGGCTCGGCTGGGGGTTCCATGAGGACGCGCTCCGCACCGGTCTGCGCGTGGCGGAGGCGCTGGACGCCCGGCCCGCATGGGCGCGCGATCTCGGCCCGTCGCTGACCCGCGGGTTCGACGTGGCCGCGGAATGAAGGAGAAGACAGAATGAGCGAAGCGGGCGATTTCGATCACCGCCTCTACGTCGGGGAGGTGATGCACATGCGGCTTCGCCCGTTCCGCCATCAGTTCCGCTATCGTGTTTTCACTGCGCTTCTGGACATCGACCGGCTCGAAGCCGCCGAGAGCCGGCTTTTCCACATCGACCGGTTCGGTCTTTTCTCCTTCCGCCGCCGCGATCACGGGCCGCGCGATGGAAGCGCGCTCCGCCCGTGGGTGGAGCAGAAGCTGGCGCAGGTGGGCCGGCCCCGCCCCGCGCGGATCATGCTGCTCTCCATGCCGCGGCTGCTCGGCTACGGCTTCAACCCGCTTTCGGTGTTTTTCTGCCATGACGCGGGCGGGAGGCTGGAGAGCGTGATCTACCAGGTGAAAAACACCTTCGGCGACCAGATCCCCTATGTCCTCTCGGCCGACGCCGGCGATGATGGCGCTGTGCGGCACGAGCAGGAAAAGGCCATGTTCGTCTCGCCCTTCATCGGCATGGATCAAACCTATCGATTCACCATCCGGGCGCCTGACGCGCGGCTCGCGATCAGAATCAGGCAACATGATGACGAGGGCGACTGGCTGATCGCCACGCAGAACGGCGCCCGGCGGCCTTTGACGGATACAACGCTGGCGCGGCTGGTGTTCACGCACCCGCTCGCCGCCTTCAAGGTGATCGGCGCGATCCACTGGCAGGCGCTGAAGCTGTGGCTCAAGGGGGCGCGGTTCCACCGTTATCCAGGTGCGCCGGAGGCCGATCGCCCGACGATGCGCCCGAAAACCGATCAAACCCACGCCGAGACTTGATTTTTCACCGGATTCATCTGCAATTGTCATCCTGCCGATGGCGGGCGACAAGGCGATGGTCGATATGGCGACGAACATGACCCAGAACACCAACGGGCCGACGCCGCGATATTTCTCTGCGGCGTTCAGCATCATCAAACGTCTCAACACCGGCTCGATGGCGTTCGTCCTGCCGGACGGGAGGCGCTTCGACGCCAGGAGCGGAACGCCCGGCCCGCACGGAGAGATCGTGGTCAGGAACCCGGACTTCTTCGGCAGGCTGATCCGCGACGGCGATCTCGGCTTCGCCGAAGCCTATATGGACAACTGGTGGGACTCGCCCGATCTGCAATCGCTGATGGACGTGATCCTGATCAACAACGACACGGTCGGGCGCGGATTTCCGGGCATGTTTTTCGTGCGCTCCTATGAGCGCATGCGCCACTGGATGAATCGCAACACCAAAACCGGCTCGGCGCGCAACATCTCCCACCACTACGACCTCGGGAACGAGTTTTACTCGGCCTGGCTGGACGAGACGATGACCTATTCCTCCGCCCTGTTCAGCCGCAAGGACGAGCTGCTTTCAAAGGCGCAGGCGAACAAATACGAATCGATCCTCGACCTGATCAACGCCAACGAAGGCCATCATGTGCTGGAGATCGGCTGCGGCTGGGGCGGTTTCGCCGAACACGCCGCCAAGATGCGCGGCGCCCGCGTCACCGGCATCACCATCTCCCGCGAGCAGCATGATTTCGCGCGGGCGCGCATCCAGCGCGAGGGGCTGGGCGAAAAGGTCGAGATCGTGATGCGCGACTATCGCGACGAAGCCGGACGCTATGACGGCATCGCTTCGATCGAGATGTTCGAGGCGGTGGGCGAGCAATTCTGGCCCGGTTATTTCGACACGGTGCGCGAGCGGCTGAAACCCGGCGCGCTGGCGTCGCTGCAGATCATCACTGTCGACGATGAATGGTTCCCCTCCTACAGGAAGGGCGTGGATTTCATCCAGAAATACATCTTCCCCGGCGGCATGCTTCCCTCCCCCACTGTCTTGCGCGAACAGGTGGCGCGCGCCGGGCTCGAATTCAGTCGCTCCATCGAATTCGGCCAGAGCTATTCTGCAACGCTGCGCCAGTGGCGAGCGGTCTTCAACGAGCGATGGGAAGACATCAGACCGCTCGGTTTCGACGACCGTTTTCACAGGATGTGGAACTACTATCTGGCGAGCTGCGCCAGCACTTTCATGGCCGGCACGACGGATGTGACGCAGGTCGCGATCCGGCGACCAGCCTGAGCGCGGGCCGCCATATCGCAAGGACCGGGCCGACGGGAAAGCCGCGATGAGCACTCGCGCCAATCTCGGCTACGCCGCCCCCGCCATCCCGCTCGCTGCGCTCTATTTCCCGGTCTATGTCTATCTCGCGCCCTTCTATGCGGCTGAGCGCGGCGTCGGGCTGGCGGAGCTTGGCGCGCTCTTCATCGCCGTGCGCCTTCTCGACGCCGTCAGCGACCCGCTCATGGGTTGGCTTTCGGACCGTACGCCGGGCGGGTTCGGGCGGCGCAAGCCCTGGCTCGCCCTCTCGGTTCCGCTCATCGCGGTTTCGGTCTGGATGCTCATGGTCCCGCCGGAGGGGGCGGGGTTCGGTCACGCGGCGCTCTGGCTGACCGCGCTGACGCTTTCCTGGACCGTCGCGCTGACGCCCTATTTCGCCTGGGGCGCGGAGATGTCGGGCGATTACAACCAACGCGCGACAATCACCGCATGGCGCGAGGGCGCGACGCTGCTGGGCACCGCTCTGGCCGTGGTCCTCTACAATCTGGCGGAGGGCGCGGGGGACGGGCTCCGCGCCGTAGCGCTCCTCGTCGCGCTCGGACTGCCGATCGGGGTGGCGGCGGCGGTGATCGCCGCGCCGGAGCCGCGCGACTTTTCCCGCCATCGACTGCCGCTGGCGGCGGGATTCAAAGCGGCGGCGGGCAGCCGGCTGTTCCAGCGGCTGCTTCTGGCCTATTTTATCAACGGGCTGGCGAACGCGCTTCCCGCCGGGCTTTTCCTGTTTTTCATCGGCGATCTCATTCAGGCGCCGGACGCCGGCTGGCTGTTGCTGGTCTATTTCCTCTGCGCCGTCGCCTTTCTGCCGTTCTGGTCATGGCTCGCGCGGCGGTACTCCAAGCATCGGGCCTGGGGCCTCGCGATGATCTGGAACTGCGCCGCCTTCGCGCCCGCCGCCCTGCTCGGTCCTGGCGATCTGTGGCTTTTCGGGGCGGTATGCGTGGCGACCGGGCTCGCGCTCGGCGCCGATCTCGCGCTGCCGGCGTCGATACAGGCCGATGTCGTCGACGCCGACACATTTGAGACCGGCGAGCAGCGCACGGGCTTCTATTTCGCGCTCTGGTCCGTCGCGACCAAAGCCGCGCTGGCGATTTCCGGCGGCGCCGCGCTGATCGTGCTCGACATGGCCGGGTTCCAGTCCGGCGAGGCGAACGGCGCCGGCGCGCTGATGACGCTCGCCGCGCTCTACGCCCTCGTCCCCGTGGCGCTGAAGCTGATCGCGGTCGCGCTCATGTGGCGTTTTCCGCTCGGGCAGGCGGAGCAAAAGGCGCTGCGTCTACGGATCGAGGCGGGGAAGAACTAGCCCCGCCCTAACGCGGCGCGGCGCCCTTCCAGCCGCCGACCCTGATCGCGACGGCGGTAATGACGCCATAAACAACCATTCCACCGGCGATGGAGGCGTATACGCCTTCGACGCCCACATCGGTGAGCGCGTCAAGAAGAAGCGCCCCGCCGAACGCCGTCGCCATGCGCGCCAGGCTGGCCATGACCGGCCAGACCATCCGTCCCGCGCCCTGGCTGGCGAAATAGAGTGCGAGCCCAAGCGCGAAAAAGGCGTAACAAGGCGCGACAATTCCGAAATAGGCTCGCCCCGCCGCGAGAGCGTCAGCCTCAGTCGGCGCGAGGAAGAGGTCGAGCCAGAGATCTGGCGCGAGCGCCATGACAAGGCCGATCGCGCCGACGATCGCCGCCGCCGCGAGCGCCCCGGTCCAGGCGACGCGAAGCGCCCGTACCCGCGCGCCCGCGCCAATATTGGCACCGACCATCGTCGTCATCGCGGCGCCGACGCCGAACACCACGGGAATCATCAGGAACTCAAGCCGCGCGCCAAGCCCGTAGCCCGCCAGCGCCGGGTGTCCGTATCGCGCGACGAGGGCGAGCATCAGCGCGATGGTGAGCACCGTCTGATCCGCGTTG
>JBBDTD010000094.1:0-7341 GCA_040904645.1 Paracoccaceae bacterium
AGCCGCGGGCCGCGGGCGCCCTTAACGGGCTCTGGCGGCGCGCAGGCCAAGCATCCGTCGGGCCTGCGCCGGCGTCGCGACGGGCCGGTCGTATTTGGCGCAAATATCGACGACGCGGGCGACCAGGGCGGCGTTGGAGGGGGCGAGCGTGTCGCGGTCCAGGCGAACATTATCCTCCAGACCGGTGCGCGCGTGCCCCCCCTGCGCGACGCACCATTCATTCAGCACCAGCTGCCCGCCGGCGACCCCCGCCGCGCACCATTCGGAGTTGGGCGAGAGACGTTTCAGCGTCGCGACATAGAAGTCGAAGACCGCGCGATCGACCGGCATTGCGTTCTTCACGCCCATGACGAACTGGACGTAAACATCCTTCGCCAGGCGCCCGTCGGCCTGCATCTTCGCGGCCTGGAAGATTTGCGAAAGGTCAAAGGCCTCGATCTCCGGCTTGATCTCGTGCTTCAGCATTTCGGAGGCGAGCCAATCGACCAGATCGGGGCTGTTCTCATAGACCCGGGTCGGAAAATTGTTCGACCCTACGGTGAGCGAGGCCATATCGGGGCGAAGCGGAAGCATGCCGCCCCGTTCCAGCCCCGAGCCGGAGCGCCCGCCTGTCGAAAACTGGATGATCATGCCGGGGCAAGCCGCTTCCAGCCCTTCTTTCAGGCGGGCGAATTTTTCCGGGTCCGAGCTTGGCGTCTCATCGTCGTTGCGCACGTGAAGATGGGCGATGCTCGCGCCGGCCTCGAACGCGGCTTGCGTGCTTTCGACCTGTTCCGCGATGGTGATCGGCACCGCCGGATTGGCGGCTTTTGTCGGCACCGAGCCGGTGATGGCGACACAGATGATGCAGGGTTTGGTCATGGCGTCCTCAGCAATCGAAAAACACTGTCTCTTCCGCGCCCTGAAGGCGAATGTCGAAACGGTATTCGGCGGGGCCAGTCCTGGCGGCGATCAGCGTCGCCGCGCGGCTCTGGTGTTCCAGTCGGGAAAGAACCGGGTCGGCCTTCAGCGCCGCCTGGTCCTCGGGGAAATACATGCGGGTGTGAAGGCCGAGATTGACGCCCCGCGCCACGATCCAGAAGGTCACATGCGGGGCCTGCATCCGCCCGTCCGGAAACGGCGTCGCGCCGGGGCGGATGGTCTCGAACACCCATTCGCCCGTCGTGTAATCGCCGGCTTTTCTGCCGAAGCCGGTGAAGTTCGGGTCGGCGGCGCCGCGCGTCTCCTCCGGCGAGTTGTAAAGCCCGGCGGCGTCGGCCTGCCAGATTTCGACCAGAGCGTCCTTCAGCGCCGCGCCAAAACCGTCAAGGACCGCGCCGCGAATGGTGATCCGCTCGCCCCTCGCGCCGGCGCGCAGCATGGAAGCGCCGAGGTCCTCCGCGTAAACGCCGCCGATGCCGCAGAAATTCGGCACGCAGCCGATATGGACATAGGGGCCGGCGGTCTGACTTGGCGTTTCCTTCGCATAGCTCGCGCCCCTCATGGCCTGCCCTCGAACATGGTCTGGCGGCGGCCGCGAAGCGTGATGTCGAACCGATAGGCGCGGGCGTCCATCGGGATGGTCGCCAAAGGGTCATAAGCCGCGATCAGCGTCTCCACCGCCTCCCGGCTCGGGACCGACGCGACAATGGGGCAGCGCCAGATCATCGGATCGCCCTCGAAATACATCTGCGTGATGAGGCGCTGCGCGAAAGCCCGGCCCAGAAGCGAAAAATGGATATGCGCCGGGCGCCAGTCATTCGGCCCGTTCGGCCAGGGATAGGGGCCGGGCTGCACGGTGCGAAATTCATAGCGCCCCTCCTCATCGGTGATGGTGCGCCCGCAGCCGCCGAAATTCGGATCGAGCGGCGCGACATATCCCTCCTTCGCGTGGCGATAGCGCCCGCCGGCGTTGGCCTGCCAGACCTCGATCAGCGCGCCGGGAACCGGGCGCCCGGCTTCATCCGCGACCCGGCCGTAGACGATGATGCGCGGGCCGAGCGCATCCTCGCCGGTGGGAGAGAAATTCCGGATCAGGTCGTTGTCGAGCGCGCCGATCATGGCGTGGCCGAAGACCGGCGCGGTCAGCTCGGACATGGTCTGCGGCATCGCCACCGGCGCCGCCTGCGGAGAGCGTTTCACGCTGGTCTTGTAGGCAGGGAAAAGCGCCGGCGGGTGCCAGGAGCGGTCTCGTGCGAAATAGCTCATCGACGCTCCTCCGCGTAGACCGCCTTGATGATCCTGATCGCGGCGTTGGCGCGGGGCACGCCGGCGTAGACCGCGACATGCAGCATCGCCTCGATCAGGTCCTCGGGCGTCGCGCCGGTGCGGGCGGTCGCGCGCACATGCATCGCGATTTCCTCCGTCGCGCCGAGCGCGGCCAGCAGCGACAGCGTGACGATGGAGCGTTCACGCTTGGTGAAATGCGGCCGCGACCAGACGGAGCCCCAGGCGCCCTCCGTGATGAATGTCTGGAATGGCTCGTCGAACGGGGTTTTCGCGGCCTCGGCGCTGTCGACATGGGCGTCGCCCAGCACCTCGCGGCGCACCGCCAGCCCGGCTTCGAGACGTTCAAACGGCGTGTTCTCAGACATGGCCGATCCGTTTCATGAAGGCGCGAAGATGGGTCGCGACCTGCTCCGGCTGCTCGACGCAAGGCAGGTGGCCCGCGCCGCGGATCAGATGAAACTCCGCGCCCGGAATCAGCGCCGCGGTTTCGCGCACCAGATCAGGGGGCGTCGCCCCGTCCTCGTCGCCGCACATCACGAGGGTCGGCAGCCGGAGCCGCGCGGTGCTTTCGCGCAGATCGGTGTCGCCGATCGCGGCGCCGGAGCCGAGATAGCCGTCAAGCGAAGTGCGGGTCAGCATATTTCGCCAGAGCCGCACCTCCCCCCCCTCCTCCGCGCGGAAGCGGCGGGAGAACCAGCGCTCCATCACGCCGTCGGCCTGGGAGTCGAGCCCGCCCGCCTCGATCGCGCGGATGCGCTCCTCCCACATGCCGGGGGCGCCGATCTTTGCGGCGGTGTCGCAAAGCACCATGCCGTGAACCAGATCGGGCCGCTCCGCCGCGAGCCCCTGCGCGATCAGCCCGCCGATGGAGAGGCCGACGACCACGGCGCCGGAGGCGCCGAGCGCATCGAGCGCCGCCGCCGCGTCGGCGACATGATCGCCCATGCCCCAGGTCCCGCGCGCCGGGCAATCCGACAGCCCATGGCCGCGCTTGTCATAGCGGATCACTCGCAGCCCGGCGGGAAGCAGCGGCGCCACACGGTCCCAGACCCGAAGGTCGACGCCAAGGGAATTGGAGAAGAGGACAGGCCGCCCCGTCTCGGGCCCCTGAACAGAAACATGGATAGACCCCGCGCCAGTCTCGATGAACCGCATTGCGTTCCTTCCGCTCTTTTTCGGATTGATAGCATGGCGGCGGCGCCAGCCGGAAGGCCAGAGCGCGCGGAAAAGCCCTGACGCGCGCGCGGCTGTCAATTCGGCGGGGGCGCGCCCTCCGCGGCGCCTAGATCGGGGAGGGCCCCGCCCTGCCCGGCGCGATCAGCGGCGCGATCAACCAGCCGCCGATGAAACCGCCGAAATGGGCCTGCCAGGCGACATCGACCCCGCCAGGCCCGGCGAGCGCGAGCAACAGATTGAGCAGGATCAAGGCGCCGATCGTGCCCCAGAACCGCCGGGACGAGGCGCCGGTCAACGCGATGTAACGCCATTCCCAACGCTTCAGCGCGCCGATGAAGCCAAAAATCGCGCCCGAGGCGCCAACCAGATGCGCCGCCGTGTCCCCGCTGAACATCAGCCCCCAGGCCAGCGCGCCCATCGCGGAGGAAAAGAGGAAGAGCGCCAGAAACCGCCCCGAGCCGAGCGTGTTCGCCAGCATCCCGCCCAGCACCAGAAAGATCGCGCCGTTCATCACCAGGTGCAAAACCCCGCCATGGAGGAAGCCATAGGTGAGAAACGAGATCCAGAATTCGAACGGAACCGGCCGCCCCGCCACGAACTCGTTGAAATAGAGATCGAAAAAGGCGAAGCGCGTCACCGCTTCATAGCGGTATTCGAGCCCGGTCACGCCCAACTGGAAGAGCAACTCGATCAGCGCGAAAGCGATCGCCATCGCCCAGACGATAGCGGGGGGGCCGGCTTCGGAATTGACGTTCATGACACCTCTTGAAATGCGCTGCTTGACCGGGGCGAAGGCCAAAGCGATAACCCCGCCGGTCCGACCGAAAAGGAGTTTTCCATGGCTGATGCCGGCGTCCACACCCGGCGCGTCTTTTCTGGCGTGCAGCCTTCGGGCAATCTTCACCTCGGCAACTATCTCGGCGCGGTGAAGCGCTTTGTCGAGATGCAGGAACAGGATTTCGAGACCATCTACTGCATGGTCGACCTTCACGCCATCACTGTCTGGCAGGATCCGGCCGCGCTGACCGCCGCGATCAGGGAACTGGCGGCCGCTTTCATGGCCTGCGGCCTCGACCCGGCGAAGTCCATCCTTTTCAACCAGAGCCAGGTGCCCGCCCATACCCAGCTCGCCTGGATATTCAACTGCGTCGCCCGGATCGGCTGGCTGAACCGGATGACCCAGTTCAAGGAGAAATCCGGCAAGAACGCGGAGGCGTCCTCGCTCGGTCTCTACGCCTATCCCTCGCTGATGGCGGCGGATATCCTCGTCTATCATGCGACGCATGTGCCGGTGGGCGAAGACCAGAAACAGCATCTGGAGCTGACCCGCGACATCGCGCTCAAGTTCAACAACGACTTCAACTGCCCCGGCTTCTTCCCCGAAACCGAGCCGATCATCGAAGGCGCGGCGACACGGGTGATGAGCCTGCGGGACGGGTCGAAGAAGATGTCGAAATCTGACCCGTCCGATCTTTCGCGCATCAATCTGATCGACGATTCCGACGCGATCTCAAAGAAGATCCGCAAGGCCAGGACCGACGCGGAGCCGCTTCCCGAATCCGCCGCCGGGCTTGGCGGGCGCCCGGAGGCGCGCAACCTCGTCGGCATCTACGCGGCGCTTTCCGGCGAAAGCGTCGATCAGGTGCTCGGCGCCTGGGGCGGCAGGATGTTCGGCGAATTCAAACCCGCGCTCGCCGATCTGGCGGTGGAGACGATCGCGCCGATCGCCGGGCGGATGCGTGGATACCTCGCCGATCCGGGCGAAATCGACCGCATCCTCGGCGACGGCGCGGACCGCGCGAACGCCATCGCGGAGCCGATCCTCGATGCGACCTACGACAAGGTCGGGCTGCTCAGGAGCCGGCCGCGCCAATAGCCGGAGCCGCGGGTCGTCATTTTCGCTTGACCGGGCGTCGCTTCGCCCGCCTCCTTGCGCCCGGATCGGCGCGAGGCGCCGCAACAAGATAAAAGGGGAGAAAAGCAATGAAATTCACCACGATCGCCGCCGCCGCCGCGCTGGCGCTGACCGCCGGGGCGGCCGCCGCCGAAACCCGCGTCACCTATAAATCCGCCAAGACCGGCACCTCCTATTACCAGATGGGCGTCGAGATCGCTGAAGCGGTCAAGGCCGCGACCGGCGGCGAGATCATCGTCACCGTCGAGGAAAGCCAGGGCTCGGTCCAGAACGTCATGGAAACGCGCGCGCGGGGCGCGGATTACGTCTTCACCACGCCGCCGGCGCTGGTTGGCGCGGCGCAGGGCGCCAAGGGGCCGTTCGACGGCAAGGGCGACCCGAAATTCGACGAGATCCGCGCGCTCTTCCCGATCCCGTCGCTGACCATGCACTTCGTGATGAGCGCCGAAAGCGGCGCGACCGACATCGCCGGGCTGGAGGGCAAGACGATCCTGCTCGGCAAAGGCTCGTTCGGGGCGACCGAAGGCGCGAAATATATCGAACTCTTCGGGCTGGCGGGCAAGGTCACCGAAGCCGACGCCGAACTTTCGAACGCCGTCGCCGCGCTGAAAAACGGCCAGATCGACGGATTCGTCACGGCCGGGTCCTGGCCGGCGCCGAATGTGACCGAGGCCGCGGCGTCGATGGATGTGCGGGTGCTTTCGCTCAGCGACGAAGAGGTCGCGGCGACCAGGCGCGCGAAGCTGGTGATCCCGGCCGGAACCTATGCCGGCCAGGACGCGCCGATCACCACCACATCGCTTCCCGTCGTCGCCTACGCCACGACCGCGATGAGCGATGACGCCGCCTATGCGTTGACCAAAGCCTTCTGGGAGAAGCGCGAAGCGATGGCCGCCGCGGCGCCCTGGTGGGCGGGCGTCGATTCCGGCCTGATGGCGAACATCGCCGGCAAGGTGCATCCGGGCGCCGCGCGCTATTACAAGGAAATCGGCTGGGCGTTGACCGAAGCGCAGATGTAAGCCGAAGCAGCCGAAACTGCGCGCCCGCCCCCCGGTCCGGCCGGGGGCGGGCGCATCCATTCCGAAAGCCGCCATGCACCCCGAGGACCGCGTTCCTTTCCCCCCGTTCTGGGTCGCGCTTGGCGCGCTCTCCATCGGTTTTCATCTCTGGCTGATCTTTTCGGGGCTGACGCCCAATCTCGTCGCGCGGCCGCTCCACATGGCGCTGGCGCTGCCCTTCGCCATGGTGCTGACCGCCCGAACCCGAACCGGGCGCATCGCCGGCGCGGCGATCGGCGCGCCGGGGCTCGCGGCCGCGCTCTGGGTGGCGCTGAGCGCCGACGCGCTCTCGGACCAATACGGGTTTCTGGAGAGCCCGGCCCAGATGGCGGCGGCGATCGTGCTGTTGCTGACGGTGATGGAAATGGCGCGCCGGGCGATCGGCTGGCCGCTGCCCCTGGTCGCGCTCATCGCGCTCGGCTACGGAATCTTCGGCCATTACATTCCCGGCGAATTCGGCCACGCGGGCGCGCCGCTCGCCTCCTTCCTTGGCGTGCTGACCATCGCGGAGGGCGGGATCTGGGGGCAGTTGACCGGGGTTTCCGTCTCCATCGTAGCCATTTTCGTGATCTTCGGCGCCGTCCTGAACGCGGGCGAAGCGGGCGCGGGCTTCATGAACCTCGCCGGCGCCGCCGCCGGGCGGTTCAGGGGCGGGGCGGCGAAGGTTTCGGTGATCTCTTCGGCGCTTTTCGGCTCCATCTCCGGCTCGGCCTCCGCCAATGTCGCCTCCACCGGGGCGGTGACGCTGCCGGCGATGCGCCGGCTCGGCTATCCGCCCGCGCTGGCCGGCGCGGTGGAGGCGGTGGCGTCGTCCGGCGGGCAGATCATGCCGCCGCTGATGGGGGCCGGCGCCTTCGTGATGGTGGAGCTGACAGGAACCCCCTACCCCGCGATCATGGCGGCGGCGATCCTGCCCGCGATCCTCTATTTCGCAACGGTCTGGGTCGGCGTCGACGCCTTCGCGACGCGGCACCACCTCGGCGC
>JBBDTD010000094.1:7351-8421 GCA_040904645.1 Paracoccaceae bacterium
CCCCCGCGACGTGATAGTGACGGCGGGGTTTTTCGCGCTGCCTTTCGCGGTGCTGATCTGGGGCATGTTCCTTGCGGGCGGGCGCGGATACACGCCGCAATACGCCGCCTGCCTCGCCATCATCGTCGCCGCCGCGCTGCTGCTGGCCGACGCGAAGGGCCGGGTGGATTGGCGCCGGTTCGGCGCGCGGCTGGCGGGGGCCTGCCTCGCGGCCGGGCGGCAAGTGGCGCTGATCGCCTCGATCATCCTTTGCGCCTCGATCATCGTCGGGGTGCTTTCGATCACCGGGCTGGGGGTGAAGATCACCTCGCTGATCCTTTCGGCCTCATCCGGCGCGCTGTGGCCGGCGCTTTTTCTCACCGCGCTGGCCTGCCTCATCCTCGGTATGGAGGTGCCGACGACGGCGGCCTATGTGATCTGCGTCTCCATCGCGGGGCCAGCGCTGACCGGGCTCGGGCTCGAACCGCTGACGGCGCATCTCTTCGTCTTCTGGTTCGCGCTTCTTTCCACCATAACGCCGCCGGTCTGCGGCGCGGTCTTCATCGCCGCCGGGATGGTGGGCGAGAACTGGCTGAAAGTGGCGGTTTCGGCGATGGCGCTCGGCCTCGGGCTTTATCTGATCCCGCTGGCGATGATCGCGCATCCCGATCTTCTTCGCCTCGGCGCGGCGCCGGCCGCCGCGCTTTTCGCCGCCGCGCAGGTTCTGGCCGGACTGGCGGCGATATCATGGGGCGTGATCGCGCGGGGCGGCGCGCTCCGGCGGGCGGCGCTGGCCGGGGCCGGGCTTTTTCTGCTGTTCCGCCCGGCGCTCCTCTGAACTCAGCCTGGCGGCGTCTCGGAGATATCGCTGACGCCGAGGCCGGCGAGCATCGCGCGAAGCTCGAGGACCGCCGCCTCCAACGCCGCCCGATCCTGCGAGCGGATCACGAGCGTCGAGCCCGCGCCGGCGCGGTAAAAAGGATAGGAGCCCATCGAGACGCCACGATGGCGCGCGGCGAGTTCCCCCAGCGGCCCGGCCATCACGCCCTCGGGCGCCGCCACGCGAAGCGCCCAGCTGAGGAGCGGCGCGC
>JBBDTD010000095.1:0-777 GCA_040904645.1 Paracoccaceae bacterium
GCTCGCCTCCGACTCGACCATCATCACCGCGGATTTGGTGCCGGCGAGCACCATGTTCAGGCGGCTTTCCTTCACTTCGTCCTGTTTCGGGTTGAGGAGATATTCGCCATTGGCGTCGAAGCCGACGCGCACGCAGCCGATCGGGCCGCGGAACGGCGCGCCCGAAATCGTCAGCGCGGCGGAGGCGGCGATCATCGCCACCACGTCCGGGTCGTTTTCGAGATCGTGGGAGAGCACGGTGCAGATCACCTGCGTCTCATGCTTGAAACCCGGAACGAAGAGCGGGCGCACAGGCCGGTCGATCAGACGGGCGGTCAGCGTCTCCTTCTCGGTCGGCCGCGCCTCGCGCTTGAAGAAGCCGCCGGGGATCTTGCCCGCCGCGTAGTATTTTTCCTGATAGTGAACGGTCAGCGGAAAGAAATCGAGGCCGGGCTTCGGTTTCTTCTCAAAGACCACCGCGGCGATGACCGAGGTCTCGCCGAGCGTGGCGATGACGGCGCCGTCGGCCTGACGGGCGATCTTGCCCGTCTCCAGCGTCAGCGTCTCGCCACCCCATTCGATGGATTTCTTGGTGATATCGAACATGCGTATCCCTTTCGGACGGTCGGCGCCCCGTTGGGCGCGTTCCGCGTTGCGGCCTCGCATTGGGCCAGGCTCCTTCTGAACAATCACTCGCGCCGCAAGGAGCCGGAGGCGGCGCGGAAGAAATGAATCCGCTTGGCTCCGCCCCTTTCCGGGGCGGACGGGCGCGAACGGGCCCTTTCAAAAAGAAAAGCG
>JBBDTD010000095.1:787-7051 GCA_040904645.1 Paracoccaceae bacterium
CTGAGGGCGCGCTTTTCCAGGTCCGCTTCAGCGGCGGATGCCGAGACGCTTGATCAGGTCCTGATAGCGGGCCTGATCCTTCGACTTGGTGTAATCAAGCAGCTTGCGGCGCAGGCTGACCATTTTCAGCAGGCCGCGGCGGCTGTGATTGTCTTTCTTGTGGCTCTTGAAATGCTCGGTCAGCGTGGTGATTCGGTCGGTCAGGATCGCGACCTGCACTTCGGGGGAGCCCGTGTCGCCCTCTTTGGTGGCGTATTCCTTCATGAGCTCGGCTTTGCGCTCGGGAGTGATCGACATCGTGTATCCTCTCAAAAGATTGGGGGGCCAAATGCCCTGAAAAACACCTCCGCCCCAACGGCCATAGCCGGGATGTCGTCCAGCAAGGTCAGGGGAGCGACGGGCCGCATCGTACGGCGCGCGCTCTATGCAGCAATGTGCTGCGAAAAGCCAGAGCAATATTGTCACAGCGCCAACGCTGACCATGTTCCGCGCGGAACACACCCTGCCCGCGCCGCTGGCCGCCTCCCGCCGCTTCAGCGCGGCGCGCTCGTTTGACATGGCGAAGGGCGCAGAGCGTGAAGGGCGGCGAGGGGAAGATGAACCAAGGGAGCGGCGATGCCGGTGAAAAGCGGGTTGATCGCGAAAAATGCGCCGTTTGCGCAAAGGATCGAGGCCAGTTTTCGTTTCACGGCCGGCCCCGATGTAAATTCCGCTAACACATGAGAGAACGGCGGCCCGAAATCCAGGACGTGAAGCGCCGGGAGCCACGCCCATTGCGCCCTCAGCCCAGCCTGAACACCCGCCGGATGCGCGGCTGACCCGCTTCGGTTTCGAGAATGGCCACCGGCGCGCCTTCATGCGCGACCCAGAACAGCGGCGCGTCAGTCCTGGGCGCCGCCACCGCGTCCCCCATGGAAAGCCTCTCCGCGGCCGCCGCCGGAACCTCGAACATCGGCAGGCCGGCAAGCCCCGCCTCCAGCGGCAGGAGCGCTTCCACCCCCGCGCCTCTCATTTCATCCAGCGACGAAAACGTCGCCGCGCCCTCCAGCGTGAACCCGCCCGAAGCGACGCGCCTGAGCGCCGAAACATGGGCGCAGGTACCGAGCGCGACGCCGAGATCGCGCGCCAGAGAGCGCACATAACCGCCCTTGCCGCACACCATTGCGAAGGTGGCGTGATCGGCGTCCGGCATGTCGATCAGGCTCAGCCGTTCGATGTGAATCGGCCGCTCCGGCAGGTCCACGCCATCTCCCCGCCGCGCGAGGTCATAAGCGCGTTCGCCATCCACCTTGATCGCTGAAAAGACCGGCGGCGCCTGCATGATTTCACCGGTGAACGCCGGCAGCGCCGCCTCGATCGCCGCGCGGCCGGGGCGATGGGCCGAGCGGGCCGATACCTCGCCCTCCCGGTCGTCGGTTGTCATCGCCTCGCCCCAGCGCGCCGTAAAGCGGTAGGTCTTCAGCCCGTCCTGCGCATAGGGCACGGTCTTCGTCGCTTCGCCCAGCGCCACGGCCAGAAGCCCTGTCGCCAGCGGGTCGAGCGTGCCGGCGTGCCCCGCCTTCTGCGCGTCAAGCGCCCAGCGCACCTTGGCGACCACCTGGGTGGAGGTCACACCCTCCGGCTTGTCGACGATCAGCCATCCGTCGATCGACCGTCCGCGTTTCCGCCGCGCCATGGCTCACCCTCATCCGCATGAAAAGCCCGGCGCGTGGCCGGGCCCTCCCTATTCCAGATGGTCGCGCTCAGAGCAAGGCGACCGCAGCGGCCGCGCCGCCGACCGCGACGCCGGCGATGAACATGCCGGCGAGCGGATAGAGCCCCCCGATCTTCGGCTCGGTGAACTGCTCGCCCTGGATGGGTTCGCGATCCTTCAGCTTGAGCGGTTCGGTGACGTCTTCAAGTTCCGCCATGAAAGGTTCCTTTCTCTCGCCCCGCCGGACGCGCCCGGCGATGCCGCGCGCGCCCCGGAAGGCGGTGAAAGCGGGCGGGCGTTCAAAATCTGAACGCGCCAGGCCCCGAACCGTTCCATATCAATCCTCGTCGGGGTCCTCGCCGGCGAGGTCATGCTGGACGCGCGGGTCGCTCAGAATTCGGCGCGTCTCGTCGAACCGGTCATAAACCGCATCAAGCCGAAACCGCAGATCCGGGGCGAATTTCAACTGCGTCTGCTTGCTGACCGCGCGTCGCAATTCCCCCTTCGCGCGGGCCAGCGCCTTGACCATCGCCTCGCCATGGGCGCCGCCCAGCGGCATGACGAACACGGTGGCGATCTTCAGATCCGGCGTCAGCCGCACCTCCGTCACGGTGATGGAGACGCCGTCAAGCTCCGGCTCGTGGGTCTCGCCCCGGATCAGCGCTTCGGAAAGCGCGCGGCGCACCACCTCGCCGACCCTCAGCTGACGCTGGCTCGGCCCGCTTTCAGCATCGTCTGCGCGTTTCGCCATCGGGCTCTCCTTCAAACGCGAAAGAGCGGGCCGCGCCCGCTCTTTCAGTCCGGTCACGATCGGATCAGAGCGTGCGCTCGATCGTCTCCGTCTCGAAAATCTCGATCACATCGCCCGGACGGATATCTTCGTATCTCTCGAACGCCACGCCGCATTCCTGGCTCACCTGAACCTCTTTCACTTCATCCTTGAAGCGCTTGAGGGTTTTCAGCTTGCCGGTATGGATCACGACATCGTCGCGCAGCAGCCGGACGCCAGCCGAACGCCTTGCGACGCCCTCGGTGACCATGCAGCCCGCAACCTTGCCCGAGCCGGTGATATTGAAGACTTCCTTGATCGTCGCATAGCCGATGAAGGTCTCTCGAATCTCGTCGGAGAGAAGCCCCGAAGCCGCCGCCTTTATGTCATCCACAAGGTTGTAAATGATCGAGTAATAGCGGATCTCGACGCCCTTCTGCTGCGCCGCCGTGCGGGCGGCGGCGTTGGCGCGGACATTGAAGCCGATGATCGGCGCGCCTGAGGCCTCGGCCAGGGTCACGTCGCTCTCGGTGATCGCGCCGACGCCGGAATGCAGCACCCGAACCTTCACCTCGTCATTGCCGAGCTTGTCCATCGCCTGGATGATCGCCTCGGCCGAACCTTGAACGTCGGACTTCACGAGGATCGGCAACAGCGCCACCGCCTCGCTGGCCTTGGCCTGCGCCAGAAGCTGGTCGAGCGTGACGCCGGAGCCGATATTGCCTTGCAGTTCCTTGGACTTGCGCTGACGATAATCGGCGATCTCGCGGGCCTCGGTTTCATCCTTGACCACGTTGAGAACGTCGCCCGCGTGCGGCGTGCCGTTAAGGCCAAGCACCTCGACCGGGGCCGAGGGGCCAGCTTCCTTGACGCGCTCGCCCTTGTCGTCGACCAGCGCGCGCACCTTGCCCCACTGCTCTCCGACGACAAAGATGTCGCCAGTTTTCAGCGTGCCCTTCTGCACCAGGACCGTCGCGACCGGGCCGCGCCCAACGTCGAGTTGCGCCTCGATCACCGCGCCCTCGGCGTTCCGGTTCGGGTTCGCCTTCAGGTCAAGGAGTTCGGCCTGCAGCGCGATCGCGTCCAGAAGCTTGTCGAGCCCGGTACGTTTCAGCGCCGAGATCTCGACATCCAGCACTTCGCCCGACATCGCCTCGACGACGACATTATGCTGCAAGAGATCGGTCCGAACCTTCTGCGGATTGGCCGCCGGCAGGTCGATCTTGTTGATCGCCACGATCATCGGCACGCCGGCGGCTTGGGCGTGATTGATCGCCTCCACCGTCTGCGGCATCACCGCGTCATCGGCGGCGACGACCAGCACCACGATATCCGTTACATGCGCGCCACGGGCCCGCATGGAGGTGAACGCGGCGTGGCCCGGCGTGTCGAGGAAGGTGATCTTCTGCCCGCCATCGGTTTCGATCTGATAGGCGCCGATATGCTGGGTGATCCCGCCCGCCTCTCCGGAAGCGACATTGGCGCTCCTGAGCGCGTCGAGCACGGAGGTCTTGCCGTGATCGACATGGCCCATGATCGTCACGACCGGCGCGCGGGGCAACATGGCGCCCTCGTCGCCGTCATCGCTGACAATGGCGATCTCGACATCGGCTTCAGACACACGATTCACCTTGTGGCCAAACTCCTCGACGATCAGCTCCGCCGTATCGGCGTCGATGCTCTGGTTCTGGGTCGCCATGATGCCGCTCGACATCAGGGACTTGATCACATCCGCGACCCGCTCGGCCATACGATTGGCGAGTTCCTGCACCGTGATCATATCGGGGATCACGACATCACGCACGACTTTCTCGCGCGGAACGGCCGGGCCGCCCTTGCGCTTGTCGCGCTCCTGCCGCCGGCGCATCGCCGCCATGCTGCGCTGACGGCCCTGCTCGTTATCGCCGGTCGCCTGCGAAATGGTCAGCTTGCCCGAACGGCGCCGGTCGCCATCGGTGCGCGGCGTGCGCGCCGGGGGGGCGCGTTTCGCCGCCTCGGGCGCGGCGCCGAGCCCGATGCGCCGCTTGGGCGCGCGTTCGTCGTCATCCGGCGGCGGGCCGGTCGGATCGGGGGCCGCGCCACCGGGGGATTGCGCATCCTTGGCGCGAGCCTGCGCGGCGCGGGCCTTGGTCGCGGCTTCCGCCTTCTCGCGCTCAAGCTTCTCAGCCTCTTCGCGCTCGCGGCGGATGGTTTCCTCTTCCTCGCGGCGGCGGGCTTCGTCCAGCTCGGCGCGACGCGCCTCGCGGTCGTCCTCGCGGCGCTTGGACTCCTCGGCCTCTCGTTCGCGGCGCGCGCCCTCATCGGCCTTCGCGGCCTGCAGGGCCTTTAGCCGGCGATCGTATTCTTCTTTGGAAAGCGACTTCAGCATCGCGGGCTTCTCACCGCCTCTGCCGCGTGGGCCGCCGCCGGCGCGGCGCGGACCTGTTGCGGCGGGCGCCGCGGGGCGGGGCTGGGCCGCAGGGCGCGGCCGTTCAGCGGCGGGCGCCGCCGGGGCGGGCGCAGGCTTAGGGGCAGGCTTGGGGGCCGGTGCGGCGGGCGCAGCGGCCTTCGCCATCGTCGACTCCGGCGCGGGCTTCGGCGCCTCGGGCGCGGCGGCGGGCTTCGCAGCCTCCTCAGCCTTTGGCGCAGCCGGGGCCTCAACCTTGGGAGCCTCGACCTTCGGCGCTTCGGCGCTCGTAGTCTCGGCCTTCGTGACCTCCGCTTTCGGCGCTTCGGCTTTCGGAGCCTCGACCTGCGGCGCGGGCGCAGCGGGTTTCGGCGCGGTGGGAGCCGGCGCGGCGGGCGCCACGGCCTCGACGGGGGGCGCCGGCGGCGGGGCGACCGGTTTGGGGACGATCGGCTTCACGCCGCCGCCCTGCGCCGGGGTCACGACCCGCTTGCGTTTCTTCTCAACGACCACTGAATTTGTACGGCCGTGGCTGAAGCTCTGCCGGACACGGCTCGTTTCCGTGCCGCCGCCACGCAGGCTGATCGTCCTGCCACCCTTGCCGTTGTCGTCGTCACTATCGCTCATCAGACATCCATATCGCTGGACGGGGCCATCCCCGACCGTTTCATCTCATCTCATTCGAACCTGCGCCCGCTTTAGGGACGCTCCTTACCCCGGCTGGCGGAAGCCGTCCAGCCGGCGCGCTTCGCTGACCACCCGGGCCGCAGCGCCACCTTCGTCGAGCACGGCGTGTATCACCGAATCACGTCCGAAGGCCAAACCCAACTCTTCGCCCCGCAGAACGTCGACCAGCGGCGTCTCGCCGCCCCCTGCCCGCGCAACCGCCGCGCTGATTTCAGCCAGCTTGCGCCGCCCGTCCGAGGCGCCGTCCGCCGCCGCCAGAAGCGCCCCCGCGCGTCCCTTCTTCAGCCGCGCCCTCACCGTTTCGAAACCGGTCGCCACAAGGCCAGCCTTCCGCGCCATACCTATCGCCGCGACCAGCCGCGCCGCCAGCAGTTCCTCAAGACGCTCCGCCAGATCGGCGGGCGTCTCGACCTGCTGACGAAACGCGCGAGAGAAAAGGCGCTTCTTCACCGCCTTCTCCACCGCCGCCCGCTCCGCCCGGAGCCAGACGCCGCGCCCCGGAAGGCGTGCCGCCAGATCGGGCGTGAGCCGCCCTTCGGGGTCGAGCGCGAAGCGGATCATACGCTCCGTCGTCCCGCTTTCGCCCGAAACGATGCAACGCCGCGCAGGGCCGTCGCGTTCCTTCAGGGCGCCGCCCCTTGTCATCGCCGCGTTCGTCTCCCCGGCCTCAGCGTCGCGCGAAAAGCGCGTCTGCGGCGGACATCTTCTTCGGCGCCGGCGCCCGCCCCC
>JBBDTD010000095.1:7061-8369 GCA_040904645.1 Paracoccaceae bacterium
ACGCCGCCTTCGTCGTCGACGTCGCCAGCGGCGATCTAGCCTACGTCGCGCCACTCGGCGGATCCCAGATCGGCTTCAGCGCGGTGGAGGCCGCCCTCTCCAACGACGGGCGCTTCCTCTTCTTCCGGCGCGCTAGTGTAGACGACATCCTCGGCGTTGACGATGCCAAGCGCGACTCGGGCGTTCATCACCAGATATTGCGCTTCTTCGAGCCCGACGTCGAATTTCTCGAGCAGGCCGTCATCCTTGACCCGCTTGCCGTCGATGGTCGACCAGCCGCCGGCCAACTCCCAATCCGCGCATTTCGCGAATTCCTCAAGCGTCAGGATCCCGTCCTCGGCCAGCGCCAGCACCATCTGCGGCGAAAGCCCCTCGAATTCGATCAGCCCATCCTCGACGCCGAGGCCGCGCGCGGTCTCCAGCGCCTTGGTGTTCAGCTCTTCGAGGCTCTCGCGGGCGCGGGCCTGAAGCTCCTCCGCGGTGGCCTCGTCGAAGCCGTCGATGGCCGCCAGTTCGTCCAGTTCGACGAAAGCGACCTCCTCAAGCGTCGCGAACCCTTCGGAGACCAGAAGCTGCGCGACCATCTCGTCGACATTCATCGCGTCCTGGAACATCGTCGTGCGCTCGGCGAACTCGGCTTGGCGGCGCTCTGATTCTTCCTGTTCGGTCATGATGTCGATATCCCAGCCGGTCAGCTGGGAGGCGAGGCGCACGTTCTGCCCGCGCCGCCCGATGGCGAGGCTGAGCTGCTCGTCCGGCACCACCACTTCGACGCGCCCGGCCTCCTCGTCCATCACCACCTTGGCGACTTCGGCCGGCTGCAGCGCGTTGACGAGGAAGGTCGCGGCGTCTTCCGTCCAGGGAATGATGTCGATCTTTTCGCCGTTCAGCTCGCTCACCACGGCCTGAACGCGGCTGCCGCGCATGCCGACGCAGGCGCCCACCGGATCGATCCCCGAATCATAGGAGATGACGCCGATCTTTGCGCGCGAGCCCGGATCACGCGCGACCGCCTTGATCTCGATCACGCCGTCATAAATCTCCGGCACTTCCATCTTGAAGAGCGCGGCCATGAATTCCGGCGCGGTGCGGGAGAGGAAGATCTGCGGCCCGCGGGCCTCTTCCTTCACTTCGCGAATATAGGAGCGCACCCGGTCGCCGACACGGAACGCCTCACGCGCGATCAGCTGATCGCGGCGGATGATGCCCTCGCCCCGGCCGAGATCGACAATGACGTTGCCGTATTCCACCCGGCGCACCATGCCGTTGATGATTTCGCCGACCCGGTCCTTGAACTCGGCGTAGGTC
>JBBDTD010000096.1:0-8318 GCA_040904645.1 Paracoccaceae bacterium
GAAGGATGTGGTACCGCACGCCGGGAAGATCCTTCACGCGGCCGCCGCGGATCAGGACCACCGAGTGCTCCTGAAGGTTGTGACCCTCGCCGGGGATGTAGGAGATCACCTCATACCCGTTGGTCAGACGCACCTTTGCGACCTTCCGAAGCGCCGAGTTCGGCTTCTTCGGCGTGGTCGTATAGACGCGGGTGCAGACGCCACGCTTCTGAGGACACGCCTCAAGATGCATGGACTTGTTCCGCACCGGTTTCGGCTGCCGGGGCTTCCGGATCAGCTGCTGGATCGTCGGCATCGGGCTTACACCCCATAATTACTACATGCCATGCGCCCCGGACGAACCGAAACGCGCGAAACGCCAAGGATTCGGTCTTGCGACCGTCCTTGGCGAGAAATCAGAGGATCGAGGCCGAGGCCCGGATCATGTGCGCCAAACTGGGCATTTTGCCCCGCCCGACCTCAGAGGTCCGGGTGGGATGTGCGGCTTCTATGGGCGGAGGGGAATCATGTCAAGGGCGGAAAGGGGCGAAGGTTAACACTTCGCGGGCCGGCGCGGGCGGCGGGCGTTTCCGCTTCCGGCGTTGCCGACGCGCCGCCAATCTGCGAAATTCCGGCGCCGGGATCAAGCCCGTCGCCGTCAGCCGGGTGAAACCGCAGTCGCGGTCATGATGGCGGATGGCGGCTCCCGGCGCCGCGAACGTAGCGATAGGGAAACACCGCATGACCACCACACTGAACTCCTGGGCGCCCCGCGCCCTCAGCGCCCTGCGCATCGTCTCTGGCCTCATCTTCATGGCGCATGGCACGCAGAAGCTCCTCGGCTTTCCCATCACCGAAAGCGCGCCCGCGGCCTTCTCCCTTTCCTGGACCGCTGGGGTGATCGAACTGGTCTGCGGCGCCCTGATCGCGGTCGGCTTCCTGACCCGACCGACCGCCTTCCTTGCCTCCGGGCTGATGGCGTTCGCCTACTGGATCGCGCATGCGCCGCGGGACTTCTTCCCGGTCAACAACGGCGGAGACGCGGCGATTCTCTACTGCTTCGTGTTCCTCTATCTGGTGTTCGCCGGCCCCGGCCCGTGGAGCGTCGACGCCATGCGGTCGCGGGCGTAACAGCGCCAGACACGCGATTCCGCGGCGCGCGCCGCCGATTCCGGACGCCGGCGCGCCGGCCTCCGGACGCGATACGCTGATCGGCCCAGCGCCGACCCACCCTTGAACTTGCCGGCGCCAGCCTCCTGGCGCAGTCTCTCCGAAGGCCCCGACAGGATCATCGCCCCATGTCTACCATCCTCCGCGCCCGCGACCTCGCCTTCATGCTCCATGACGTGATCGGGGTGGAGCGGTTCACCGCCCATCCGCGCCACGCCGGGCAGACGCGGGCCGATTACGACCAGATCCTCGCCCTCGCGGAAGAGGTCGCGACGCGGGAATGGGAGCCGTTGGCGGCGCGGCTCGACGTCGATGAGCCGGTTTTCGAGAACGGGCGGGTGCGCATCATCCCGGAGGCGAAATCCGCGCTCGAGGCCTACTGGGCCGCCGGTTTCCAGACCGCCGGCTTCCCCGAGGCGGAGGGCGGCATGGGCCTCCCCTTCACCGTGACGCAGGGCGTCTCCGCGTGGTTCAACGCCGCCAACGTCTCGCTCAACGGCTACGCCATGCTCTCGGTCGGCGTCGGCGCGATGCTGGCGGCGCATGGCTCGGAGGCGCAGATCGCGGAATATCTGCCGCCGATCCTCGAAGGGCGCTGGACCGGCACGATGTGCCTCTCGGAGCCGCAGGCCGGCTCCGGCCTCGCCGATATCCGCACGCGGGCGGAGGAGCAGCCGGACGGAAGCTACCGGCTCTTCGGCTCGAAGATGTGGATCTCCGGCGGCGAGCATGAATTGTCCGAAAACATCGTCCACATGGTGCTGGCGAAGATCCCGGGCGGGCCGCCGGGGGTGAAGGGCATCTCGATGTTCATCGTCCCGAAGCTGCTCCAGGACGGCGCGCGCAACGACATCCGCCTGATCGGCCTCAACCACAAGATGGGCTTTCGCGGCACGACGAATTGCGCGCTGAACTTCGGAGAGGAAGGCGGCGCGGTCGGCTACCTCGTCGGCGAGGCGCATCACGGACTGTCCTACATGTTCCACATGATGAACGAAGCCCGGATCGGCGTCGGCCTTGGCGCCGCCTGCCTCGGCTATACCGGCTATCTCCACGCGCTCGCTTACGCCAGGGAGCGCCGGCAAGGCCGCGCGCCCGATAATCGCGATCCGCTCAGCCCGCCCGCGCCGATCATCGAGCATGCGGATGTGAAGCGCATGCTGCTCCAGATGAAATCCTACGCCGAAGGCGGGCTGATGCTGGTGCTTTACGCGGCGTCGCTGGTGGACGAGCGCCGGATCAACGCGGATGAGGCGGCGGGGGAGCTTTTGGACCTTCTGACCCCGATCGTGAAGTCATGGCCCTCCGAATACGGGCTGCGGGCGAACGAGATCGCGATTCAGGTTTTCGGCGGCGCCGGCTACACCCGCGATTATCCGGTTGAGCGGCTCTATCGCGACAACCGGCTCAATCATATCCATGAAGGCACGCGCGGAATTCAAGGCATGGACCTGCTCGGCCGCAAGGTGGGGCAAAAGGGCGGCGCCGGACTTCGCCGCCTCGCCGAGGAGATGGAGGCGACGGCCGTGGAGGCGGCCGCGCGCCCCGCCATCGCGGAACTCGCCGCCAGCCTCCGCGCCGCCAAGGCGCGCGCCCTGGCCGTCACCGCGTCCATGGGCGCCCGCGCGGCGGAGGTTGGGCCGGCCGCCTATCTCGCCAACGCGACGATCTATCTCGACATGCTCGGCCATGTGGTGGTCGGCTGGCTCTGGCTGAAACAGGCGGTCGCGGCCGAAGGCGCGCTTGAGGCGGCTTCCGGCGACGAGGCCGGCTTTCTCAACGGCAAGCTCACCGCCGCGCGGTATTTTCACCGCTATGAATTGCCGTCGATCGAGACTGCGGCCACGCTTCTGGAGGCGATGGACCGCACCTGTCTGGATGCGGCCCCCGACGCATTCTGAGCGGAAAACCCGATTAGAACAGAAAATTATCCGCGTCGATTTCCGATGGTGCGATCGCGACCAGGAAGATGCGATCGCCAGCCCCGTCGAAGATGAACGTGCCGTTGGGCGCCTCCTGAATATCGAGATCGGCCATGCTCGAAACCCCGGTATGGCCGGTGAAGTCGAGGATTTCTGCGGCGGCGTTGAACTCCATCACCCGGTCGTTCCCGAACCCGTCCTTGAACACGAAGGTATCGATCCCGAGGCTGCCGATCAGTACGTCCTGGCCTGCGCCGCCCTCAAGCGTGTCCTGATGCGAGCCGCCAGTCAGCCGGTCTGAACCGTCGCCGCCGACGAGCATGTCGCGCCCGCGTCCCCCGATGAGGAAATCCGCCTGGTTGCCGCCGAAAATGCTGTCGTTGCCATTGCCGCCATTCAGCGAATCCTCGCCCTTGCCGCCGCGCAACTCGTCATAGCCGGCGAGGCCGATCAGGAGATCGTCACCCCTGCCGCCACGCATCTCGTCAAAACCCCTGCCGCCGCGCAACTCATCGTCGTCGGCGCCGCCGAACATTGTGTCGGCGCCGTTCATGCCGATCAGAAGATCGTCGCCTGCGCCGCCTCGAATCAGGTCGGGGCCGTTCGTGCCTTCGATCAGTTCGCTGTCCGAATCGCCGATAAGCACTTCACCTTCTTCGTCTTCGCCATCCTCGGCGGCGGCGGCGAAAAACACCTCCGCGCCATTGGACGTCGTGGTCGATCCGCTGGAAGTCGTCTCTTCCTCAAGCGGCTGAAGGCCGAGCGCCTGAGCGCCGCTGGTTGCGGCGCCCTCGCCTGAAACCTTGATCGTCAGCGTATTCACCGTCTGATTCACGCCATCGGATACGATATACTCGAACACGAGCACCTCCTCTTCGCCGTCGACCAGTTCGTCGAACGCCTCCGGGTTGAAGCTCACTCCGCCGTTGATGTCCAGTGCCCCCACAAGCCCATTACCGACGACCGTTTGGGTTCCGACCGCTGCGATGATGTCGATTTCGCTCCCGAAGCCGGCGGCGCCGCCGGCCAGCGCGGCGAGCCGCGCCCCGCCGCCGCCGAAAAGAACCTGCACGGCGCCCGAATAGGTATCGCCGCCGCGGCTGAATCGCTGATCGTCGATCAACAGGTCGACGAACCCGTCGCCGTTGATGTCGCCGCTGTCGACGCTCCCCCCGAAATACCGGCCGCCTGAGTCGATGCGCCGGATCTGAAGGGAGCTGGTGACGTCGATGATCCCGTCCTGCTCGCCCAGTGCGTCCTGCTGCTGCAAGTCGCCGCCGAAGAGGATGTAGACACGGCCGCTCCCGCCCTCCTGCTGATCGATATAGGTGATGGCGTTGGCGATAGCGAAATCACCGAGCCCGTCGCCATCAATGTCGCCAAGCCCGGTGGCCGAGACCCGGATCCCACCCTCCGCGCCGTCAACGCCACTGAACGCGAACCCGGTTTGGCTCTCGGCGACGAAGGACACATCGAGCCGCCCGTCGGAGACGCCGTCGGCGCCATCGAGGGCGGCGAGGTTTTCGCTCCCGCCAAAAATCAGGAATCCGCTCGGAACTTCCTCGTCATATCCCCGGGCCGTGGCGACGAAGATGTCGTCGATACCGTCGCCATTCACGTCGCCGACGACACTGAGGCCGTTCGCAGCGCCGACGATGACGAAACCATTCACACCGTCCGCGCTCCCCACGGCCTCAAGGTCGATAGCCGCGTCTGCGGAGCCGTCCACGCCTTCGAAGGCCGCCAGCTCGTCTCCGTTTTCGAAGCCGAAGATGATGTAGGTTTCGGCCGGCGTATCATAGGCGTCAGTTGTGACGCCGATCAGCAGATCATTGATATTGTCTCCGTCGATATCGCCGGTGGCGAGATTGGTCTGAGCAAAATATCCGGGGCCAAAGAGCGGCCCAACGTTGAAGGCTATGGCGCTGTTATCGGCGGCGTCGAGCAGATCAGTCACATTGACGAACCCGCCATTCGCGTCCGCTGCGGCCAGCGCCGCGGCCCCGGAGACGAAATGCGCGACCGCGTCATTGGGCGATCCGCTGGAGCCGATGAGGAAATCTGCCACCCCATCCCCATCCACGTCGCCAAGCGGATTGAGGAGCAGCGTTCCGCCGAAATCATCGCCTTCAAGCGCGCCCGCCGCGCCGAGCCCCAGGGTGATTCCGGTTCCACCCGGCAGACTATCGAGATCGGCGCTGCCGCCCAGCGTCGAAATCCCCGCCGCGCCGCCAAAGACGACATAGACATTACCGCCAGCGTTCGCGCCCGCGCCGGTGTCCGCGACCAGAAAATCGTCGACCCCGTCGCCGTTGAGGTCGCCGAGCTCGCCGGCGACCAGCCGGCCGCCAGATTCGCTGTAGCCGCCAACGACGTTCAGCCCGGTCCCGGTCCCGACAAATCCAATGTCGATCACGCCGTCTTCATTTTCATCGGCGTTGTCGAGCGTATCCGCCCCCGGCGCTTCGCCGAAGATCAGCACCCCGCCGCCCGGCGATTGGCCATAAGTCGAGAGCGTCACGAAGAAATCATCAAAGCCGTCGCCGTTCACATCGCCGAGCGAAATCCCGCCGCCGGCGAAGTCATAGGCACCCGCTCCCTCGAAACGCGCCGCCGCCAGGTTGGTGGTGGCGATCAAGTTCACGCCCGAAACCTGCCGGAAGCTCGTTATGGTCAGGTCGTCTCCTTCCGGATCCGACACGCCGTCGAACAGGTCGAGCGAGAAACTCTGATCGCTCTCGTCGACTTCGAGGAGAATGCCGCCGACGGTCGGCGCGTCGTTCACCCCCGTGATGGTCAGGGACGCGCCGACATTCGCGGTCCCGCCGTTGCCGTCGTCGAAGCTGACCGTGAAACTGTCGCCGGCGCTCCCGCCGTCGCTCAGAAAGTTGAAGGCCGCGCGTGGATCATAGGTATAGTCGCCATTCGCCGCGACGGTGAGCAGCGCGCCCGAGCTGAGCTCGAGATCTGTCACAGGCGTCGTGCGCAGCGTGTCGTTCGCGTCCGCGTCGCTTGCCCCGCCATCGGTGAAGATGTTGCCGGTCAGCACGTCGTTCTCGCTCACGGAAGCGAAGATGAAACCGCCCTGCGGCGTCTCGTTGACGCCGGTGACCGTCACCGTCACCGTCGCCAGATCGGTGCGACCGGGGCTTTGCAGCTCATAGACGAAACTCAGCGTCGTCGTCTCGCCCAGCGAGAGGCCGCGCAAGCCACCGTCCGAAAGATCGAGGCTGAAGGTTCCATCCCCGTTGAACGAAAGATCGCCGTCCGTCGGGCCGGTCACAAGAGTGAAGACATCCCCCTGCTCGGTCACGTCATTGAGCGAGACGTCGCCCGAGACCGAGCCGTTATCGGTGACCGCAAAAGCATCGTCGAGCGCCGCGCCGCGCGGCGGCGTCTGCGGATCGACAGGGACGCCGTCAACGAGAATCTGCAAGGCTTCAATCGACATGGCGCGAAGATCCAGCGTCGAAAACACGTATTCGCGGCCCGCGCCCGGATCCTGCCCGGCGGCCAGCACGAGGGCGTAGGCAGAGAGCTCTTCCTGGATGGCCGGCGTATAATTCGCGGCGGTGAACTCCAGCAGGAGGGTGTCGATCCCCTCGTCGCCAAAGATCCGCTCGATTCCCTCGCCATTTTCGGCGCCCAGAGTATAGATCAGCGTGTCGTTCCCGAGACCGCCATAGAGGACATCGTCGCCCGCCCCGCCCCTCAGCAGGTCGGCGCCTGAGCCGCCGATGATCGTCTCGTCGCCCGAGCCGCCGGCGATGGTGTCATTCCCCAGATCTCCGTGAATGACAGCGCTGTCTGCGGACCCGGTGAGAACATCCGCTCCGGCCCCGCCCAACACGATTGCAACGTTCAGAAGGCCCGCCATCATTCCCCCCTGGCGCGCACGTCCGGTTGCGCCCCGATACAATCAAATTGCAGCCATGCGGACATTTTGCTCTTAATGTTCGTTAAGCAAATAGCTTTTTACACGATGCGGAAGACTTAACCGCCAGGCAGGCCGATTTCGCGGTTAATTCACACCCAGTTCGCGCATGGCGTGCAGATGGTCACGCGACTTCGCGCATGGCGCGACGCCAGACACCCGCCATGGTTGCGAATCGATGGCGGGCGTGGAACTTAGTTATTCCGATATCAGGCGATTACATGCTAGATGCGTGTATCGAGACTTGCCGAAGCAGGGGGACACCATGGTCGGACGCGGACGCGCCGCTGGCATTGCGCTCGCCGTTCTCGCCTTCGCGGGCGGGGCCGCAGCACAGAACGCCAGCGTATCTGACAGCGATCTGCGCGCCCGTCAGACCGCGCTTTATCAAGCTCTTCTGGCGGAGCCGGACAATCTCGACATCATGTTCGAGCACGCGCTCGTTTCGGTCGAGTTACGCGATTTCGAATCCGCGATCACGACGCTTGAGCGGATGCTGATCTACAATCCGGCGCTGTCGCGCGCCAAGGTGGAGCTCGGCGCCGCGTATTTCCGGCTCGGCGCTTACGAGAACTCCCGCTATTACTTCGACGACGTGCTCGCAAACCACAATCCGCCCCCCGAAGTCGCGCGGCGCATCAACGTTTTTGTTGACGAGATAGGCAAGCGCACCCAGACATCGGGATTCTCGGGCATAGCCAGCTTCGGCCTCGCCTACTCCTCCAACGCCAATCTCGGCCCGCCCAACGCCGATGTGCTGTTTTTCGACACCGATTTCACGCTCAATCCGGATTTCGTCGAAGCAGACGATATCGGCGTCAGGGCCCTCGCCCAGGGGCGGCACTACTATGACCTGAACAGGCCGAACAACGACGTCTGGCTGAGCGATTTCCAGATCTTCTCCCTGCACTATTTTGAAGAAACGGCTGGCGATATCGACAGCTTCACTTTCCAGACCGGCCCGCGCCTCGCGCTCACCCCCCGGTCCTACGGTCCCACCATCCGCCCTTTTGTTTCGGGCGAGCTGCTCAATTCGGGGAACGACCTTCTCTATTATGGCGCCGGCGTTGGTGTCGATTTCAGCAACACGCTGAGCGACGAAGTCAACATCTTCGCCGCGTTCGAGACGAAATGGCGCGAGTATGACGAGCGGAACGATTTCGACGGCCTCAGCATCAGCGCCGTCCTGGGCGCCGCCTATTCGCCGGATGCGAACACCACGTTCTCCGCGGTCGTGATCGGCGACACCGATCAGACATCGGCGGATTTCAACACCAATTACGAGCTTGGCCTTCGGCTCGCGGCGGTGCGCA
>JBBDTD010000097.1:0-8313 GCA_040904645.1 Paracoccaceae bacterium
CGCGGCCAGCGCCCGCGCGGCGGCGGGTGGCGGCGGCGTCGCAGTCAGCGTCTCCGCGTCCCGCTCGATCAGCCCGGTGTCGACCTCGCCCCGCCGGAAGCCCTGATGCGCGGCGAGACGGCCGAGGAAGGCGACATTGGTGACCGAACCCGCCACTTCCGTCGCCGCAAGCGCGACCAGGAGCCGCGAAAGCGCTTCTTCGCGGCTGTCCCCATGGGTGATGATCTTGGCGATCATCGGGTCGTAAAACGGCGTGATCTCATCACCCGCCCGCACGCCGGTTTCGATCCGCGCGTTGGCGGGGAATCGCAGGTGATCGAGCCGACCGGTGGCCGGCAGAAAGCCTTTCGACGCGTCTTCGGCGTAAAGCCGGGCTTCGAAGGCCCAGCCGTTGATGACAAGTTCCTCCTGGCGCAGCGGCAGAGGCGCGCCGGCGGCGATGCGAAGCTGCCATTCGACCAGATCGACGCCGGTGATCGCCTCCGTCACCGGGTGCTCGACCTGAAGGCGGGTGTTCATCTCCATGAACCAGAACCCGTCAGGGCGAAGCCCGTTCGCGCCATCGACGATGAATTCTATAGTGCCAGCCCCGGAATAGCCGATCGCCTTCGCCGCCTTCACCGCCGCCGCGCCCATCGCCTCGCGGACCTCTTTGGTCATGCCGGGGGCAGGCGCTTCCTCGATCACCTTCTGATGGCGGCGCTGGAGCGAGCAGTCGCGCTCGAACAGATGGATCGCGTCGCCGTGGTTGTCGCCGAAAACCTGAATCTCGATATGGCGGGGGGAGAGGATGTATTTTTCGATCAGCACCGCGCCGTCGCCAAAGCTTGTCAGCCCCTCCGACGAGGCGGAAGCGAGCGCGGCCTTGAATTCGGCGGGGTCGTCGACCCGGCGCATCCCCTTGCCGCCGCCGCCCGCCCGCGCCTTGATCAGCACCGGATAGCCGATCTTGCCGGCCTCGGCGGCGAGGAAGTCCGGGTCCTGCCCGGCCCCATGATAGCCGGGAACGACCGGGACGCCGGCCTCCACCATCAGCCTCTTCGCGGCGTCCTTCAGCCCCATGGCGCGGATCGCGGAGGAGGAGGGGCCGATGAAGACCAGCCCCGCCGTCTCCACCGCGTCGACGAAATCGGGGTTTTCCGACAGGAACCCGAAGCCGGGATGGATCGCCTCCGCCCCGGTCGCCCTCGCCGCCTCGATGATGCGCGCGGCCTGAAGGTAGCTTTCCGAAACCGGCGCCGGCCCGATGCGCACCGCCTCATCCGCCATGGCGACGTGGAGGGAGTTCGCGTCCGCGTCGGAATAGACCGCGACGGTGGCGACTCCCATCTGGCGGGCCGTGCGGATGACCCGGCAGGCGATTTCGCCCCGGTTGGCGATGAGGATCTTGGTGAACATCTTACTTCTTGTCCTTGGGCCACGGTGTGGCGCGTATAGTCCGTCGGGCGACAAATCCTATCCGTCGAATTTCTTGAATAACCTCTTCCAAGTTCACCGTGGCTTCTCGGAAAACATAATCCAATGTATCGCTAGATATCATTCCAAGAATGTCTTCTTCCCTAATTCCAATTCGTTTGGCGTCCAGAATAGATCCAATCATGTTCCTACCAAAGGTGCGCATTTCTGAGTTTTCGGCCCAGCTGTCGAGTCGTTCATCAATGTGAGCAAGATGGTTGCGTACTGCGCGACTTGCGAGAACTGACTTTTCAGTAATGTTGAAGTGGTCCTTGAGTAAATCAGACCGTATCCTGGTCGCCTCGATCTTGTTGGCTTTAGATGGAAAAAAGAAAAGGCTAATCAAATGCGCATCGTCCAGAACGCGTCTGGCCGTGGTGTGCATCGCGTCTGATGAAGGAAGCGGCTTCTGAGCTTCTAACTGCAATCTAACAAACTGGGCACTAGCTGATCGCTCAAGTGAATCGAGTTCGCCCGAGAATACCCGCAAAGTCCGTTGAGTTTTCATTGTTCCGCTCACATCCGGAACACGCCGAAGCGCGCCTCCCCGATCTCGGCGTTCAGCGCCGCCGAAAGCGACAGCGCCAGCACGTCGCGCGTCCGGCGCGGGTCGATCACGCCGTCGTCCCAGAGCCGGGCGGAGGCGTAGAGCGGGTGGGACTGGTGGGTGAACTGCGCGAGGATCGGGTCCTTGATCGCGGCTTCCTGCTCGGCCGTCAGCGTCTCGCCCCGCGCTTCGCGGGCGTCGCGTTGCACTGTGGCCAGCACGCCCGCCGCCTGTTCCCCGCCCATCACCGAGATGCGCGAGGAGGGCCATGTCCAGAGGAAACGCGGGCTGTAGGCCCGCCCGCACATGCCGTAATTCCCGGCCCCGAAGGAGCCGCCGACGATCATCGTCACTTTCGGCACCTGCGCGGTCGCCACCGCCGTCACCAGCTTGGCGCCGTGGCGGGCGATGCCTTCGGCCTCGTATTTCCGGCCCACCATGAAGCCGGTGATGTTTTGCAGAAACACCAGCGGAATGCGCCGCTGGCAGCAAAGCTCGATGAAATGCGCGCCCTTCGCCGCGCTTTCCGAATAGAGAATGCCATTGTTGGCGATTATGCCGACCGGCATGCCCTCGATATGCGCGAAGCCTGTCACCAGCGTCGGGCCGAAGCGGGCCTTGAACTCATCGAAGCGCGAGCCGTCGACCGTGCGGGCGATCACCTCGCGAATGTCATAGGGGGTGCGGAGATCGGCGGGCACGATGCCGAGCATCTCCTCAGGGTCGTAGGCTGGCGGCTCGGGCGCCTGCATCTCCATCTGCGCCGGTTTCACCCGGTTCAGGTTGCCGACGATCCGCCGGGCGAGGGCGAGGGCGTGCGCGTCATCCTCAGCAAGATGATCGGCGACGCCCGAAAGCCTTGTATGTGTGTCGCCGCCGCCCAGCGTCTCCGCGTCCACCACCTCGCCGGTCGCCATCTTCACCAGTGGCGGGCCGCCGAGGAAGATGGTGCCCTGGTTCTTGACGATGATGGTCTCGTCCGACATGGCGGGCACATAAGCGCCGCCAGCGGTGCAACTGCCCATCACAACCGCGATCTGCGCGATCCCTTTCGCCGAAAGGTTCGCCTGATTGAAAAAGATCCGCCCGAAATGCTCCCGATCCGGAAAAACCTCGTCCTGATTGGGCAGGTTCGCGCCGCCCGAATCGACGAGATAGACGCAGGGCAGGCTGTTCTGCTCCGCTATCTCCTGCGCGCGAAGGTGCTTTTTCACCGTCATCGGGTAATAGGTGCCGCCTTTCACCGTGGCGTCGTTGCAGACGATCATCACCTCACGCCCCGAAACCCGGCCGACCCCGGCGATGAGGCCGGCGCAGGGGGCCGCGCCGTCATACATGCCATGTGCGGCGGTGGCGCCGACTTCGAGAAAGGGCGCGCCAGGGTCCACGAGCCCGGCGATCCGGTCGCGCGGCAGCAGCTTGCCGCGCGAGAGGTGGCGCGCCCGCGCCCGCTCACCGCCGCCAAGCGCCGCAGCCTCGGCCGCCGCGCCGACTTCGCCCAGCGCCGCGAGATGCGCCTCGCGGTTCGCCGCGAAAGCCGGGTCGCGCGCCAGCGCGGAGGAGATGAGTTTCATCTTCAGTTCTCCGTATATTCGATAAGCCCGCGCAGCGTCATCGCCCGTCGCGCGGTGTGCTGCATGTAGCAATCCGCCCCCCAGGGCTGCGCGAGCGTGCCCCGGATCAGAACGTGCGGAAAGGCGCAATCCGCGTCGCGAAAGGCGATCCAGGCGCGCTGCGCCCTGCGGATGGCGTCGGTCTGCTCTTCATCGAGCCGGGGCAGAAGGTTCTTGTATTCGCGGTTCAGGATTGCATCCCACGCGCCGGCTTCGGCCTGAATGCAGCCGACCATGCCTTGTGTGGAGGCGTTGGTCTCCTCCTCCATGCAGGGCTGGGCGTGAATCCCGAGGCAAAGATCGGCATGGTCCGCCGGCTCTCCCACAGCGCCGATGCAGGTGTCGATCTGCTCGACCAGCGCGGCTTGCGTCGCTTCCTGACCAGCCGCGGGAGCGGCGAGCAGGGCGATGGCGGCGAGAATGCGGAGCGCCATCATTCCGCGATCGCCGGGGCGCGAGAGGGGCGGTGGCTCATGTCGCTCACGCCGTCACCCGCATCAGCTCGCGCCCGCAGAGCATGCGCCGGATCTCGCTCGTCCCGGCGCCGATCTCCATCAGCTTGGCGTCGCGCATGATCCGGCTGACCGGGCTGTCATTGAGGAAGCCCGCGCCGCCCATCGCCTGCACCGCCTGCACCGCCTGCTGCATCGCCTGTTCGGAAGCGTAGAGTACGCAGGCGGCGGCGTCCTGCCGCGTGACCTGACCCCGGTCGCAGGCGGCGGCGACCGCGTAGACATAGGCGCGGGACGAATTCATCGCCGTGTACATGTCGGCGATCTTGCCCTGCATCAGCTGGAAATCGCCGATCTTCTGCCCGAACTGCTTTCGTTCATGCATATAGGGCATCACGTGGTCGAGGCAGGCGTGCATGATGCCGACGCCAATGCCCGAAAGCACCACGCGCTCATAATCCAGCCCCGACATCAGCACGGCGGCGCCGCGCCCTTCCTCGCCGAGGATGTTCTCATAGGGGATCTCGCAATCCTCGAAGATCAGCTCGCCGGTGTTGGAGCCGCGCATGCCCATCTTGTCAAAATGTGGGCTGGTGGAAAATCCGGCCATCGACTTTTCGACGATAAAGGCGGTGAGGCCCTTCGGCCCGGCCTCGGGGTCGGTCTTGGCGTAGACGATCAGCGTGTCGGCGTCAGGGCCATTGGTGATCCAGTATTTCGACCCGTTGAGGACGAAGCGGTCGTTCCGCTTTTCCGCCCGCAGCTTCATCGAGATCACGTCTGAGCCGGCGCCGGCCTCCGACATCGCCAGCGCGCCGACATGTTCGCCCGAGATCAGGCGGGGCAGGTATTTCTTCTTCTGCGCGTCGGTTCCGTTCAGGCGGAGTTGGTTGACGCAGAGATTGGAATGCGCGCCATAGGAGAGGCCGACCGAAGCCGAGGCGCGGCTGATTTCCTCCACCGCGATGGTGTGCGCGAGGTAGCCGAGGCCGACGCCGCCATATTCCTCCTCCACCGTCACGCCGAGGAGCCCGAGCTCCCCCATTTCGCGCCAAAGCTCCATCGGGAAGGCGTTGGAGCGGTCGATCTCCGCCGCCATGGGCGCCAGACGCTCCTGCGCCCAGCGATGGGCAAGCTCGCGCAGGCTTTCGATATCCTCGTCGAGGCCGAAATTCATCGAGGCGGTGAACATCAGGCGGATCCTCTTCTTGGCCGCAAGGTGGCGGCGACCATGTCTACGTACAACTCTTCGACTGTGGAAGCGCGAAGCCGCCCGCCCTGACGATACCACCCCGTCACCCCGGTCAGCATGGCGATGATCGCCATCGCTGCGATCTTCGGCTCCGGCGCGTGAAAGCTTCCGGCGGCCGCGCCACGCTCAATGATCGTCTCCAGCCGGTCTTCATAGGCGCGGCGGAGCCGCTCGACCCGGTGGAAATTCGGCTGGTCGAGGCTGCGCAGCTCCATGTAGCTGACGAAAACCTCGTCGGTCTTCTGGCGATGAAAGCGGATATGGAACCGCGTGAATGCTTCGAGCGCGGCGGCCGGTTCCGCCGCCGCCAGGGGCTCCGCGTCCCAGGCCGCGAGAAGCTCTCGCATATGTGTGATCATCAGGCTGACCAGCAGGTCCTGCTTGGTGGCGAAGTGGTTATAGAGCGCGCCGGCGCCGACGCCGACATCCACCGCGATTTCCCGCATGGAAACCGCCGCGTAGCCATGGCGAGCGAACAGGCTGATCGCCGCGGCGCGAACCCGCGTCGCCGTCTCCTCCCCCTTCACGCCGGCCTGCCGCCCCATCTTCGCCCTCCGCCGCCATTTTTATAAATGAACGTTCATTCATAATCAACCGGCTTGCCCACGCCGATCGCATCGGTAAGGTCGCCCGGCCGAATATCAGAGCCTGAAACCAAGGAGCGCGAAATGATTGATCTTTACACATGGGGCACCCCGAACGGCCGCAAGGTCTCCATCGCGCTGGAGGAAATGGGGCTGCCCTACAAGGTGCATGCGATCAATATCTCCAAGGACGGTCAGTTCGCGCCGGCCTTCCTGAAGATAAGCCCGAACAACAAGATCCCGGCGATCGTGGACAACGAAACCGGCCAGAGCGTTTTTGAGAGCGCGGCGATCCTCGTCTACCTCGCTGAAAAGACCGGGACTTTCCTGCCGGCGTCGGGGCCGGGCCGGATCGCCGTGATGGAATGGCTGATGTGGCAGATGGGCGGCTTCGGTCCGATGCTGGGCCAGGCGCATCATTTCCTGCACTTCAATCCCGGCAAGGCCGAATATGCCGAGGAACGCTTCGCCGTGGAGGCGCTGCGGCTCTATGGCGTGCTCGACAGGCGCCTGGCGGAGACGGAGTTCGTCGCCGGGTCGGAAATGAGCATCGCGGATTTCGCGGTCTGGCCCTGGGCTTCGCGTTACGAATGGCAGCGGGTGGACATGGCCGCTTTCCCAAACGTGAAGCGCTGGTATCTGGCGCTGGCGGCGCGCGACGGCTTCATCAAGGGCTACGACGTGCCGGAGATGGGCAACAAGATGCCGCTGCCGGCCTGAGGCGGGGCGTCGCCGGCTATTGCAGATACTTCTCCAGCTTCATCCACCGGATCGCCATCGCCGCGGCGAGTGACATACACACCACGGCGATGGCTCCATCCGGCTGGGCGAGGGTGACGAAAGGCAGTCGCTCGACGAAGGCTATCACCAGAACGTGGACGAGGAACACGCTCATGGCGATGCCGCCGAGAGCCCGTGCATAGCCGCGATCGGGCAGCCGAACGAAATGGGCGAAGAGATAAAGCGGCACGCCGTAGATCAGTTGTGAAGCGCCGACGATCCCCGACGCTGACAGAACCACGCCGAAGATCGTGGCCGCGCCGGCGACGGCCAGCAGGCGCGGCGTATCGCGCGACGTGGTGAAGATCAGCAGCCCCATGAGCGCGGAAGGAATATAAAGCAAGAATATTCCCAGCCCCGAGGGCAGCAGCCTTTCGGTCCAGATCGTCAGCGCCGCGCAGGAAGCCACCGCGAAAAGCGCACCGGCGGCCAGCAGGTTGCGCTCGATCACGGCGGCGATATCGGCCCGCCGCGATATCAGCGACAGCGCGAAGCTGAGCGCGGCGGCGAAAAGCAGATACCAGAGCTGGTTTTGTGTGCCCCGGGGCGGAAGCCACTCGCGAAAGGATTGGGCGAGGTCGCCGTGCTTCAACGTCACGTTCATAATGATCGCGGCGCTATAAATGGCGGTCCAGACGACCCAGGGTCGAAGCAACCGCAGCGCGCCGCTGGCGATCGGCGGGCGGGCGCGCCCATCGCCGGCCGAAAGCTTTCGAACCATGAAGAAGACCATGGTGGTGACAAAAAATGCGACCGACGCCTCCGCCGCCGGCGCTGGCGCAACACCCGCATGGAACAACGCGATCACGAGAGCGGCGACGATGCGTACGCAATCTATCGTCGGATTATAGGCTTTCGGCGAGGCGGGCGCGCTGGCGGCGGAGTTGGTATCGGATCCGATCAAGGAGCTGGTGGCGGAGTTCACCATGTTCTGCACTTCATTCTCTTTTGCGCGCCATGCTTTTCCACCCGCTCACCCGCCAGCGTCCTGCCCGATTGTTCGGACAGATAGCACGATTCCCAAGCGAGACAGGTTAACCGAATCCATCCCGGAGCGGCGTGATCCGCGTCACATGGCCCATTTTGCGGCCCGGCCGCGACTCGGCCTTGCCATAGAGATGCAGCGCCGCGCCGGCTCCGGCGCTGAGGCGGCGCCAATCCTCCGCCTCGTCGCCGATCAGATTCTCCATGACCGCGTTCGCGTGACGGTCCGGCGCGCCCAGCGGCCAGAGGCAGATCGCCTTGATGTGCTGGCGGAACTGATCTGTGGCCGTCGCTTCGATGGTCCAATGCCCGCTGTTGTGGACGCGGGGCGCGATTTCGTTGACCAGAAGCTCACCCGTGGCGGTCTCGAAAAACTCGACTCCGATCACGCCGACATAGTCGAGCGCCGCCAGAATTCGCGCGGCGATGGCGCGGGCCGCCATGAGCGTGTCGGGATGTGAGGCGGCGGGCACCGTCGTGCGTCTCAGGATGCCGTCCTCGTGTATGTTCTCGCCCGGATCGAAAGCCTCGACGGCGCCATCGGCGCCCCGCGCCGCGATGACGCTGATCTCACGCACGAAGGGCACGAACCCTTCCAGCACCGCCGGGGCGCCGCGCATATCGCCAAGGGCGGCGGCGGCGGCAG
>JBBDTD010000098.1:0-8299 GCA_040904645.1 Paracoccaceae bacterium
CGGGAGGCGATTTACCTAAGCTTCGGTGCGCGCTACGCTTTCGCAAAACAGGGGGCGACAATGATTTTTCGGCTGACCTTGGTTGCATTGTTCGTGGGGTTGAGCGGCGCGGCGCGGGCCGATGTGATGGACCTGATCGCGCAACGAGGTGCTATCACCATCGGCCACCGGACCGACGCGCCGCCATTTTCCTATCTTGACAACCAGGGCGCGCCCGCCGGATTGGCGGTTCTGCTCTGCGGGCGCGCCGCGGACGCGGTCCGTGAAGAGCTAGGGCTGGAGACGCTGAAGATCCGCCATGTCGCGGTCAACTCGATCGAGCGGTTCAACGCGGTGCGCGAGGGACGGGTCGATCTGCACTGCGGCCCGGCGACCCAGACCTTGAGCCGGCGCGAAACCCTTGATTTCTCGATCCCATATTTCATTGCCAGTGCGGGGGCGGTGTTCCGCGCCGGGCCGGGGGCGGAGATCGGCGCGCTGGGCGATCAGGCGGTCGGCGTTCTGGCCGGCACCACGACCGAAGCGCTCTTGCCGGCGATCCTCGCGGAGGCGGGGGTCGGGGGCGCGGAACTGGTCGGCTATCATAGCCATATCGACGGGCTCAACGCGCTCGCGGCGGGGGAGATCGCAGCCTATTTCGGCGATCAGGCCATCCTCAGATACCAGTTGGGCCGGCTTCGCCCTGCGACGCCGCTTCAGTTTGCGGATGAGCAACTTTCGTTCGAGCCTTACGCCTTGACGATGAAGCGCGGCGAATCGCGCCTGCGTCTCGCGGTTGACCGGGGGTTGAGCCGCGTCTTTGACAGCGGCCAGATCTACGAGCTGATCGAGGAGACGCTCGGCGAGGTCACGCTGTCGGACCTGACATTGGCGGTTTACCAGGTCGTGACCCTGCCAGAGTAACGGAACATCGGAGTTAACGCTTCGCTTGTGATTCGCAGTGATTCCTGCCACCTTTTTCTTGCGAAGTTGAAGACAGGACTTCGGGATGGGGCCGGGGCGCCGGCCGCGACCGTTATGCAGACTGGGTTTGACGACGCCTGATCGCCGCCGCAGGGAGGCGGCCCGACTGCAAGGAGCGAGTGCATGCCGACGGGCACCGTTAAGTGGTTCAACGTCACCAAGGGTTACGGATTTATCGAACCCGAGGATGGCGGCAAGGATATCTTCGTTCACATCACCGCCGTCCAGAAGTCAGGGATGGAAGGCCTGAACGAGGGTCAGAAGGTCAGATTCGAGCTGGAGGAGGGACGAAACGGCCGCATGGCGGCGACCGAACTGAAAGTCTGATCGACGCCGGGCCGAAACGCGGCCGTCACCACCAGCGCAGCGGCTTCGCCGAAAACCCCGCTGCGTTTTCAAGCGTGCAGGCGATGTTCAGCATATCCGCCTCTCCCCACGGTTTGCCGATGAGCTGCAGGCCGAGCGGCATGCCCTGATCGTCCACCCCGGTCGGCGCGGCGACGCCCGGCAATCCGGCGAGGTTCACCGTCACGGTGAACACGTCGTTGAGATACATCGCGACAGGATCGTCCATCGCCACATCGCCCAGCGCGAAGGCGGCGGTCGGTGTCGCGGGGGTCAGGATCGCGTCGACGCCATCGGCGAAGACCGCCTCGAAATCCCGCTTGATCAGCGTGCGGACCTTTTGCGCCCTGAGGTAATAGGCGTCGTAATAACCGGCGGAGAGCACGTAAGCGCCGACCATCACGCGCGCCTTCACTTCATCTCCGAAGCCCGCGGCGCGGGTGCGCTCATACATCTCCGTCACGCCGTCCGTCGCCTTCAGCACCGCGCGCGCGCCATAGCGCACCCCGTCATAACGCGCGAGATTGGACGACGCCTCAGCCGGGGCGATGATGTAATAGGCGGGCAGCGCGTATTTGGTGTGGGGCAGCGAGATGTCCACGACCTTCGCGCCGGCGTCCGCGAGCATCGCGCGCCCTTCAGCCCAAAGCGCCTCTATCGCTTCGGGCATGTTTTCGACCCGGTACTCACGCGGAATCCCGATCACCTTGCCACGGATGTCGCCGTTCAGCGCGGCTTCGAAATCCGGAACCTCCAGATCGGCGGAGGTGCTGTCGAGCGGATCGTGACCGGCCATGGCTTTCAGCATGATCGCCGCGTCGCGCACGGTTTTCGTCATTGGCCCGGCCTGATCCAGCGAAGAGGCGAAGGCGACGATGCCGCGGCGGGAAACGCGGCCATAGGTCGGTTTCACGCCGACGATGCCGGTGAAGGCCGCCGGCTGACGAATCGAGCCGCCAGTGTCGGTGCCGGTCGCCGCGAGGCAGAGATCGGCGGAAACGGCCGCGGCGGAACCGCCGGAAGAGCCGCCCGGCGTTAGTGGCGCGTTTGAGCCCGGCCGGCGCCATGGCGAGGAGACCGGCCCGTAGGCCGAGGTTTCATTGCTGCTCCCCATGGCGAACTCATCCATGTTGAGCTTGCCCAGCATCACCGCCCCGGCGTTCCAGAGCTGAGCTGTCGTCGTGCTTTCATAGGGTGGCAGGAAGCCGGCCAGAATGTTGGAGGCGGCCTGAGACTGCACGCCTTCGGTGCAGAAGAGATCCTTGATCCCGATCGGCAGGCCGCACATGTCCGGCGCGCCGCCTGCGGCGATCCGGACATCGGCGGCGGCGGCCATCGTCATGGCCTTTTCCGGCGTCGGGCAGGTGACGGCGTTCAACGCCTTGGCGGCCTCCATCGCCGCGAGGCAATCGGTGGTGATCTCGGCCGAAGTGAAATCGCCCGCGCGCAGCCCGTCCCGCGCGGCGGCGAGGGTGAGTTTGTTGAGGTCGCCCATCATTCCACCACTTTCGGCACCGAGAAGAACCCCTGCCGCGCATCGGGGGCGTTGGCCAGAATCTTGTCCTGAATTTCGCCGTCGGTCACGATGTCGGCGCGCCGCTTCAGCAGCATCGGGGTGACGGAGGTCATCGGCTCCACCCCGTCGACATTCACTTCCGCCAGTTCGCCGGCGAAGTCGAGAATGGCGTTCAGGCGCTTCGCGAGCGGCTCGAGCTCTTCTTCCGCCACGGCGATGCGGGCGAGATGCGCAACGCGGCGCACGGTGTCCTTGTCAACCGACATGGGGCCTCCAGCCTGCTCGGGATCGTGGGCGGTTTAGCCTTGGGCGGGGCGCCGCGCAAGCGGGTCTCCGGATTTGGCGCCATGCCGGATGAAGGTGAGCATAACGAGCAGCAGCAGCAATCCATTGAAACAATGCCAGAGGAAGTGGACGCCAAAAGGCAGATCGGCGCAGACGCTGCGATCCATGCTGCGGAACGTGAGCGAAAGCGCGAAAACCGCCGCCGCGATCAGGAGGCCGGCGCCCGCGCCATGGCCGCGGGCGGTCAGCGCCGCGCCGAAAACCAAGAGCGCGACAAGCACCGGCAGATACCCTTCAGACCCGTTCAAAGAGGGCAGAAAATCGCGCCAAAGGGAAATGAAAGCGATAGCGAAGCCGATGAAGAGCGCGGGCGCCATCAGCGAAGCGACAAGGCCAAGGCGGAGAAAGCGCCGCGTGGCGGCGAAGAGATAGACGAGGATAAAGAGCAGAATCGGCGCGGTGTCGGCGACGCCGGCCCAGCGGGTCGCGAATGTGTGAAAGAGAAAGGAGCCGACGCCGACCGCGGCCGCGATGGCGATCAGAAGGATCGTCAAGGGCTCCCGCCGGTTCTCACGCCCCGAGACACGCCAGGCGAGGAGCGCGGCGACAAGAAACGCCATGTTTGTGACGGCGTTCAACGGCTCCGCCCAGAAGGAAGCGTCGAGTCGCTCGCAGTAATTGTCGACGGGCGCGGTCCAGCTCATCGCGGCGTCAGCGGAACTGCTTGGCGAGCTTCAGCCCCTGGCCCTGATAGTTGGACCGGAGCCCCGCGCCGTAAAGAATATCCGGCCGCGCGGCCATGCGTTCATAAACCAGCCGGCCGACCACCTGCCCATGTTCGAGCGCGAAGGGCGCTTCGTGGCAACGCACCTCCAGCACGCCGCGGCTGCCCGCGCCGCCGGCCGGGCCGTGGCCGAAGCCAGGGTCGAAAAATCCGGCGTAATGGACGCGGAACTCCCCTGCGACGGCCAGGTAAGGCGTCATTTCGGCGGCGTGGTCGGGCGGCACGTGCACGGCTTCGCGGCTGACGAGGATGTAAAAAGCGCCGGGATCGAGAATGACGCCGCCGGAACGCATCGGCCTGATGGGCGTGAAAAACTCTTCTGGTTCGTAATGGCCGATCCGGTCGAGGTCGATCAGGGCGGTGTTCCGCCTGGCGCGCCAGCCGACAATTTCAGAGTCGCGCGGTTGCAGGTGGACGGAAAAGGCGAGGCCGCCGTCGATCTGCGCGTCTCCATCCACGAGGCGGGCCTTTTCATGCAGCGCGGTGAGCGCCGCGTCGGAAAGCGCCGAAGCGCCGCGCCGAAACCGGATCTGGTTGAGCCGGGCGCCGGGGCGGATCAGCACCGAAAAGGTGCGCGGGCTGATTTCGGCGTAAAGCGGGCCGCGATAGCCAGGCGCGATCTTGTCGAACTCCACGCCCCTGTCGGTGATCAGACGCGTGAACAGGTCCAGCCGCCCGGTGGAGCTTTTCGCATTCGCGACGGCGGAGACATCCTCGGGGAGGTCAAGCCGCTCCATCAGCGGTACGAGATAGACGCAGCCGGTCTCCAGCACCGCGCCAGAGCCGAGCTCGATTTCGTGCATTGCGAATTCGTCAAGCCGTTCCTCGACGGTGCGCGCGGAACCGGCGAGAAAGCTGGCGCGAATGCGCCATGCCCGGCCGCCCAGTCGCAGATCGAGGCTGGCGGGTTGCGTCTGGCCTTCAGTGAACGGTTGATCCGCCGTGATCGCGCCGTTGGCGATCAGGCGGCGAATCTCTTGCGCGGGAAGGACGCCCTTGCGGCCGCTGGATTTATGGGGGTCGCCGGCGTTCATGTCGGAGCTTCCGAATGCGCACCGCCAGCGCAGATGCGCTGGCGGTGCTGTTGGTCGGGCCAGCGAGATTCGAACTCACGACCTTCCGTCCCCCAGACGGACGCGCTACCAGACTGCGCCATGGCCCGTTCGCCGCGCGGGTTTACGCGCGCGGGAGAAATCTGGCAAGCGCGAAAGCCTCCCCCGCCTGCTTCTTTGAGCGTCAATGCCGACGGAGCCGATTCCGCAACGCTTCGAGCCGCGCGAGGGTGGCGTCGACATCGACCCCCACAGCCTCAGCCTCCGGCGCAGCCGCTGCGGCCTCTGCCGTCTCGGTGATGCCGGCGACATGGCGCTGGCCGCGCTCACGCAGCACTTTCTGCACGCCTTTGATCGTCAACCCGTCTTCGTAGAGAAGCTCACGGATGCCGCGCAGCAGCGCCACATCCTCAGGCCGGTAATATCTCCGCCCGCCACCGCGCTTCATCGGCTTGAGCTGGCTGAATTTGCTCTCCCAGAAACGCAGGACATGCGCGGGCGTGTCGAGCAGCTCCGCCACTTCGCTGATGGTGCGAAAGGCTTCGGCGGCCTTTTCCGGGGCGCGCCGCTGCGGTTCATGAACCTGAAAGCTGCGTGCGCGTTCGTTCTGGATCATGAATCAGGCCCCGTTGATCTTGTCTTTAAGGATGTGAGACGGGCGGAACACCAGCACCCTGCGCGGCTCGATCGGAACCTCTTCGCCGGTCTTGGGGTTGCGGCCGACGCGCGCGCCCTTGTCGCGAACGCTGAACGTGCCGAACGAAGAAATCTTCACCGTGTCTCCCGCGACGATCACGCTGGATATATGCTGCAATATGCTCTCGACCAGATCGGCGGATTCGTTGCGCGAAAGGCCAACCGATCGATAGACGGCTTCGCTAAGATCCGCCCGTGTGAGCGTTTTGCTCATCATTCCACTCCCTCGTCGCCACGAAGAACTAAATCAATCGTCCAGCGCGCTCTAGTTTCCGCACTGCCGGGTGAGCGTCGCCCAACCGCGAAAGAGAGTCAATATCAATGGCTTGTCCGACGGTCTTGGAAAAGTTGTTTCCGCAACTGCGAAGAGGTCACCAGCGCAGCAGCGCCGAACCCCAGGCGAGCCCGCCGCCGATGCCCTCCATCAGCAGAAGATCGCCCCGCTTGATGCGCCCGTCCGCCACCGCGACAGAGAGGGCGAGCGGGATGGACGCCGCCGAAGTGTTGCCGTGATCCTGCACCGTGACGATGACCCGTTCCATCGGCAGACCGGTTTTCTGCGCCGTGCGGGCGATGATGCGCAGGTTCGCCTGATGGGGCACCATCCAGTCGATATCCTTGGCCTCGATCCCGGCCTCGGCCATCACGTCATGGGCGACTTCCGCGAGCTTGGTCACCGCGTGCTTGAAGACTTCCTGGCCCATCATGCGCAGTTTTCCGGCGTGGCCAGTCGATGACGGCCCGCCATCCACGTACAAAAGCTCACGATGGCCGCCATCCGATCTGAGGCGCACGCCGAGCACGCCGCGATCGGTGACGCCGCCTTCGCCCGTCTCCGCGCGGAGGATCAGCGCGCCCGCGCCGTCGCCGAACAGGACACAGGTGCGCCGGTCGGTCCAGTCGAGAATGCGAGAGAAAGTCTCCGCACCGATCACCATGACGGTGCGCGCCTGGCCCGACTTGATCATCGCGTCGGCCGTGGCCAGCGCGTACATGAACCCGGCGCAAACCGCCTGAATGTCGAACGCGAACCCGCCGGCGCCGATAGCGTGCTGGATCTGGGTTGCGGATGAGGGGAAGGTCGCGTCGGGCGTGGCGGTGGCGAGAATCACCGCGTCGATCTCTTCGCCGCCGATTCCGGCGTTCGCCAGCGCCGCGCGCGCGGCCGCGATCCCGAGGTCCGATGTCAGCTCGCCATCGGCGGCGAAGCGGCGACGCTCGATTCCGGTGCGGTCGCGAATCCATCCGTCGGAGGTATCGAGGCTGGCTGCGAATTCGGAATTCTCGACTATGCGGCTGGGAAGGTAATGGCCGCAGCCGATGGCGACTGCGCGCGTTACGGTCATACCATTCCCATCCTTATCGCGCCCCATCCTTGTTGCAGCGTCAGGCGCCGGTCTCTCCTGCGGCGATAGCGCGCCGCCCCTCGGGAAGCAAGGCCACGCGATCGGCCACCCGTTGGGCGAAACCGCTCTCGGCCATGCGGAAAGCCAGCTTGACCGCCGCCGCGACGCCTGTCGCGTCAGCGGAGCCGTGGCTTTTCACCACGGCGCCGTTGAGGCCAAGGAAAACGCCGCCATTGACCCGCCGCGGGTCGATCCGCTTCTTCAACCGATGAAGCGAGCCATAGGCCAGCAGCGCCGCGAGCCGGGAAAGCAATGTCTTGGTGAACGCGTCGCGCATCGCGTGATTGATGAAGCGCGCCGTGCCTTCCGCGGTCTTGAGCGCGATATTGCCGGTGAACCCGTCGGTGACGATCACATCGACCCGGTCCGAGACGATATCGCCGCCCTCCACGAAACCGACATAGTCGAAATCACCGGCCAGGGGGCCGATCTCGGCGACAAGATCGGCGGCCTCGCGTATGCCGGGGCGGCCCTTGTTGTCTTCGGAGCCGACATTGAGGACGCCAACACGCGGCCGCGCGAGATTGAAGGAGAGGCGCGCGTATTCAGCGCCCATCACCGCGAATTCGGCCATGGTTCGGGCGTCCGCGCGAACATCGGCGCCGACATCAAGGACAATGTTGTAGCCATGCGGCGCGTGCGAAGGCCATGTGACCGCGATCGCAGGGCGCTCGACGCCGGGCGCCGTGCGCAGGCGCAGCATCGCCAGCGCCATCAGCGCGCCAGTGTTGCCACAACTGACCGCGACCTGCGCCTCGCCCGAACGCACCGAATTCAGCGCGCCGAGCATCGACGTGCCCTTGGCGTGCCGGATCACATAGGACGGTTTCGCATCCATTGGCACGACGCCGGTCGCGTGGCGAATCTGTGAAATGGCGCGAAGCGTCGAACGCCGGCGGAGCTGGCTTTCCAGCTCCTTTTCGTCGCCATGCAGAATGAAGCGGATCCGCGGATTGCGAAGCGCGGATTTCGAAAGGCCGGCGAGAATGGTGCCGGCGCCCCGATCACCCCCGGTCGTATCGACGGAAATGACCGTCTCTTCGCTCATCCCGTCACCGCCTTCGCGTCCGCGCTGTTGGCGCGGATCAGCGCCTTACGCCGCGTCCGCGTCCAGATCGACTTCTTCGACGACCGCGACGACTTCCTTGCCGGCATAGTGGCCGCAAGCGCCGCATACATGATGCGGGCGCTTCAGCTCGCCGCAGTTCGAGCACTCGAGATAAGCCGCCGCCGTCAGCGAGTCGTGGGGGGG